>JANYLK010000139.1 GCA_025357875.1 Granulicella sp.
GACAGCAATCAGCGAGAGGGTTAGGTTCATCCTCAAGGCTGAAGCTCTTAACGTGTTCAACCGCCATGTCTTTGCAACGCCCGACGCCCAGCCGTACAGTGCCTTCTTTGGAGTTCCAACGGGCACGATTGACGGTCCGCGGAATATGCAACTCACGGCACGCTTCTCGTTCTAGTGCCCGGTCACTAATCCGTGCGATACATTGAGGGTGCAGGGAGGCTTCAATCTCCCTGCACCCCTTTTTCCTCTTCTGCCAGGCAAGCGGAAAAACTTAGGCCGTAGTTCCGCGCAAGGGCGATGCCTTTCGTGTCCAAACTGCCTTCATGCATAAAGACTCTTACTGGATGCGACGATTCAAGCAGCATTTGGCCCTTGCTGCAGCCTCAATTGTCATAGTTTCGCTCGCATACACTGCGACGCCTCCGCCAGATGTACGTCATAGACTGAGCATGGCTACTGCCTATGCTGGTCTGATCTTTCTTGCAGCATCTCTTTGTCTCGGACCGTGGAATGTTCTGCGGCGCAAGCCCAATCCCATCAGTTTCGATCTGCGTCGAGATGTGGGCATCTGGACTGGGATTCTAGCAATTGTGCACATGGCGATCGGATTGACCGTCCATCTTCGCGGGCGGATGTGGATGTATTTTTTCAAATCTCTCCATCCAATCCACCTGCAAAATAAGCAATTCGGTTTTGCGAACTTTACCGGACTCGCGGCTGCGCTTCTTTTTGTGATGCTTTTAGCTATCTCGAATGATTATTCGCTGCGGGCATTGAAGACGCAGCGTTGGAAGTTTTTGCAGAGATGGGCCTATGCAGCGTTCGCGCTGACGGTCGCTCATGGCATTGCTTATCAATTGATTGAGAAACGCCACCGCCCCTGGGTTCTCATTTCTGCATGGATCATGGTCGCAGCTGGTGCTGCTCAATTCATTGGTTGGGTACATGCTCGACGGCGGATAAACCACGGCCGGGGATGACTAAATATCGGGCGGACTGCTGACTACGCGAGAACGACCGTTCAATGTTTCAAAGGGATTTCGATGACTGTAATGCTGGCATTCGGAAAGGTGTAATCGACATCCCCGGCCAGTTGGCGGGTATGGGTCACGGGTGCAACGCGCTGTGGGTCTTCCTCGTCGTTCTCAGTCAAGATACTTTCGCTAGCGATGGTGGTGATCTTTACGGCCCCACTTGCAATGCCAAGTGAACTGACGTCGATTGTTGCTTTTAAGGCGCGAGTGAGGTGGCGGTTCACGCAAAACAGGAGAACTTTACTTCGATCCTTCGACTGCGCCGCGACAATGTCAAGGTAAGGGACATCGGAAATCTCTGGCAGGCGCATGACTCCTTTCGCAATGCTGTAGGTGGGCGCATTGGATTCGACGGAAAAAAGCATAGTCGGCTCGGCGCTGGCGTAGGTACGCAGTACCCAATATGCGGGAGCACCGTAAACTTGCTGTCGCTTCTTCCAAATACCGCCAAACTCCAAAATGCCGGTCATGTCGGATATTGAGACGACGTCGGAGTTGCGCATCACCATGTTCAGGAAGCCGCCAGCAAACAACGCACCGCCCATGTTGCTGAAGTGGGGTCCCGTGCGAGTGTCAGAGATCATGAGCCACTCAGTGAAAGCGACGTTAACGTCCTTGTGCCCGGCGGCAGCAGCCTGTTGCTTGATCGCGTGCATGCGTTCGGCCAGTCCCCAGGGCAAGGCCAAAGCGGCCATGGTGCGGAATTCGCTGGAGGCATGAGGAAGTTGCACGCTGTCATTTACGACGAAGTGAGTGGAAAGAAAGTTGAAGCTGCCAACGGAGTTTTTCAGTTGCTGCGCATTCCAGTCGTGAAAGAAATCCTCATCGCCTCCGGTGGCAATGAGCCGAGAACTGGGGTCAGCCTTGCGGACGGCCTGGCTGGTCGCAAGTGTCACATCGGCTATTCGCTGCTGTGACGGATAGCCAACTTGAAAGTCGCCCCAAAGCTCATTGCCCATCTCCCAGAGCAGGCCTCCTTTGTGGTCAGCCCAGTGTTTGTCGACGTAGGTCACCCAGTCGGCGGCCTGTTGCGGTGTACCAGTACCGAGGTTCAGAGCGATTTGCGGTTGGGCATGGATGAGTTCGCAGAAGCGGAGGAACTCGTCGGTCCCGAATGTGTTGTACTCCGGAATTCCCCACGAGAGGTTGACCTTGCTGACGCGCTTGTCGATAGGGCCAACGCCGTCGTTCCAGTCGTACGCAGAGGTAAAGTTTCCGCCAAAGCGAACCACCGGGGAGTGCAGATCGCGCGCCATCGCAATCACGTCGGGGTCCATGCCGTCGATCGCGTCCGCCGGATTGAGTGAGACGTTGTCGACGAGGGCACGGGCGTCGTCAGAGAGAGATATGACCAGATCTACAGGCTCCAGTGGGGCAAGCTGGTTTGGCTTCAATTCCAGTTGGAACGAGTATTTGGTCCAGTTGGTGGAGGAAGCGTCTACCGTCGTCGAAGCAAGCGTCTGGTCAGGATGAGCATGGCGACGAAGTGTGATGCTCACAGGTCCCTGCCCGCGAACGTGCTTGAGCCAGAGGCCTCCGCGATAGCTCAGCTCACGCTGGGCGGGCACGTAGACCTCTTGAAGGATGCCTACCTCCTTGCCGGGCAGCGACATGATGAGAATTGACTGAGCTGAATTGGCGGCATCTCCGCGCACTGGTGAGTATCGATTGCCCTGCGATGGGTCGAGCGGCTGCCACGGGAGCGGAAGTCCGAGTGAGGACGCGCGGCGAAGCTCGGGATGTTGGCGAAGCATGTTCTCCACATTGCCCGCGGACCAGAGGCCCTCCTCGAATGATGGGTTTTCAATCACGTCGGCCCACAAGCCTCCATAGGTGGAATGACCGATGGGCTCCAGAAAACTGCCAAAAAGGGTGGGCGGTATTTCCTGCGGCCGCGCAGGCCGAGTGACACGAATCTTGATCGGCGCGTCAGAGCTGCTGGTAGAAGATTCCGTCATCTGGGCGCGAGCGTTGCCGGCAAGCGCCGCCGAAAGCGTCACAAGGAAGAGGCTGACGATACAGATTAGTGAGATATTACGTGCGGAACTCGTCATCAGTAGGTCTCCTGGTGGTAGTGATTGTAATCGCTTGCAGATATGTTGTGACCTCGATGAAATCATATGCTGGCCTAAAACCTTCCGCTTGTTGCAAGTGGTTCACCTTTGCCCTGTTGTTGACGATCTAGTTCGACGGCGATCCCGAGTTCAAGATCAGACGCTGGTTTGTCGCCCAGTCGAACAAGCGTAAGTCCCAAATAGTAGTGCGCTGGCTGGTAATCGGGCGACGCCTCGGTGGCAGCCGATAGTTGCTGGTGAGCCGTCGGATAGTCCTTTGCGCGATATGCGATGATCCCGAGGCCGGTGAGGGCACCGCCATGTCTGGGATTGCGCGCGAGTGTCTTCTCAAAGAACTGGCGGGCAGAGGTGTCTTGATGTTCGTCGAGGGCGATTTGGCCGAGCTGATAATACGATTCGGTTTGGGTGGGTTGTAGCTCGATGGAGTTTTGGAACTCTGCAGCCGCTGCATCGCTTTGTTGCTGTCTTTCGAGGACGTGACCAAGCCCATAGTGAGCTGAGGCGTCGCGCGGGCGGACAGCCAGATAGGCGCGTAGATGCCGCTCCGCTTCGGGAAGATGATCCTGGTCCGTTTCGACCCGCGCAAGGGCGTAGATGGTATCGAGCCGCTCTGGAGCAAGACTGAGCGCTGTCTTAAGGACCTCCGCGGCTTCGGGCAGTAAATGCATCTGTTGTGCCTGGATGCCAAGATCCGTAAGCAGCGTTGGGTCGTCAGGGAGACTCTTGCGGGCCTGTCTCAGGCTCGCTAAGGCGTCTTCATGACGGCCGTCAGCGCGAGCCTCGAGAGCCAGAGCAGTTGCAGCAGTAAGTTCATCCTTGCGGGCATCCACGTCTTGCCGGTCATTGGCAAGGACAATCTCGAATCGCTCCATGGCTTCCTGGTAGTGATGCTGACTGATAAGGATCTTGCCAAACGTGATGTTCGCTTCGCGCGAGTCCGGGTTGGCTTCGAGCGCTCGTTCAAGAAGTGGTATGGCTGTACTGGTATCGCCGTCGTCGATACGAAGGCGTGCAAGGCTGGTCAGTGCCTCGACATCATCCGGATGGGTGGCGAGATAGCTACGCAGAATTTCTGCCGCTTCCGCCGGATGATGATCGTTGGTGAGGGTTGTGGCCCTCTCGATTGAAGTCTGTGGAAAGCTTTTGTACGAAAACGCTACCGTCAGAACAACAAGCAGGATTGCAGAGTCTGCGACGTTGGATAAAAGACGACTCATGGAAAAGAGGGTGGGAGGCGAATGGCTTCCACGTCCCTCTGAGGATAGCGCAGCGATGCTCTTCCACGCCATAACAGTCTTCATCACTGGCTGCACACCGATGAACCGGTCATACGGTAGGGTGCTTGAAGTAGAAGCCGCGTCAGCGAATTTCAGCATCACGGGTCGTAGCTTTCGGTCTATTCCGATCCACTTCAGTCGTCGAGGAATGTGTGCTGTACAGTTCCGCACTCTTCTTCAACTCGATCTGGCTGCGGTTAGTGAAGCCGGCTCTTCGACACATTTGTCCGAGTTGGAAGTGAAGGCGTGGGTTTTCCGGGTCTAGGGCAATTGCTTGCTCCATCTGTTCACGGGCAAGGTCTTCCTGATGGGCACCCGCGTACGCGCGAGACAGCTCTTCGTGACATCGACTGCTCGATGGGGCAAGGATTACGGCCTTTTGGAGCGGAGCGATTGCCTCGGCGGAGCGGTTCCTGCTGTTTAGCAATGCACCGAAATTGAGCAGCGGTTGCTCGCTTGGATGCTGGGTTTTTGCCTGAGCTGAGATCGCGCTGGAGTATGCGGTTAGAGCATCCTCGGTACGATTCTGGGCTTCGAAAGAGAGGCCCAAATTGTCGAGCGCTTTCGCACTGGTCGGATTAATCGCCAAAGTCCGCTTAAAATCGCGCTCGGATTCAACAAAATTGCCTTCGTACATCTGCGCGCGACCGAGGTCATACCACGCCTCCGCGCTATCCGGATCGGCAGCCAGGCAACGACGTAGCCAGTGGACAGCGTCGACATAGTCGTCGAGCAGAACATAGTCAAGCGCGACCAGCCTGAGATCTTCAGGACGCGGAGTGGTGATGGCGGCGGCGCGAGTGAATACCTCAAGCGACTCTTGAGGTCTGTTCTGGCGTTGGAGAACATAGCCGAGAAGGTACAGGGCAGGCGATGATTTGGGGTTCTGCTCGAGGTAGCTGTGCAGCACGGGCTCCGCAGCGGCCGATTCATCGAGATTGAAAAGTGAATCCGCCTGCATCAGGAGAGCATCGGTATGCGACGTAAGAGGTATCCCTTGTTCTGCTGCTGCTACTGCAAAGAGAGCGGCGGCCTCACGGAAATGCTTGCTGGCGAAGGCTTCCTGGGCCTGGGCATAGGTGTTAGGTTGTTGAGCACGAGTTGAATCGGGCGCGACGATGGCTAGAAAGAATAAAACTTTGACTGAATGCGATCCGAGTTGTCTCAGGGCATTCACTTGGTACCGGTAACGTTGGCGGCTTCATCGACTTTGAGTATCTGATCGGCGTGGATGTTGATGAGCTTCTGCACCATACCGCTGGGCCAGCGTATCTCGATCGAACTAGCAACCGCGTCACTTCCAAGGCCGAAGTGGGCGCGCTTGTCGTTGGACGAGAGATAGCTGCCGGCTGTAGAGACGGTGCGGTACTGCGAGCCGTGCGTAGTTGTGACTTTGATCTCCGCACCAATCCCATCGCGGTTCGACTTGTGTCCAATCAGATTGAGAATCAGCCAGTGGTTGGAGGTGACTGTCTCGTTATGCAGAATGTGAGCGGGACCGCCGTTCGTGGAGACGACGGCGTCCAGCCGGCCGTCGTTATCGAGATCGCCTACAGCCAATCCACGGCCAACCCACGGCTGCTTAAATACGATGCCCGACTCCTTGCTGACATCGGCGAATGTACCTTTGCCAGTGTTGTGAGCCAGGAGCATGGGCTCTTTGTAGCGGAGTTGCGGATAGTTCAACTCGACTGTGTCGAGGTCGTGTCCCTGCGAGATGAGTAGGTCTTTGAAGCCGTCGTTGTCATAGTCGAGAAATTGGACGCCCCAACCGGAGTGAAGCAGGGTCATGCTTGCCATGCCGGAGGTATATGTCGAGTAGGTAAAGGAGCCGTCTCCATTGTTGTGATAGAGAGCGTATTTCTGGTTGGCGAGGTTTGTGATGACCAGATCCGGCAGGCCGTCGTTGTCGTAGTCCTGAAAGTCGATGCCCATCCCCGCATAGGTGCGGCCGTCCGCGTCGACAGCTATTTCGGCAGTGAGGCCAGTCTCTTCAAAGGTTCCGTCGCCCTTGTTGTGAAAGAGAAACTCGAGCATGGAATCATTGGCGACCGCGACATCGATTTTTCCATCCCGATCGAAGTCATTAATTGCCAGTCCAAGGCCCTTGCCGGGAGTAGCCATCCCTATCTTCTGCGCAACTTCGGTGAAGTGGCCATTCCCGTCGTTGTGATAAACGAGCGCGGAGATGGCGGGGAAGATGTCGGGGTGGCAGTAGGAACGGTATCCTTCGCGATGCTCGCCGCACCACACGTCGTCGAAGTCCCACACCACATAGCGGAGGACTATGAGGTCCAGCTTGCCATCATTGTCGAGATCAACCCAAGCCGCTGAGGTTGACCAGGTCTGGCCCGGCGTTGTGGGCCCGCCGGTTCCGGATTTCTCCGTGACGTCCGTGAAGGTTCCGTAACCGTTGTTGTGGTACAGCCGGTTGCCACCGTATGCGGTGACATAAAGATCTTCAAAGCCGTCGTTGTCATAGTCCCCAACGGCGACTCCCATTCCATAGCCGACGCCCTTCAGCCCTGATTTCTCAGTTACATCTTCGAACGTGCCGTCCTTCTTTTGATGGTAGAGACGGTTCCAGTCTTCGGGCCCGGACTTCTGCGGGACAGTGCCCTTGGGTGTCGGATCGGTCAGCGGTGCGCCGTTAACAAAGAAGATGTCGAGAAGACCGTCGTTGTCGTAATCGAAGACTGCGACGCCCGAGCCCATAGTCTCAAGCAGGTATTTCTGCGACGTATGGGAGGCAACACCTTTGAACGTAATCCCTGACTTGATCGCAGTATCGACGAATTTGCCTGCCGGTCCGGTAGGCCCGGGAGACTGCGCAACGGCAGTCGCGGTGAGTGCAAGAAGTGCGGCAGCGTGGAAGAATTTGGTCATGAGAAGCGTATCGACTCCTGTGCAGGCCGAGGGTGTATCGAAGCGTAGGAGCGACTTCAACCTGCACTATTAAACTATCTTAGCCCGGATTTCGACGAGCGGGTGTGGCCGATGTGTCGTTGGCAAGAGTTGCTACTTTCTTGCACTCGCGGATGTCACCGGCGAGGCGCCCCGGCCTGTCAGCTCGCGGATGAGATCTACCTCGTGCTGGCGGTATGGGGTGTCATCCTGGCGGAAGACTTCGTGAAACCATACGGTGGGTTGTGATCGCACATAGGGCTTGTCCCACGAGTCCCATGGAAAATAAGTCTGCGTCTTGCCGGCAACGAGACCCCAGTTGATTGCAGCTACGTTATATTTTTTCGCGATAGGAAGACTGTTGTCGAAGGTACTGCCAGCGCCACGGGCCATGTACTCCGTGCAAAGGATGGGGCGGTGATATTGCTGCAAAGAGAGGATCCGAGCCTCAAATTCCTCGGGCCAGCCGTAGTTGTGGAAAGAGATGACGTCAGACTCGGCGAGTTGAATCCCCGTCATGGCGCTTTCCTGGTCAGGGTGGGTCCAGTCTCCGGTCCAGACTCCGCTGGTCAGCGGCTGCTTTGGATTTGCGGAGCGGGCCCACGCAAAGACTCTAGGCAGGAGTTCGGCTACGCGCCTCACCTTCGCGACCTCATCCGCCACCGTGTCGCCGCCTCGGTTGTCGGGCTCATTCCACACGTCCCAGCCGAGTATACGGTCGTCATTAGCGAAGGCGCCAACTACGCCTTCTACGTAGCTCTTCAACTTTGGCTCATAAGAGCGGTCGAGCAACTCCTGCTTGCCGGGACTTTGTACCCAGCCGGAGTTGTGGATACCTGGGATTGGCGGATGCTGTGGACCGAGGTGCGGATTGGTCTCCCAGCATGAGTCGAACAGAACCAGCAAAGGGCGGATGTGGTGTTTGGCAGCGATTGACAAGAACATATCGAGACGCTTCTTGAAACCCTCGGGATCCTGAGACCAGAGTTGGTCCTGTAGAAATACGCGCATCGTATTCATCCCGATGCTTTCGCCTAGACCCAGTTCCTTGTCATTTAACTCTGGATTGAAGGTTGTGGCCTGGAACATCTCAAGTTCATTGATCGCATCGGAGGGAATGAAGTTCGCGCCGACCAGCCAGGGCTGCTTCGAATACCAGGTTGTAGCCTGTGCCTCGGTCCACCGCCCCGGGCGGTTCTGAGCAATTAGGGAACTGGCCTGCAGTGCGACCAGACCAATGGTGAGGGCAACACGTACTTTCATGAGTAGAGACCTTTATTGAGAAGATTTCTTGCTATCAGCAATACTGAGCAAATTACATTGACGTAACTTTTTGCGCAAGCGTTTACATTTTGGGGATGGTCCTACCTCTGTCGTCGCTGAGGCACCCAGCGAGGTCCGATCTTCGCGCGACAACAAGTTCCCCCCACGATATCCGGCCCCCGCAAACTGAGCGTGGGCCGCTTGCCACGAATGGCTGCCTTGTACCGTTGGGTACTCGTCGGGATACTCCACGAATGTGTACCCGGGCGGACAGGGGTCTTTTATGCTGGCTTAGCTGGAGTTCGCTATATCGTCGGTTCACGCGATTAGCCCCAATTTAGTGTGGCACGGACTTCCATAGGGGTCTACGGATCGGGAATCCAACGGAGAACTGAAGGTTTGGCGTGTCTGGGGTGAGGCCTACACCGAAGCTCAGATCCACCATGCGGTTAGGCGCATACATATAAGAGGTGCCGATTCTAAGGGTTCCTTCCACCAGATACGAAGCGGGCAGGCGCACTCCGTCCAACTTCGTTTCTTGTGTAAATCGCTGGTCCCAACCGAGAGTCATCGATGTCTCCGTGTTCAGAGCGAGGATGGAACCCAACTGAAAGCCGAAAGAGTCGCCCGGCCGCAAATAACCCACAGTGCTCGTCACACTTGGATCAGCGGCATCGCTGACTGGAATCGTGTGATGTGCAGGAAGGCTTCTGGTATACGAAAGGCTTCCGAAAAACACGACGGGATCGCTCGATTTGGCCGCGGTCAGACTTCCTTGCAACGAGTTAAAGCCGCTACCGAGTGAAGTTTCGGCGCTCTGCAAATCGTAGGAATTCGTTCCTGTCGCGGACTTGAAGCGAAAATTTGCAAGCATGTCAGGAACTTTGCCGCGCTCCAGGGTCAACTGCCGGGATAGGCCCGCCGAGATATCGCCGAGGCCAAACTGACTTACGGAGGTCTCCTTGCTGTTCGACGCCACTGCCCGATTCAGGACGTATCCGTAAGGAACGGTGACATCCATCTGAAATCTCTTGGGCAAGCCAAGTCGCGCGGTCAGCGAGTGGATCAGGATGTCTCTTCGCAGGCGTTGCGAAGTGATGTCTCCGACCACCAGAATCGGCAACAAGGCGAATCCATCAACAGTCAGATGGTCCGATGACATGCTGAAGTAGGACGCTGTATTGTCGGCCTCAAGTACTCCACTGGGAAGCAGCAGTCCTCCGCGAACCAGCAGCGCTTGATCGAGCGATTGGGACGCGCGGCGTTCCTCCTCATCATAGGCAGAGTTATTGACGACGGCGGCCTCTCGCTCAGCAGACGGGGTAACGAACGCGGCAGTTTTCGCTGGCGTACTACTATGGACCGCACCGCTGCGGGCGGTACTGCCACTCTCTGCATTCAGCCGGCTTTCTAGTTCCTGAACCCGTTCCAATAAATTGCGAATGATGGCGTCGCGCTCGCGCAGAGCGTTCTGGATCTTCACATCCACATTGTCCTGCGGCTCATGCACGGCCAAGCTAGCCTGTGCCGGAGGGTGTGACGCCCCGCTTGTAGTTTGGGCAAACAAGGAATGGATTCCAAAGGCAAGAACGAAGCTCACCAGGTAAGAACGCGATAGCATGGGTCCCTCTTTGCAACCTCAATACAGTCCGTTGCTCGGTGTAGTAATGCCAATATTGCGGGTGATCAGACTCTCGTCAGGAACCGTTCTTGCGGCGGTAGACATGCTCCTGGGCGCCTGCATTAGCTCGTCTGGAGGATGAACGGTAAACACAATTCCGTTCTTCCAGATCTCCTTAAAACGGCTCGTCTTCATCGTAACGTTACCGAAGCCAGGGTCAGCCAGGAATACGCGATCACTGGTCACGCCCTTCACCACGACAAAATGATCGAATCCCTTAAGTCGAATTGGGACGATGACAGAACTCTTCTGGCTGGCGAGCTCGTCAAGCGACATGTCGCTGTATCCCTCTGCCTGGTAGCCGCGCGCCTGTGCGAAATGCTTGAGGTCCAATAGTGAAAAACCACCTCTCGCGCGCACACGCCCTGGGTCGGTGCGGTGCAGAATCCATACAACGATCGCCGACTCCGGCGTGTTATCCGTAAAATCATACGTTAGGAGTGTGCTCAGCGCCGCAGCGCCGCAACTGAGATCCCAGCGCTGTCGCACTACACCATCGTTTCGGATGTCCTTCAGAGTGCGAATGTGCTTTCCTCCTTCTACTCCCGCCCCATCCAGTATGGTCTGGGCATAGGCGGGAGTAAGTAGGAAGGCAAAAGCCATCAACACCGCTACGAACATGGATCTGCAAAAGCGCATCAGTGTTTTCCGTTCAAGTTCGACTGCAGAATCGAACCTACCGTCGAGTTGATATTAATGTTCAAGTTCAGCAGAACGTTGATCTGCGAATTCACCGCGTTGATATTGATTAGTGAACTCAGATTCTGTTGCGCACTGCCGTTCAAAGTAAGGCTGCCAAGCGTCGTCGTGCTGGTGAGCGGAGCGGTTTGCATCGCGAGCGTCCCGGTACTGGAAACAAGCCCGTTTGCTGTTGCTACCTGCCCAGAAAACTTGACCACCCCCTCGGATACCGTTGCAGAAACTCCCGCTGCGGTGACCCGATCCAGCACGCTGTCGTCCAACGGCTTCTTCTTCAATTGAGACTCACCTACTTGCGTAAACAACGCCAAACTCAGGATCACTAACGTTCGGTACATAAATCCTCCCTATTGCTCGTGAAGGTAGACCGAGGCATCCCACTAATGTCTGGAGGATGCCTCGGCCCCGATCGTTAGCGCATCTGAGAAATGCTGTTTGACTGGTTCAAAGTAGGAGTTACGTTCATGTTCGTCGTGCGGGCGATGTTGACACCGTTAGCAACCATGCTGCCAGCGGCATTGACAAGGTTGATAGCGCTTGCATTCTGTTGAGCAGCACCAGACAAATTGATGCTGGACGATTTGGTTGTGGTGATCTTCGATCCATCAACAGCGATATTCTCCCCGGCTGCAGAGGCGATGTCGGTCGCGCCCTGAAGCGTGTTGACAACATGGCTGTTCTTTACGCTGTTGCTCGAAGATGTATCGGTCTTCTGCAGGTTCATGCTGGTTACCGTGCTGGTGGTGGAGTTCTTCGTATCGCTTCTGCTGCGATTTTCAGAAGAGTTTTTTGCGGAGTTGGAGGCTTCACTGCTGGAGCTGCTGGAGGAAGCAGTGTCCTGCGATGCGCTGTTGTTGCTGCTCGACATAGCATGTTGTGAGGCTTCGATCTCGCCCGAATTGGAAGCTGCATTGGCGGACTTGGACGTGTTTGCAGCCAAGGAAGCCTTCGAGCTCGCGCTCTCTGCTTCAGTGGAATTATTTGTGCTGTTCATGGTTCCTGAAGTCGCAGTGGCTCCATTCGAGGTGGAGTTGCTTGCTGAAGCACCCTTCGATGCATCAGCGGCCTGAGTTGCATTTCCCGTCGCCGAGGTGTTGTTCGCACCATTGTTAGATTTATTGTTGAATGCTGAATTGTCGGTCGCATTCGCCGTCCCGGTCGGGGTGGCTGAAGCGGACTCACTTGTGCTGGAATTGCTGGTTGCATTATTGGTGGTGCTTGCCTTGGTTCCGGCGGCGGTTTCGTTCTCTGTCCTGGCCTTTTCCGAACTTGCACTCGACGCCGAGGTCGCCAAAGAGGAGCTGGTCGCAGCTTTGGTGTTGGTTTCACTGCTTGAACCAGAAGCCGTGCTCGTGCTCCCTGCGCTCTTTGTAGAGGACCTAGCTGCGTCCATCTTCTCGCTCTCAGTCTCGCTGGACGACGAACTGCTGGATTTCGCCGAAGTGTCGACATCGGTTGAGTTGCTGGAAGCACTGTGATTGAGGGCTCCAACGAGGCTCAAGGTGGAGTTCATGCTCTTCGTGTCCGTGGAGGACTGTGTATTGTCCGATAACGTATTCGCTCCATGCTTGTATCCACTCAGAGTCGCACCACTAGCGGCCTCGGATTGGGCGATCGAGTTCCCCTGGGACACATTGGAGCTGCTGCTGTTGCTGACCGTCGTCAAGCTGCCGCTCCAGACGTTCACGCCGTCTGCAACTGAGCTATCCGAGGCGGACACGACATTGACACCCTTTGCGCCTTCCATCGCTGTTCCAGAGATATTTAAAGATGCATCCCTGGTAGTGGATACGGTTGAGTTATTCGCTGCGATATTGCCGCCAGCCGATTCCGATGTGGTCGTAGTCGCACCGGCCGTGACTTTGTCCATCTGCGTGTCGCTAATAGTCTGTGCTTTGTTGTTTTTGGTAGATGACGCGGCCTTGCCTTGGCCGAATGCGACTCCATACGTGAGTACGGTTGCAGCTACGAAAGTGCTAATGATTTTATTCACAGTGTTCCTCCGATAGCGGTATATCTTTTTGGACGATCACGATCGCACGCACCACTGAGCGATGGGCGCAACCAAATTAACGTGGCATTGGGGGCCCCTGTTTCGAAAGAATGCCACGCACGCAGATGATTGGCGCTGTGAGGTTGGTCGTAGACACGGAAGGCGGCATCTGGTTTCGATGGAGCATCACCGGAGAAAGGCCAAACAGGACAGAGCCGGAGCCCTAATCCCAGTGAAACTCGACGTACGTATTCCACTCCACCGGGATAACTTCACCGAGCGAAATATTCGAGAGCTTTCTGATTCCGTCCACTACCGTGCAATTCTGTAGCCAACGCAGCTTCCGCAAATCTTTGAGCTTCTTTGGGAGGACTACGGCGCGACTGCAAGGTTTTGCAAACTTTAGGGAAAATTATTGCCTAACGCAATAGTCATCGCCGACAAGACTTCCGTCGTCCGCAATGAGGCAAAGTCGACACCTATTTCATAGGGCAAAAAAGACTGGGCGAAGATGTTCATAAGGCGCTGTTTCGATAACAACAAATTATGTCGCCGTAAGTGATAGGGACCGACGGCCATCGCCCTCGTTGCCTCGCATCCAGCGACCTGTATGATTCGTTGGACCGGCTTCCGGAACGAAATCAAATACCACTCATCCAATAAACGATGAAAACTCCAGATGCTCCCGCGATCGTTTCGCCTGCGGCTGCGGACCCCTACCGCAACCCCATCGGTTTCGATTTCAAAAACACCTATGCCCGTCTGCCGGAGCGCTTTTATGCGCGAGTGGCGCCGACACCGGTAGTCGACCCGCACCTTATCAAGGTGAATGTGCAACTAGCTCGGAACCTCGGGCTTGATCCAGACGCGCTGGCAAGTTCGCAAGGCGTGGAGATCCTGGCTGGTAATCGCGTGGCAGAGGGATCCGAGCCTCTGGCAATGGCCTATGCTGGTCACCAGTTTGGAAATTTTGTACCTCAGCTTGGCGACGGTCGCGCCAACCTGCTCGGGGAGGTTATCGGGCGTGACGGCGTACGCTACGACATCCAGCTTAAAGGCTCTGGACGGACCCCGTTCTCTCGCGGTGGAGACGGCAGAGCTGCTCTCGGCCCGGTGCTGCGGGAGTACATCGTAAGCGAGGCCATGGCAGCGCTCGGCGTGCCGACGGCGAGGGTGCTGGCCGCGGTGATGACAGGGCAACAGGTAATGCGCGAAACACCGCAACCTGGCGCCGTGATGACCCGGGTAGCAGCGAGCCACCTGCGCGTGGGCACCTTCCAATATTTCGCTGCAAGAGGCGACACCGAGGGCACGCACATTTTGGCGGACTATGCGATCGCTCGTCACTACCCTGAGGCCGCGCAGGCGAACCAGCCGTACCGCGCACTGCTTGATAGCGTGGTCGCCAGGCAGGCGCACCTTGTCGCACAATGGATGCTGCTTGGCTTCATCCATGGCGTAATGAACACCGACAACACGTCCATCTCGGGCGAGACAATCGACTACGGCCCCTGCGCCTTCATGGAGGCCTACGAGCCGAATAAGGTATTCAGCTCTATTGATCAGCAAGGCCGCTATGCCTATAGCAACCAGCCTCACGCTGCACACTGGAATCTTGTACGCCTCGCCGAGTCATTGCTCCCCTTACTTAACGAGGAAATGGGAAGTGAGGAGGCTGGGCTGGCTTCGGCGCAAGAGTCGCTCGCCGCATTCGCTCCGCATTTCGATACGGCTCGTGCTGCAGGTCTACGCCGCAAGCTTGGACTCACGATAGAGCATGAGGGTGATTTAGCACTGGCCGAGAAACTGCTCGATCGCATGGCCGCCAACCAAGCCGACTACACATTGACCTTCCGCCGATTGTGTGATGCCGTGGTCGGGACGGAAGCCGATACGGCCATACGCGCACTGTTCGCAGACCCTAGCGCTTACGACTCCTGGGCTGACGACTGGCGCAAGCGCTTGGGAAATGAGTCCGTCTCGGCACAGGAACGCGCTGTAATGATGAGGCGCGCGAGTCCAGCTTTCATCCCACGCAACCACTTGGTGCAGGCGGCGATCGAGGCCGCTGTCGACCGGCAAGACTTCCGTTCGTTCGAGGAACTGCTGGATGTAGTGTCATGTCCATACGAGGACAGGCCGGCGCTGGAGCGGTACACCACGCCCGCTCGCCCCGAAGAGTGCGTCACTGCGACATTTTGCGGGACGTAAACGGCCGCGCTGCGATCAGAGATTACCGATCGTGTTTCAGTCGATCTGCTTTGGCTCAACCTGTTTGTAGCCTGCGGGTGGGTTGAACTGCGACGCGTCTATAGGGGCCTTCGAGAATTCGGTCGTCTGCGTGGTCAATTCGATGAGCACCGCAGCCGCAATTTGCGCACCATTGGCGGAGGGTGGCGGGTCCTCCTGTTTTTTCTTCCTACCGAAACCTCCGAAGGGTAGGCTATTGATCACCGCGGACTTGGCGATGTCGCTCGCGGATGGGGGTGCCGGACCCGCCGGCAGAGACGCTTCGGAGGCGGCGGCCAGTGGCGTCCCGTCGACAGTGGTTCCCATGCGCATGATTTGAAGCACCGGTATGCCTTTCAGCTTGGACATCTGCTCGACCATCTCTGCCATACCTTTTCCCGCGGCAGGTTGCTGCATCATGGCCATCATCTGCGTATTGATCGCGCCGCTCATCACGGTTCCCATCTTTGCGGCATACCGTTTGTAGAAGTCGCGGACTTCCTCGTAGCCGGGGATATCGGGAGCGAGGTACATGTCGTTAGTGATGGCGAGGGAACCAGTCTGGCCCGACTTGCGGTCAGTGGCGTCCAGCGTCATCGTCATGATGGCTTCTTTAGCGCTGAGGCCGGCGACGTCCTTGGTTGCCCCGGTGTCATGAACCTTCACGTTGAACCCCATATCGATCTGCTGGGCGTCGCTACTAGGCGTGGAATTGGGCTGCTTCGCCTGCTGCGCCTTGGCTTTGGCCATGGCAGCCTCCATCTGCTGACGCATCTGCTCGAAGGTCATCGTGGTGTACTGCCTCTTAAGATGGTCGATGACGGTGACCGTTCCAGCATCGAGGTCGATGATCTCGGAATTGTCTTTGTTATTTCGCACCATTCGGTTGCCCTTGACCATGACCGTGGAAACGATTGGGTCGCTGGCCTGACGAGCCTGCTTGCTGAAGGCTCCCGCAAACTTCATCATGTTGACTACGGAGCCCCCGGTAATCTGGGTCGTCTCTTGGTACGTAAAGTCCGCGTAGGCGACGGTGGACATGGACACTAGCGTGCAGGTAAGCAGAATAGTAAGCGGCTTCATGGATTCTTCTCCTGAGAAAAAAACCGAACTTGACCCGTTGTCAGCGTTCGACGAGGATTCTACCAGTCCGGAGTAAGAATGCGCTTAAGCGTGAATCCGCGCTCTTCAAATGATAGGTGCCGAAGTGCTCACAATTCGTCTTGCTAAACTTCGTTGTGTGCGCTGATGATTGTGGTTTGGCGCTCCAATACGCGGAGGTGAAGGATATTGCGAAGCTTGAGTTGGCTAGCGCTGGCGACGATTGGAGTTCTGTACTGCTGGAACGCTACGGGTTCAGCGCAGTCAGGGCGGATCTACACTGCGACCGACTATGCACAGGCCGAGAAGTTCATGGACTATTACGTAAAGCCTCTGGTCTACCACTCGGTGGATCATCCAACGTGGCTCGGCGATGGCCGTTTTTGGTATCGCGACACTGGATCGGATGGAACTACTTACATGCTGGTGGATCCCGCGAAGCGGACCAAAGCCCCGGCATTTGACCACATTAGACTGACGGCGGAGTTGAACGCTGCGAGCGGTGCAGGTAAATTACCGGGAATCCTGGGCGGTTCGGTCGATTTGGGCGATCTGCCAATCGATACGTTCACTTTAGAGGATCGCGACGGCGTCGCGCTGCTGACGATTGGCACGCATCGGGTGCGGTGCGATCTGCGCGCTAATGGAGTCTGCGTGCACTCAGGCGAGGTATTTGGCGGAGCTCCGGGGGTGACCTACGATCTTTCACCAGATGGAAAACAGGCAGCATTTATTCGCAACAATAATTTGTGGGTGCGCGATGTTGCCGACGCGCGCGACACGCAGTTGACCAAAGACGGTGTCGAGAATTTCGGTTACGCAACCGACAACGCAGGATGGATCCACAGTGATAAACCAATCCTAGTCTGGTCCCGCGACTCGAAGAAGATTGCAACGTTTCAGCAGGATCAGCGCAAGGTTAGACGGATGTATGTGGTCAACACGACCGATGGGCACCCCGCGCTCGAATCGTGGGCGTATCCGCTGGCTGGAGACGAGAACGTGACAATGATTGAAAGGGTCATTGTCGATGTGGCAAGACGCAAAGTGGTGCGATTGAAGATGCCGCCAGACCAGCATCGATCGACTCTGTGCGACGACGTAAGTTGCGCCGGAGGTCACGGCTGGGACGACGTGCAGTGGAGCGAGGACGGAGTGCATCTCGCATTCGTCTCGACATCGCGGGACCACAAACATGAGTGGCTTCGCGTGGCCGACGCCGCAAGTGGCGACGTGCGCGACGTGATGAACGAGACGGTAGTGACGTACTTCGAGAGCGGGAACGGCAAAGTGAACTGGCGCTATCTGCCGCGGTCGAACGAGGTCCTGTGGTTCTCCGAGCGCGACAACTGGGGGCAGATGTATCTCTACGATTTGACGTCGGGCAAGTTGAAAAACCAGATTACGCGTGGCGACGGCAATGTGACGCAGGTACTGCATGTAGATGAACAGGCTCGCGCGATCTATTTCCTCGCGTGTGGTAAAGAGGCTGGACGTGATCCGTACTTCTCCGCGCTTTATCGCATCAACTTCGATGGCACGGGGATGAAGCTGCTGACTGCGGAAGACGCCGATCACGACGTTTCCATGTCGCCGGACGGTCGCAACTTTATAGACGTAGCGTCCACTCCTGAGACGCCGACGGTGGCAATTGTTCGCGATCGCGACGGCGACATGATGATCGAAGTTGCGCGGGAGGATATTTCAAAGCTTCGCTCGAAAGGATGGAAGCCGCTTACGCCGATTACGGTGAAGGCGCGCGACGGCAAAACTGACTTGTACGGGTTCCTGTTCAAGCCTACGAACTTCGATCCCTCGAAGCGGTATCCGATCATCGATCATGTCTATCCTGGGCCGCAGACCGGATCTTGCGGCAGTCGCAGTTTCTCCGCTGCGCATAAGGACATGGAGTCGCTTGCGGAGTTGGGATTCGTTGTGGTGTGCATTGACGGAATGGGTACGCCGGGACGATCGAAGAGCTTTCATGAAGCGCTCTTTGGCGACTTGGCCGATAACACGATTCCCGATCAGGTGGCTGCGATCACGGAACTGGCCTCGCGATATCCATGGATCGACGTCGAACGCGCGGGCATCTATGGCCATTCAGGCGGCGGCGCGGCGACTGCAGCAGCGATGTTTCACTATCCTGACTTCTTCAAGGTTGGCATCAGCGAAAGTGGTAATCACGACAATCGCGTCTACGAAGACGACTGGGCAGAGAAGTGGATCGGGCTGTTAAAGAAAAATGCGGACGGAACGACCAACTACGATAGCCAGGCAAATCAGAATTCCGCGAAGAATCTAAAAGGGCATCTTCTGTTGATGCATGGGACGATGGACGACAACGTGCCGCCGAACAACACACTTTTGGTAGTCGACGCGCTGATCCGGTCGAACAAGGACTTTGACCTGCTGATGATTCCGAATGCAAAGCATGGCTATGGCGCAGCAAACAATTACGTCACGAGGCGGCGCTGGGATTACTTCGTGAAGTATCTGGCGGACGGAGTACCGCCGCACGAATATCAGATGAAGCCTGAGGTACATCAGTCATTCGAGACTCTTCAATGACTATGTAAGCGCGCTGTCCATTGGTGGCTCGGAGGCGTCGATGCGCTCCTGGTTGGGAGAAGGATCGTGCGGCAAAGTAAACGACATTTTCTTCGGTTGCGGGCAGCATTCAACCCTCAGCGGATACTCTTCGACATTCAGTCCAGCCTTCGCGGCCATCAGGTAAAGGTACGTAGTGAGGTGGTGCATGCACAGGATGTGTTTTCCCACTGCATCGCCCGGATCCAGCACCGCTGTCGCTTCAACGTGGCGATACTGCGAGATGCGGCCGAGAAAGTCCGGTGGCACTTCCGTGATCAGGTCGGACTGGTTGGCTATGCGGATTGTCTTTGGAACATACTGGTTGAACACTTCGGCAAATCTGCTGTCTCCCGTGCGTGGGCTGGCATAGGTAAAAAGCGACACGTCCTTGTACTGCGTGTTCGCGGCTAGATCAAGAGCGAGCAAAGTTGCCAAAGCTGCTCCAAGACTGTGTCCGCAAATCGTAAGCGACTTCACTGGCTGAGGGAAGCTCATCGCTGCGATTGCGTCTCGGACGCGCGGCGAATCCTCGTGCGAGCCTACTCGAAGAGACATGTAGACCTCGGTAAATCCGTCCTCCGTGTGGCCGGCGTCGGGCAGGAAAGGGCATGGCACCGCGAAGTAGCGGAAGTCGTGAAGCCACTCATGTATGCCGTGCGTGCCTCGTATGGCGACGACCACATTCCCTGCATCGTCTTGTGCGACGTAGCCGATTGAGACGACGAGTTCTCTGCGCGCGTCATTGCTTTCGGTAGCAAGGTCGTTGGCGAAGATGTTGCCCAGTACGGCATAGGAGATGGGCGCTCCCTGCATGGGCACGGTTACGTTTGTCCCGCATTCGGCATCGGGCGCGATGTCTGCAGCCGCCTTCACCAACCTGGCGTAATGGATTGCCGCTTGCCAGTCCATACCATTCTCCTTTGGTCAACATCCCGATTGACGTTACGACTGTTGCTTGCAAATGCAGACTAGCACTTAGCGCATCAGCAGCGGGAGCGCGGTGAGGCACACCATCGCCTGGGCGGCTAGTATTGTGCCGGTGAGGACGAGGAACAGCTTGCGGTAGCCGGTTTCGAGGGCGTCGGAGAAGGCCCCGCCGATAAAGGTGAACAGGAACGGCAGCGCCCACAACGACGGCGCAGTCACTGTCTGTGTGGTGACGATCGGCGCGAGCGCGAGGAACACCAGCAGCGGTGCAGTGTTGCCGAAGTATCGGCTGCGAGGCGCACCGATGTAGAGAAGCCCAGCGACCGCGGTAGCGATCAGGATGGGTACATTGAGCATGGTGCCTGCGAATCCGCGGGCGCCAACGAAGCTGCGTATGCCTGCGAGCGAGAACCAGAAGCGCGCCGCGCCGCCGGTGAAGACATAGCTGAATGCAGCGAGGTGGAATCCGTAGAACGCGAACAGGACGATGAGCGCGCCGATCGCAGAGAAGATCAAAATCTGCATTACATAGCTGCGACGGCGGTCGGCGAGGTGCAGCATGAAGATTAACGAGGCAAAGAAGCCTGCGATTGCGGCCAGCACATGCGCCGCCGCGGTGAGGCCAAGGGCGAGCGTCAATAGCACGATGCGCGGACGCCACTTGCGGCGCGGTCCTTGCATCGCATGGGCGACTCCCATGGCGGCGTAGATGAGGCCGTACAGTCCCCACATCGCCAGGACATCATTGTTCGGCGTCACCGCCATAGCAATGACGGCGGGACAGAAGCAGTAAAGGCCGAGTGCGAGAAATCCTCCTTCGTTGCCGAAGAGGCGGCGCGAAACCCACCACAATCCGCCGCCAAGCCAGACGGCGAAGATAACGAACGGCAGGTGGATCAGGTAGATGACACTTGCCAGTTCGTGACGCGCCTCCCAGGTCGAGCCGTTCAGCGAACTGCCTTCGTACAGGCGGTTCGCGGGTGCGCGGAAGTGATCCGCGGCGAGCAGCGTGAGACGCTGCAGCGTGAGCGGAAGTCCCGCCGCACGATAGGCAAAGGTTCCGTCGCCGTTGAGGTTGCCGCAGGTGGTGAAGTAGCCTGCGAGCGGCGAGGGACGCTCCCACATCTCGCGACCACAGCGTGCGAAACGGTAGTCTGTGGTGGAGAGTTTCTGATGGCCGACTACCCAGAGGCACTCGCCGAAGAAGATCAGGAGCAGGAGTGCGGCGAGGCGTTGCGGGCGACCGATCTGAATGCGCGGCAATCTCAACGCACTCGGTCGGTCCGGTAGGACTTGCCGATCGGCAAGATCAGACTTCCCTTCCTCGACCTCAGTTTCATTCGGCACGCTTTCGAGTGTAACGCGGCGTGCTGTTCAATCAGCATCAGAGCGGATGTATCGTAGGAGAAGAGGTGTTATGCAGTCGCTTACGTTCACTCCTGGCCACGCTTTTCTGTCATCTGACTCGCCCGCGGTACCTTGGACCGTGGTCTTCGAGGACGAAGGCGTGGCTGGCTATTTCTACGCTTGCGATCGGTCTCAGCAGAGTCACGACCAGAGCATTGTGGACGCGATGCTGATCTACAACGTTGCGGCGCTGGCGGCTAGCGATGCGGAGCTGGCTCGGCCGACCTCGGAGCGGATCGCTTCGGTGGAATGGTCACGCGATGGGCTGAAGGCTGTTCTGTATCTCGACGGCTTCGCGCAGGGACTTTTCGACTTTGGCGCTCGCTGCGGATATTGCCGAATGGACTTTCCCAACTTCCTGGGAGCTCAGGGTGACATCTGGAACCGGAGTAGCCACGCCTGGTCGGACGGGGCGCTGCAACAGTTCGAGGCGGCTTTGTACGCTTAGGTGCCCCCTCCCCCCCATATCGATCTTGGGGATAAGACGTTATTAATCAGCTAGTTACGGGTGATCGATATCTCCAAGATATGCTTTTCAAAAGACTTACCGCTAAATTCCTCTCCTATAGAGGGTTAGTGGATTAAATGCGGAAGGCTGCTGGGCACCGGTGGGCGCTCGACAGCCTTGATAATTTCTAATTACTTACCTAATACTATTTTATCAGGTTGACCATAACTGTTACGCCAACTATTTTTCCGCACGAAAGGTGCGTGGATATTGGGGTTTGGCGATTGTGGAGGGCTGCGGGGGCTTGACACGCGGATTTGCTGAGGGATTTCGTAAAATATTTTTTTCAGGGGTCTTGACTGCGGTTTGGATTACTCGGCGTGTGCTCGTGGAACGGTTGCGGCAAGGGCCGTTGCCGGTTGTTGGCGATCTTCTCCAACTCGCTGGCGCGTTCGATCGTCTTCCGTATCACTTCAAAAGTGTGACCGCCATCTGCGATTCCGTACTTGAGGCCGTCAAGCTCATCTACGCTTTCATCCGGCTCAAGAGTGGGTTGGTAATACGGATCACACGAGCCGCATTGTCAAATTCGAACTTCTTACACCGATAGATAATCCCGCGGTTCTTGATGTGGAATTTTGCCGAAACAGTCTTCACCGTTTCCATCATGTCGTGTAAGGCTTCTTCCGCTTAGACGCTGGGCGCACGGTGGTATTTCCGCGGTCTAGCTTTGCGGCTTCTGTAAATGGAAGGCACGCTTCCAAGCGAAATATTTGGGGATTTTGGGGGTTTTTCAGGCGCTTGCAGTGGTCTGTGTCACGTACGGATACTTCGGATACCTTTGTGGGATACAACATATAAACACCTCATTCGCAGCGTGTGCTGCTAGGTCAATAGTCGTCGGAAGCCAAACGGTCATCCGACGCCAGACAACGGCGCCACGTCCCCGATTGTTCTGCAAAGCCCTATTGCGGAGCTCGATCGACTTGGATTGGCAATCGATGCGGGGGCAGTTGAGGAAGCATGAAGTGCAGCGAACGAAGACCCCAAGTACAACACCGCTGCTGCGAGCCGTTTTCATTGCACACCTGTCGCCGGAGCAACAATACGCCGATCGAGTTGGCGTTAGAGACGACGTGCAGAAGCAGATTCCTTCGCTGCGCTACGGAATGACAAAGGTGGGAGTCTGTAATGGAGGCTAGGATCCTGTGGCCGGCATTCGCGGGCTAACTTTTGCGGTGGCGCGGCCAAAATCGGGGGGTTCTTCGCTGCGCTCTGAATGACAAACAACGTGACCCATCATAAAAAATGTGAATTGTCCGGGTTGGGTCGCGGATTACTTGCCACTGAGGAATAGGGTTTCGATTTCCTGCCAGTTGCGAACGCGGGTGTAGCCGGTGATGGCTTCGTTGTGGGGTGCGTCATAGAGGATGCCGGTGCCGGAGAAGAGCTCGAGTTGGCGCGGGTTGTCATCGATGAGGTAGTCCGCCAGGAGGATGGATTTGTTGCCGCAGAAGACAATGTGGGTGTGGGGGATGAACGGGAAGTAGCGTTCGAGCCAGCGATACTTGGCGTTGAAGGAACTGGGGACTTCCATGGCGGCGGAGGCGATAAATATCTCGTAGTGGCGCTGCATCTCGGCGAGGACGCGGGGGGCGTCGGGCATGACGTCGAGGTCTTCGAAGAAGTCTTCGGCGCGGAGGTAGTCGTCGAGGACGGCGTGATGGCGTTCGGGCACAACCTGCCAGAAGCGCTTGCCGCGAAGGTCTTCCTTGGTGAGATTGCCGTTGAACTCGCGGTTGTAGCGGAGGAGATGTTCGGCGACGGCGTCGGCCATGACCTCGTCCATGTCGACGCAGATGCGTTTGCGGGAAGTGCTCATGGTTCCATTATCGCGGATGTGGGTCTGCAGCTCACGGCGGCAGGTTTGCGGGTGTGCTTCCGGGAAGGCCTTGAACATCCAGATGCATCCGTACGTATCACAGGCTAATGACTTTTCTTCGTTTTATAGCTCTTGGCTTTGCGCTCTCGCTCTTTGGCGCGGCGGGCTTTACGCAGCAACAAAATGTGTCCGCTAATGCGCCGACTGCCGACGCAATCATGGCACGTGTCGCTGTCAATCAGGATAGGACTGAGGAGGAGCGCGGCCACTATGTCTATGTTCAGCATGCCCGGGTCGTCTCCCGCAAAGGCAATCAGGTGATGTGCGAGGAGGTGACGGACTACCGTGTCACGCCGTCCGCAAGCGGTTCGCACCGGAATCTGATCAAGTTGGATGGGCGCGTGCTGGTCAAGCACAAGTATGCCGCATACACTTCGCTACTGCCCGCGAATGGAGGGGGCAAGACCGACGTGGAGAAAGACCACGATTCAGTTTCTATTCAAATGGGCAATGTGGATACCGACCGCAGCCTGGTAGAAAACATGCGGAGGAATCTGACAGACGACAAGTCGAAAGATGGGATCAACGGACAGCTGTTCCCCCTGACTACGAAGGGGCAGGTGGACACGCTGTTCCATCTGGCGGGGCGAGAGCGGATTAATGGGCGCGACGTCTTCCATATCGATTTCCACCCGAAAGACAAGAACGACTTCGGATGGAAAGGCGATGCCTATATTGATGTCGACGCGTATCAGCCAGTGCTGATCCGAACCGACATGTCACGCAAGATTCCGTTGGCGGTGCGGGCGTTGCTGGGCACCAATGTTCCGGGGCTGGGCTTCAGCGTCGTCTACGCGCCGCAGCCGGACGGCGTGTGGCTTCCGATTTCATTTGGGACAGAGTTCAAAATTCATGTGCTTTTCTTCTTTACGCGACAGATCATCCTTGACGCACAGAATCGTGATTTCGAGAAGACGCACGTTAGCTCGAAGATCGTTGGGAATGTGGATGGTGTTCAGCCGTGACGGGGAACTGAAGGCTACAGGGAGCGAACGATTTGAGCGGCGATGCTTTCGACTGGGACGATTTTGTGGTCGGGTGAGTCTCGGGCGGGATCGTAGTAAAGCATGCGCCCGCAGTTCTCGCAGTACATGATGGTCTGGCTGGCTTCGGAGTCAGCGCTGTTGTCGCGGAGGTCATTCCAGCGCTGCGGACGCACCATCATCTGGCATGCGGTGCATTTCTGGTTGAGCGCTTCGGATACGGCGGTGCCCTTGCCTCGGGCGATGCGGTCGTAGTTGGCGAGGGACGCTTCGCCGGTTGAAGTGAGGATGATTTCCGCGCGCAGGGCGGCGCGCTTGCTTTCGATGTCGAGGAGTGCTGCATGGTCGGCGGCGCTGGTGTCGGTTGCGCGAGCCCGCTCGCGTTCAAGGGTGGCGGTTGCTTCGGTTACTGCGGCGTCGGCGAGGACTTTCTGGGTGTCGAGGGCTTCGCCTCGCTCCATGCTCTCAAGCTCAGCGTCTTCGATTCGGCTGATCTCGGAGCGGGCGAAGGCGGCTTCGTGTTCGAGCGCCTCAAGCTGATGGGTGGTAGTGGTCATATCGAGCTTCTTTTTCGTACGCTCGAGCTTCTGCTTGAGATCGGCGATCTCGGACTCTTCTTTGCGGCGGAGCGCTTCCTCTTTGGCGATGAGGTCGACCACGACGGCGCGCTGGCCTACGGTAGCCTTGGCTTTGGTGTCGAGTGCAGCAACTTGTTTTGCCAGGGTGGCCATCTGGTCGCGCAGGCGTTTTGCTTCGACATCGTGCGCCTGCAGGACAACCAGTTTTGCGAGATCCGGATGCATCAGTGAGGGACCTTTCCATTTGCATTTGTGCGCACGACGCGGCGCAAAGCGCGCGCGCAGCGGAAAAGTTTGAGTCTAGCACGCGGGCCGGGTCGAGAGTGGGACGCTTAGTTGGGTGCGGTGGGCTTGGCGAGCTAACCACCTGGCGCAGAACAACGTCCATGGGATGGAGAGTAGTCACGGCAGTGCCGATGCGCGCGATTATTCAGCCGTCAAGGCTGTCCACTGCTTTCGAGTTACCAAAGGGATAGATAGTCACATATTTTTGAGGTTTCCGCAGGAGCTGTGCGGTGTAGTCTGCACAGTAGGATTGATAGCTTCACTTCTTGTATTACTTTTCTCTGTCCCGCAGCCCGTTCGCGGACGATATCTGTCTGTGTGTAACCCGCACAAGGGGTTTCTCCTTGGCACCGGTACGACTTCTCCTGGTCGACGACGACGACTCAGTGCTTTCTGGGCTGGGCGTGGTTCTCGAAGCGTATGAATTCGAAGTTACGACTGCGTCCAACGTGACAGAGGCGCTGAAGCGCATTGCGAGCGAGAGCTTCGATGTGCTTCTGACGGATCTGCACATGCCTGGCGCGGGCGACGGCTTGATTGTGGCCGGCGCAATGCGTCACGCCCATCCTGGGGCGGTGACGCTGATCCTGAGTGCGAACCCCGATATGGCGAAGGCGAGCGCCGCAGTCCTGCGCCAGGTGGACGAGATCCTGGTTAAGCCGGTGAAGGCAGCCGCCATTGTGGAGATCATTCGCCAACGGCTTGCCGAGGCGGAGCCGCTTGCGGCACAGCGCCAAGTGGATAGGGAGCAGGCCACGCAGCAACGCCCCGTGGAATTGGTGGCGACAGTGCTCGAACGCGAGCGTGCTGCAATTACCGAAAAGTGGCTGGCAAAGATGAAGGAGGCTGAGAGTCTGGCAACGATTCCGCTAAGCGTTGAGAAGCAGACCGAGCATTTGCCTGAGGCGCTGAATGAGATTATCTATCGACTACAGTATCCGCAGCCATTGGGGTTAATGACTCTGTTTTCGATGGCCTCGCTGCAACATGGGGCGCGACGTCGAAGGCAAGGGTTCCGCTCCCCGGTGCTGGTGGAGGAGGCTCGGGCGCTGCAGGTTGCGCTGTTTCAGGCGATTCAGGACAACGTTGGACGAATGGACCTGAGCCAGTTACCCGGCACTTTGATGGCGATTGCCGACGAGGTGAACGCGCAACTGCTGCAGAGCCTGTCGGGCTATGAGAATGAGAAGCCGGCAGAGTTTCCAATAAACGACCGATAGGGCTGCTGCCAGGTAACCGTCGGACGCAGCAAGTTTTGCGGCTTTCTCCACCGCCGTAGAATCAAATCAGACGGATGGCAACTGCAACAATTCAAATGGACAATGAGCTGGCCGCGCAGGCCGCTGCGGATCGCGACTGGAAGCCTCGTGCGAATCAGTGGGCGGTCGCAATCACCGTTACGCTGGCGACGTTTATGGAGGTGTTGGACAGCTCCATCGCCAACGTCGCGTTGCCGCACATCGCGGGGTCGCTGGGCGCAAGCGAGAACGAGGCGACTTGGGTTCTGACCAGCTACCTGGTGTCGAACGCGATCATTCTGCCGGCGTCGGCGTACCTGACGACGTTTATCGGGCGCAAGAAGTTCTACATGATCTGCGTAGTGCTGTTTGGGATCAGCTCGATGTTGTGCGGGCTGGCTCCATCGCTGCCTATCCTCGTATTTTGCAGGGTGCTGCAGGGCGCGGGTGGAGGCGGATTAGCTCCGTCGGAGCAGTCGATTCTGGCGGATACTTTCTCACCGAAGGACCGTGGCAAAGCTTTTGCGCTGTACGGGCTGGCGGTGGTTTGCGCGCCGGCGATCGGGCCGACCCTGGGCGGGTGGATCACCGATAACTACAACTGGCGATGGATATTCTTCATCAACGTCCCTATTGCGCTGATCAGTTTGTACCTAACGAATCGGTTGGTGGAGGATCCGCCGCACATCAAGCGCGAGGTGGCGAAGTCGGCGCGAGAGGGGCTAAAGCTCGACCTGTTCGGCTTTGGACTGCTGGCTACGGGGTTCGGCTCGCTCGAGTTCATTCTCGACAAGGGGCAGGAGGATGACTGGTTTGGATCGCGGGTTATTACGTTCTTTGTTGTGTTGTGCGTGGTGTCGCTGGCGACGCTGATCCTGTGGGAGCTTCACGAGCTGAAGATCAAGAAGCGGCCGATTTTGAACCTGACGCTGTTCAAGCGGAAGACGTTTGCGATTCCCTTTGTGTTGATGTTTGTGCTGGGATTCACACTGTATGGGACGACCGTGCTGATTCCCCAGATGGTGCAGCAGCTGCTTGGATATACGGCGGAGCTGGCGGGGCTGGTGATCTCGCCGGGCGCACTGTGCATCATGCTGATGATGCCGGTGGTGGGGATTTTGGTAGGCAAGACCGATCCTCGCTACCTGATTTGCTATGGATTTACGATGCTTTCAGTGTCAATGCTGGCGATGCACACGTTCTCGCTGCAGTCGAGCTTTCGCTACATCATGTGGATCAGGGTGCTGCAGGCGTCGGGTTTGGCGTTTCTATTTATCCCAATCAATACAATTACTTACATCGGGATTCCGAGGGAACAGAGCAACGATGTCTCGGGACTGACGAACCTGGCACGAAACATTGGCGGCTCGACCGGGACGGCGTTTGTGGCGACCATGTTGACGCGACGGCAGCAGGCGCACGAGGCAGTCATGATCCGCGGCCTGACTCCCGGGAATGAAGCATTCCGGAATCAGGTGAACCGGCTAAAGGGACTGTTTCATGGCGGGGGAAACGTTGCGGCCAACGGATTTGGTGGCCAAACGAAGGGGAGTCTACATACGGCGCAGGCGTTTATTTACAGCCAGTTGCACAGGCAGTCGGCGATGCTAGCGTACATGGATATCATCGCGGTGTTTGCGGTGTTTTGCGCGTGCATGATTCCGCTGGTGCTGGCGATGGGTAGGATTCGGCCACCGAGCGGCGACTCTCCTATGCATTGAAATTTGCCAGCTATGGTCGATGCCAACGGGGTGTGTGGAAGCCGGTAAGCCTCTTGTTCATAACGCTATGATGCCAGTACAGTGCGGATGCAAGAAACATAGCGAGTCATGGCGGGTGCGTAGCAAGATACCCCCATGGGCCTAAATAGGAGCATTGTTTGACAGACTTCGGTATTCTAGAGACGATGCCACCTGTTGTTGGCGGCCAGACCACTCAAGGAGAATTGAAATGGCAGAGAAAGTGAAAAAAGCAAAGGCTCCGACGAAGACAACGGCGACCGCCGCGACTACCAGGACGGTGCCGGCGGTTACGGCGACGGTCAAGGCTACTCCGATAGTGAAGAAGCAGACGGTTGCGGAAAAGGTGACTGCGACCACCCCGACCCACCAGGAGATTGCCCAACTTGCCCTGCACTATTGGGCGGAGCGCGGCCGGCAGCACGGCCATCACGAGCAGGATTGGCTGCGCGCCGAACGAGAACTGATGAAGATGGCGTCGTAGACTCCAGGCGCTCGACCGAGATGGGGAAAGCCACGGCTTCAGGCCGTGGCTTCTTCTCATTAAGGCGCAAAAGGCTGGTGCACGTGAAACGATTCGTTGGCAGGACGGTGGTCGCGTTGATCGCATCGCTGGCGGCGCTATATGCGGGCGACTGGGCGGTGTGGCGGACGAGGGTGGCCATCGGAGGCGGAATGGGCACAGTGTCGGTTGGGACTCTGATTGTGACCCCGTTGAAAGGGAATAAGGAAGAGTACGACTGGGGCGGGGCGGCGGACGTCGCCTGCAGCAAGTCGATTTTTCCCCAGACGGGAGGTGGGGCATGCTGGTGGCTGAAGCGGCACCCGGTGGTGTACGAGCGGTAAATTGGGCACGGTGATCCGTAGGGTCTGACAATGGTCTTTACTGGGCGCTTATCAGCTTGGTTTCGTAAGGCCGCAAGTCTAGTTTTATGGTGCGAACGCCCTTAGTGGGCGTCGATGCCACCGTGGAGATCGAGCCAATTGACGGGTCCCAGCTCTGAACGGTAGATCCGTTGCCTTTGAGAGCGACCGTGTGCGAGATAGGCTTGGCACTTTCGTTGAAGAAGAAGTAGACATTGGCGTCTTTAAGGCGGCGAGTGTTCACCCTGAGGGCGGTATCGGCCGAATCGAGCGTTACTTCGCGGTTGCCGATGACGGTGTTTAGGGCGCTTTCGATGGCGGCGGGAACGATCTGCGGAGTCGGGGGCGCAGTGGGCGGGTATGCCGGAGGAGTCGGCGTTGCGGGAAGTTGAGCCGAGGTTTCGATGGTGGCCCAGGAGAAGTCGGAGGCGGTGGCGGCGCGGGCATCGAGGATTGTCTTGCCGGAGATCAGGGACGGGGTTCGGCCTAGGAAGAGGACTTTTCCGCCTCCTTTGGTCAAGGATTTGAGACGGTCCAGTTCCATCTGCGTAAGGACAGACGCGGAGGGAATGATGATGGTGCGGTAGGCGTTGCCGCTCAGGGATTCGAGAGTGCCGGGGCCCGCCTTGAGGTCGGTGGCGAGGGCGTCCTGGTTGATGATGTCGAAGTCGATCTGACGCTCGGAGAGCATCTGTTCGGTAGCCACGAAGGCGGTGTCGGAGTCGCGATCGTTCATCCACATCGAACTTGAGGGTATGTAGAGCGCGACTGAGGCTGCCGGGCGTCCCATGCTCATGATGTAGCTGACGCGTCGGGTGTAGTCCATCAGCGCAGGCCATGCTGGGTCGAGCATGACGGCGGATGGGCCACCGTGGCGGAGTGGTGGCGCTGCTGCGCCTGCGGGTGTGGGAGGAACTGGTGGTGGGGCGGTAGGTACGGCAGCGGATTGGGGCCGCGTGGCCGGGTAGAACATCGTCTCGACCAGGTTCACGCCGCGCACTAGCTGCTCGTTGATGATGTAGCGCGCCATGGTGACGTCGGGCGCGGGGCGGTATGCGGCGAAGCTCTCGGTGAACGAACGCGGGTGACCGTAGATGTGTGCGGCGCTGGACGCGAGGCGCGGAAAGTCGGAGACGGTGTCGGTCCAAATCTGATGCCAGATGGAGTCGATGCCGGGCTCCTGCACGTACTTCATATCGCGGAGGAACTCGCCTTCGGAACGCACGAGGTCCATCTCCATCTCTTCGTGGTTGAGGTGGACCTGATACTCGACTCCGTGGGCGGCGCACCAGTCACCTTGTGGCTTGAAGAATCCGTCGCGGAACATCTGCGAGAAGACGTCGTAATAATCGGCCTTGGCGCGGAATTCTTTGTCGGTGAGTTTGGCTGGGGGCATGGGCGGACCGGCGGGGATAAAGGCGGGATCAGACGCTGACGAAGTGGCGGCCTCCGATGCGGAAGCGCCTGCGAGAGGACGGGGACGTCCGCCGCCTTGGGATATCAGCATTGCGCCTAGGTACTGGCGGACGTCGTATCCCTTGATTTTCTGGAAGGTGTCGAAGAAGGCAGGTGTCCAGGGTAGGCCCGCGATGGAGTAGTCGGGTTCGTCGCCGCGGAAACCGAGGATGGTGTTGCCGAAGAGTTCCGGCATGGCTTTGAAGTAGCCGTTGTGGGTGGCTTCGATGTAGGCCGCGGTGGCCGCAGGATTGAGGTAGTCCTCGAGGGGCTGGGTGGAATCCTTCGCGTGAGTGGGGTTGGTATCGCTCCTGGTGGGCGAGGTGCGGAAGACGTGTTCGACGACGGAGACGGTGTAGTCGGAGCCCGCGGGGGCGGTCCAGGAGATGCTGCCGTTGTTGATGGGAACGGCGATGCGCTCGCCGGAGGCGTTGGTGGCGACGGCCGCGACTGCACTGGCGCTGACAATTTGACTCAATGTCTCGCTGGCCTTTACTGCAAAGCGCTGCGACAGCGTGAGCGCCTGCATGCTGAGTTCGTGCTTGTCTTTATCCTTGGCGAAGATACCGCCGGCAAATCCGCTGGGGTAGCCGATGTCGTCGACGACCCAGACTTTCATGTCGCGTTTCTTTGCCTCGTTGACGAATAGCTTGAAGAATGCAAAATATTCAGGCGTGAGGTAGGTAGTGGACATGCCGCCGCCGGCCTGCGCGGTGACCGCATGGAAGCCGAGGCTCTTCATGGTGTTTAGATCGTGTACCAGGCTCTCAATGGTGACTGCGCCATTCATTCCAAAGTAGGGTTCCGGGCCATATTCGGCGGGAGGATTTTTCCAGGCGGCGGCAACCTCGGCTGCGGTGGGCATCTGCATTTTTTGGAAGGGTTGCTGAGAAAGGGATTGGCCGTGGGCGCAAAGCGCTACAGTACATGCTACTAATGCTGTTACAAATTTATGCGAGCGAGATAGATGGGTATCATCGTTGGTCACAAATATAGTTTTCATCAAAAACTCCCCATAGTAATGCGCAGCAAGGATCCCTTGCCGCCGAAATTTAGGCCGTAATCCGTCTCGTCGCCGTTCCAGAGGCGAGTGGGTATCCAAGTTGCGCCGTCATAGCGGCCCTCTTCGACCTTCAGTATTTGCGGCTGTTTGCTGCCGGAATGGAGAGGAAGGGCGAAGTGCACTCGGCAGTCGATGCCGGCGACGAGGAATTGGTTCGGGCCTAGCGATGCAACTACGGCGCGGCCTTCATGCAGGGCTGTGGTGTCGGATGTAGTGGAGACAGGCGCGGCGGGTGGATCGTAGGACGGCGGAAAGGAGACGATTACTCGCCAGGCTATATTTCCGGAAGCGTTCGAGGGCCCGCCTGCGCCGTCAAAATGTAACTCTTTTTGAGAGATGCCGTCTTCTTCGACCGCGGTCTGGAGTTTGCCGGCGAAGTTGAGTGCGGCAAGCTCAGGAGTGAAGGAGCCGAGGAGGCGATAGCCTTCGACGACGGCGCGCATCTCCTGATTCAGGGGTTGGTCGATGTGCAGGCGGTCGAGACCGAAGTTTCCGAAGCCGATGGCGCCGTCGCCTATCGCGAAGTAGAGATAGCGTGCATAGCCGGTGGCTCCGGGGAAGGGCTCGAAGCCGAGGCTTTCTGGGATGAGGAGAGGATTGCCGGGTTGGTGGAACTCGCGCATCACGCTGCGGTAATTTTCTGAATTCGGAACGTAGATGTCTGGGGCGAGCAGGTCGATCAACGGTGCCATGGCCTTCCAGACGGGATGCATGTTGATGGTGGGGCCGCCGCTCGGGTAATCGTCGCCGGGGACGGTGGTGATGGGGAAGGCGCGGGGACTCTTGAGCCAGTTGTTGACGTACATGGGCAGCGCGAGTTCCTTCTTGCCCGCTGCAGCGACGGCGTTGATGTAGCGCGAGACGCTCCACGCGGCGAACGTTTCGTCGGCATCGTCGCCGAAGACTTGCGACCAGGTGCCGGGCCTTTTATTGAGGGCCCTCACCAAGTCGGCTGGGACGGGCGCGTCGAAGATGGCCTGCGCCGTGGGTGAGAAATCGCGGACCAGGCCGAGCGAACCGGATTCGTTTTCTACCTGCATCATGATGACGGTGTGCTGCGGATCGGCCTGCTTGAGGTGGCGCATCAATGTGGCGAAGGCGGTGCTGTCGGCCTGCACGTTGGCAGGCGCGTTGGGGCTGAGAACGTCGATAGGGACGCCGGCTTTGGACTTCATGCGCGGGTAGGTTGCGGTGTCCGACTTCACCCAGTCGGGAACGTAGTGCATCTTGCCGTTTTTCCAGGTGCCGAACCAGAGCAGGACGAGCCGAACTTTGTGGGCTTGGGCCTGGGCAAGGATTGAGTCGACCACGGTGAAGTCGAAGGCGCCGCGGACGGGCTCCATTTGTTCCCAGTAGACGGGTACCTCGAGGGTGTTGAGGCGGAGTTCTTCGGAGGCAGGCCAGACGGCGGCGAGGCGGTCGGTCCACCCGCTGGAGTTGTCGACTTGTGCGCCGAGAAGGAAGTAGGGCGCGCCGTCAACCATGAGCGTGGCGCGGCCGTGATCTTCGGCGAGCGATGGCATCTGCTGCGCGAGAGTGGGGATGGCAGCGATCCCAGCTACCGCGAAGAGCGACAGTACGGCCGTTACGCCGGATTTCAATTCGACCCAAATGCTACGCATGATGTCTCCGATATCTGAAAAAGATTGATGACCCGACCCCAAGTTATACATCGCCTACGAGACGGTTGGAAATACTTTCCCGATTGAAAGTACAAAGCATTAAGCATTCCGCGCCACCGGCCCAGCGTGGTTGGGACATGCGCGATCGGCCGGATGCTAAACTCGCTTTTCGCGGAGACGCGTTGTTGAGGTGAGGTTTTGGCTGAGGATGTAGTGCGGGCGGCGCTGAGCGAATTGAGCGAAGACGAGCGGATGTTCCAGGATTCGGTACGGCAATTTGCTGCGGACCGGGTTGCTCCGCTGGCTCGCACGATGGATGAGGCGCAGCAGATGGACGTGGGCCTGGTGCGGGAGATATTTTCGCTGGGGCTGATGGGGATAGTGACGCCGGAGGAGTACGGCGGCGCGGGCGGCAGCTTCTTCGACGCGGTGCTGGCGGTGGAGGCAATTTCGGCGGTCGATCCGGCGGTGGGTGTGTTGGTCGATGTGCAGAATACATTGTGTGCGAACGCGATTCTGCGATGGGCGACGGACGAACAGAAACAGCGATACATGCCGCGGCTGGCTGCGGAGATGGTGGGCGCATATGCGTTGAGCGAGGCGGCGTCGGGGTCAGACGCGTTCGCGCTGGAGACGCGGGCGGTGCGGCGCGGCGACGACTACGTGCTGAATGGGCAGAAGCTTTGGATAACGAACGCAAAGGAGGCGGGACTGTTTATTGTCTTTGCGACCATCGATCCGGCTGCGGGATATAAGGGGGTCACGGCGTTCCTCGTCGAGAAGGGAACTGCGGGTTTCACGATTGGGCGGAAGGAAGACAAGTTAGGGATACGCGCGTCCAGTACTTGCGAGCTGATCTTCAGTGATTGTGTCGTACCGGCCGGTCAGATGCTTGGCGAAGCAGGCAAGGGCTACCGGATTGCGATTGAGACGCTGAACGAGGGACGGATCGGGATCGGCGCGCAATTGGTAGGACTGGCGGATGGAGCGTGGGGACATGCGGCGCGGTGGGCGAAGCAGCGGAAACAGTTCGGCAAGCCGCTGGCTGAGTTTCAGGCGATGCAGTTCCAGTTGGCGGAGATGGCGACCGAGGTGGAGGCGGCTCGGCTGATGGTCTACAACGCGGCTCGGCTGCGGGATCGGGGTGTGGACTTTGTGAAAGAGGCAGCGATGGCGAAGTATTTCGCATCGCAAGTGGCGGAACGCGTGGCCAGCCTTGCGGTCGAGGTTTTTGGCGGGTCGGGATTCGTGAAGGATTATCCAGTTGAGAAGCTCTATCGCGATGCAAAGATCGGTAAGATTTATGAGGGAACATCGTTCATGCAGCTGGCGACGATCGCTAAACTGACGTTGGGAAACCTGTGACTGAACCGGATACCCGTCTGGGCGGTATAGCGATCCAAGAAGTTACCAAACGACAACTTGGCTGGAATTTGACGCGGTGGACGGACCACCTGAGCGACAGAGTGGTGTAAGTGGACTTACACTGGACACTGATTTCTGTCGAATGAGCTTCAAGTCCCAATCCGGCACACCTCGCGCTCCTTTGAACTTTCTGGGGCTGGCGTGCGCTATTGGCGTCTCGACGATCTACTTCAATCAGCCTCTTCTCGTCGATATGGGAAAGACCTATGGAGCGCCTGCCGGGCGGGTGATGTTTGTTTCTGGGGCCACGCAGGTGGGATATGCGCTGGGGCTGCTGCTGTTTGTACCGCTTGGTGATGTGATGGAGCGGCGCGGGCTAATGATGCGGATGTACGGTGCCGTAATTGTGGCGCTGCTTCTGGTGTCACTGGCTCCGACGCTGGCGTGGTTGATTGCGGGTAGCGTGGTGTTGGGGATGGTGGCTTCGGTGACCCACATCGTGCTGCCAATTGCGCCGGACCTGGTATCCAACCGCGAGCGTGGACGAGCGATTGGGAAGGTAATGATGGGGCTTTTGCTGGGCATCCTGCTGGCGCGGACGTTCGCCGGTTGGGTCAGCAAGTTGCCGGCGCTGTTCGTGCATGCACCGAGAGTATTTCCGCCGGGAGCTTTCTGGGTAACGGAGGGATGGCGGTATGTGTTCGTGATTGCCGCAGTGATCAATGCGGTGTTCCTGGTGGTGCTTGGGCGAAGGATGCCGAAGTTGCCGCCCAAGCAGAATCTCAGCTACGGGGACGCGATGCGGTCGCTATGGACGCTGTTTCGGACCCAGCCACTGTTGCGTGAGTCGAGCCTGATTGGGGCGCTGGTGTTTGCATCGTTCAGTTGCTTCTGGACGACGCTGGCGTACTTGTTGAGCAGCCATTATGGGCTAGGCGCTGGAGTTGCGGGCAGCTTTGGGCTGGTTGGCGCAGCGGGCGCTCTGGTTGCGCCGATTGGCGGTAGATGGACGGATCATCACGGCACGAGATGGGTGCTGACTGCGGGTATTTCGACGCTGGCGATCTCCTATGTATTGCTTTGGATGGGGGAGCGATCAGGTCTGTCCTTCGCGGCGCACATTGCCATGCTGCTGGTTGGTGTGATCCTGCTGGATATAGGCGCGCAATTGACGCAGGTTGCGAATCAGACGCGGATATTCGGACTTGTGTCTTCGGCGCGGAGCCGGCTAAATACGGTGTACATGACTATTTACTTCGCGGGAGCGGCGTGTGGATCTGTTCTATCGACCATTGCGTGGGAGCGCTGGAAATGGAATGGCGTCTGCGGAATGGCACTGGGTCTTATCGCGGTGGCTGGGTTGCGGCATGCGCTTGGATCGCGGGTGCCTGAGCCGTTCAATCCGGATTCGCGCAGCGAGCAGAGCTCGATTGAGACAGCGTTGGAAGTGTAGGGAGAAGGCTTTTGGGCTTGCTATCTGCTCGCAGGTGAAGGGCTCGGGAAAGACGCATCTTTCAAATACTCAGGGCTGAGAGTGTGCTTTGATTTTGCGATGTCGATGAGGGTGGGGTAGAACTGCACGAAGGTGGTATTCACTGCGCCATGGGCTTCGTGGCAGGTGTAGCAGTCGGCCGGGCTCGCTGTGATTCTCGCAGATTTGTCGGAGCCGAACTCGAAAAATCCCCATTTTCCTGGGATCTTTGCTTCGTCTTTGACGTGGGCCTCGATCGCGTTAACGGTGGTGCTTTGGGAGTGGCCACGTCTATCGATCGAGGTGTGCGCGTCTGCGCTACGCAACTCCAGGATGAAGGTTGTCTTATCTGGCCATGTGCCGGTTGCGAGGAACGTGCGGAAGGAAGATGGGTTGACGAAGACGTTGTCGAATGTGGACTGGCCGCTGGCCGGTGCAGCTGAGTTGTAGTTCATGTCGAGGCCGGAGGAGAGGAAAATCCACTCGCGGTAGTTGTCGGGTAGCTTCATGGCTCCGTCGGCGGTGTAAGCAGGTGCGTCGGGCGTTGTGGTGCTGGTGATGGAGGCGCTGAGGGGTAAAAGCAAGACTGGGACTAGAACCATCAAGCGTCTCATCATTGCCTGTTCCCTCGGGCTGGTTAGCGTTTCAAAAGGTCGATGGGCCGGTTGACGTCGTCGATGCGGAAGTAAGGGGCTAGCGCGGGGTGGCGCTTGGCTACGGCGCGGTACATCTCCCAGGCAACGCGGCGGTAGCTGAAATGGCCTGCGACACCGGAGCGGAGTTCGGCGATGTAAAGAGCTTCGGCGAAGTCCATCTTGAACATAGCGCGGATGCGGGTGCTGAGGGGGAGTAGGTAGGCGGCGTCGGGATTTGGAAAAGCAGATCCCTTCGTTGCGCTGCGGGATGACAAAGTGTAGGTGCGGTAGGCGGCGTGGGCGGCGTCCATTGCGGCGGTGTAGGTCTCGGCTTGACCTGCTTCGGCTAGCGTGGGCTGGCCGGGGCAGATGGGTTCTTCGTAGCCGTGGAGGTTGGTGTAGTCCTGGATGAGTTGGACGCAGCGGCGGTGCCGGTGCATATCGCGGAAGGCGCCGATGTCCATGAGGATGTCGAACTTGAAGCTTTGGCCAGCGGAGAAGGTTCGGGGAAGTTCGTCGTGTTGGCCGCGATGTTTGGTGCCGAGGGAGATAACTTCCTCGATGCGGGTTGCGCTGAGGGCGGCGACGGAGCGCTGGATCTGGCGCCACGAGTAGTGGCATTCGGGATAGAGAAGGGAGGTGGCGAGTTCGACTTCGAGCGTGCCGGCATCTTCGACGAGATCAACGACTGGCGCGGGCTCAATGGGCTGGTTGGACATCAGTTCTGCTGCCGCGTGCCGGAGTTCAGCGCGGGAGGCGAGGGTGTAGTCGCTGGGCGCGGAATATTTGACTAGCGTGGGCGAGGTTTTGACTTCGCGGAGGAGAGCGTCGGACAGGCGGGCGTGAAAGTCTTCGCGGCCGTCGCCCTTGGGGATGGAGAAGGAGGCGGCCTCTTCGAGCAGGACGCGGGCGGCGTCATGAGTGACGTTCCAAGCGGGCGAGGCGGCGGCGGATTTGAGGTGGTCGCCGAGAGCTCGAATTTCGGGGAACTCGCTGGTGAGCAGGCGGGAGATCTGCGACTCGAGAGTGCGGGCGCTAACGATTTGACCGAGGGAAGTGTTGGTCGCGAGCGGCAGAAGATAGCGTGCGACGTCGAAGGCTCGAGCCTTCAGAGTACGGGTGTAGGCGTCATCCTTCATCTCGGCGGGCTGCGGGATGGCGGCTTTCAGGGCTTCCAACATGCCTGCGCCCACCTTGTCGTAGGCGGCGAACAGGGCTTCGATGGAGGCGGTGTAAGAGGTGGCTTCCGGGGCTGGGAGTTGCGGCGTGTACCAGCCGGATTTGCGGAAGTTCTGGTAGCGGGTGGAGCGCTCCTGTCCGTCCCAGCGCTGCTCGTCGACGAGGCTGATTGCGGCGAGCAGCGAAAGACGCTCAATGGCGAACGGGATGTGGGCGAGGTCGGCGATAGAGCGATGACCGTATTGGAAGTAGAAGGTATTGAGGAACTGTTCGGCGCGCTGCGAACTGATCTCGACGAGCGATTCCTTCATGGTGAGGGAGGAGCGCGAGTACTTCGCCATGGCGTAGGCGAGGACCTCGGGATCTACACCGTGTATGGCGTAGACGTCGGTTTGAGCGGTCGCCGGAGCGGAAGACGGATTTTTGATTGCGGCGATTTCGGTGTCAGTCATGTATGAGTAAGGATATTCCATCGCCTTGTGGTTTACTTGGGAACGAATCCTGGGAGCAATCTGGTGGCGACCTTGAAATCAACTCCAATGGTCTTAGAAAACAGTTAAAAATGCCGTCAGTCTCTTGTAATTGCGACAATAACTCTTGCTTCGAGCGGGGCTGCTCTCATAGAGTTGCTCTCGAAAGCGTTCCGGCGCCATTGGGAGGCTTGGTCGTCCAGAGACCTGCACCGGAGGAAAATATGGCGGTTGTTAACGAAGTTGAACGGCTGAAAGCTCTTCGCCAGTACAGGATCCTCGACACAGACCCGGAGCAGGCGTTCGATGACCTGACGCTAATCGCTTCTCAGATCTGCGGTGCTCCCATCGCCCTGATCACGCTGGTAGACGAGGACCGCCAGTGGTTCAAGTCGCGGATTGGAGTTGAAGTCCAGGAGACCTCGCGCAGCGTGTCGTTCTGCGCACATGCCATTCAGCAGAAAGGCATCTTCACCATACCCGATGCGTTGAATGACGCGCGATTTAGCGACAACCCATTTGTGAAGGGCGATCCGCACATCCGCTTTTATGCAGGGGCGCCAATCACGACGCAGGATGGGGCGGCGCTCGGAACTCTTTGCGTCTTGGATTACGTCCCACGCAAGCTCACCGATGATCAGAGCAACGCGCTCATGGCACTCAAGCGGCAGGTGGCAGCGCAACTTGAGCTGCGACGTAACATCGAAGAGTTGCGCTTCGCTCTCGAAGGCATCGAGACGCTCAGCGCTCTGATTCCCCTTTGCTCCACTTGCGAACTGAATATCGTCATTCCCGCCGATCCCGCGGCCATGCGAAAGGTGACTGCTGGCGTAAACCAACTACTCGCGAGTAAGAAATGGCCCGAGGACAAAATTATGGAGGTGGATCTCGCTGTGCAGGAAGCGCTGGCTAACGCGATTCGACACGGGTGCAAAAACGATCTACACAAGGAAGTGCAATGTTGTGTCACCTTCGATGCGACAGGAGAACTCGTAATTGTTGTCAGGGATCCGGGAACGGGATTTGACCTGACTGCGGTTCCCAACCCGCTCGAAGGCAACAATATTTTTAAGGGAAGCGGACGAGGTGTTTTCCTCATTAATGAATTGATGGACACCGCTGAGTACACGGACGGTGGGCGTAAGGTCGTTATGCGGAAGCGAAAGCCGTTGATGGGAGAGCCGGATGCCGCCGCAGGTTGAGCCGCGCTCGACTATCCTGCATGGCGACGTCGACCACGGGTTGCGTTCCAGCTGTCGTGGCATCGCATGGCAAAAAGGGTGTTTCGGCGTATCACTCCCCATGGTCTAACGTTTCGCACCTGTTTCGCCCGCCGCGCAACTTTGAGCAGATACGTGGTCTATGCAGGCTTCAAATAGGAAATCTGCTTGGCCCACGGGAGAAATGCGGAGATTCTTCGTTGCGCTCAGAATGACAGGCTAAGTAGAGGACAGGTTCGCTGCGCTGTGGAGCAGGGGCTTCAGTATTTTGGGCGGGTAAAGGATTGCAGGTGGGTGATGGCCTGGTCGGCGCGGGTGCGGAGTTGCACGAGTTCCTCGGCAGACTTTTTGGCTAGGGTGCGATACGGCATCTGCAGGCGGAAGTTGCTGCCGAGGATGGGCTGATTTCGTTCGAGGAAGGTCCAGTAAAGCGCGGTGAATGGGCAGGAGTCGGGGCCGGTGGAAGTCTTCGGATTGTATTGGCAATGTCCGCAGTAGTTCGACATGCGGTTGATGTAGGCGGCGCCGGAGACGTACGGCTTGGTCGCCGTGAGGCCTCCGTCGGCGTAGGTGGACATTCCGAGGACGTTAGGTTCCACCACCCAGTCGTAGGCATCGACATAGGCAAACCAAAACCAATCGGTTAGTTCGCGCGGAGAAAATCCACAGAGGGTTGCGAGGTTGGAGAGGACCATGAGGCGGGTGATGTGGTGGGACCAGCCTTCATCGATGACCTGAGCGACTACCGTGTCGATACAGTGCAATCCGGACTTTGTTCCCCAGTAGACGGCGGGCAGCGGGAGGGCGGCACCGAGGGCGGAGGGCGCTGCACCCACGTAGGGATCCGGCTCCGCTGCGGGCTGGGTGTAGGCGTGGGCGGCTTCGGGTGCCTGATTGGGCGAGCCTTTCTGGTGGATCTGGCGCGGTTTGCGATTCTGAGCGAGTTCGGATGGGATGTGGCCTCGCAACAGACGGTAACCGTCGGTCTGTTCGTGTAAGTGGCGTATGAATTCGCGCCATCCGAGGATCTGGCGAATAAAGCCCTCGGCACTGGACAGGGGGACGCGACCTGCGGTGGCGGCCTGCTCGACATCGCGGACAAGATCGGCAGGAAGCAGGCGGCCGAGGTTGACGAGGGGTGAAGTCCGACTATGGAAGAGCTGAAGCTGGTCGTCGCGCATGGCGTCTTCGTAAGGGCCGAAGTTTGGCAGGAGGTGCTTGAGCGCGAAAGCCCACATTGTGTCGCAATCGGCCTGCGTGACGGGGAGGTCGAAGTTGTCGATGCTGCCGAAATGATGCGCGTAGGTGTCGCTGACCATCTGGATGACTTCGCGCGTGAGGTCGTCGGGCGGAAAAGTTGGCGGCGCTGGGATGGGAATCTGATTCTTGTATGGATTACGGTTATCGGCGTCGAAGGAAAATTGGCCTCCGACCGGCTTTGCATTTTTCATCAGGATCGCCGTCTGCTGACGCACGCGTCGGTAGAAGCGGTCCATGACGTACGAACGGCCGTGCTTGTATGGGCCATAAACGTTAAGGAAGTCGTTAGTTGTAGAGAGCCAAGTGGTGTCGGGAACTTCGCGTAGCTTCAGACCGTTCGAGGCCGCCTGCGCGAGGTCAATGCGGAGTTCTCGCTCGGCGGGCTTCATGACGGTGAGCTCAGGAAGGGCGAGGTCGGACTGAAGTTTGAGGAGTGCCTGGCCGTGGCTTTGCGGCGAGAAGTGGTAGAGGACACTGCATCCTTTCGCGGCCTGTTCCAGCGCAAAGTGACGCATGTTGGAGATCAGGAGCACCAGTTTCTTCTTGTGGTACGGCCGCCGCATAGCTTTAGCAGTGGATTCGACGATGACAATGCCGGTCTTTTCGGGCGGCTGCTCGCTGAGAGGACCAGTGCGGTCTGTGTAACGGTCGTAGGGAATGTAAATCCAGCGGCGGTTGCGAATATCGGCAGAGGTGGGATGGGCTGGATGGATCTGCTTGCGGAAAGGAACCATGACAAACTTTATCCCGTTCAATGGCGTTGATTGGCGGGATAACGAACTTTCGCTGCCTCGATTTGATAGCCTGAACAACTGTGCAAGGCTATGGTATGCCGCAGTGACCAAAAAGCAGTCTTGCGCATGGAGGATCATGAAGAGCTTGCGGAACAGGGTTGCGTTGATTACGGGAGCGTCGCAGGGGATTGGGCGGGCTTGTGCGATGGCGTTGGCGGAGGCTGGCGCGACCGTGGCATTGTGCGCGCGGAACGAGGTTAAGCTGGCCGAGGTGGCGGCTGAGATCAATCAGCATCAAGCCTCTACTGATGAAACTGGAAAGGATGGGGCACCCGGGGATTTTACCCATGACGGAAGAGCCGTCACGGCAGGTACCGCGCACGTATTTGCGCTGGATTTGAGCAGCGAGGACTCAATAAAGGAATGCGTGAAGACAGTGATCGCGCAGCTTGGCAAAGTTGAGATATTAATCAACAATGCGGGCATTACGCGAGACATTCTGACTTTGCGGATGAAGAAGAAAGATTGGGACGATGTGCTGTCGACCAACCTGACCGGTGCATTCCTGATGACGCAGGCGGTGATGCAGTCGATGCTGAAGGCTCGGTGGGGACGGGTGATCAACATTACTTCGGTAGTGGGCGAGATGGGGCAGGCAGGCCAAGCGAATTATGCGGCGTCGAAGGCGGGTCTGATCGGGCTGACCAAGTCGCTGGCGCGGGAGTTGGCGAGCCGGACGATTACCGTGAATGCGGTCGCGCCGGGCTACATCGAGACGGCGATGACGGCGGTGCTGACTGAGGAGCAACGGACGGCGATGACCTCGCAAATCCCGCTGGCGCGGGCAGGGACGGACCGGGACATTGCAGCTGCGGTGGCGTTCCTGGCGTCCGAGGAAGCAGGGTATATTACGGGGCATACGCTGGACGTAAATGGTGGGATGTATATGGGTTAGGTGCCGGATTCTAGGAGAAAACTCTACCCTCAACCTCGAATCGTGAACCTTGCACCTGTCTTGCGGGGAACCTTGGGTGGTGCGAGAATCGGGGAGTGACACGAAATAGTCATTGACCCGCGCTCGGGGGATGATTACTTTGTGGCTAATGACCGACATGCAAACAATCCCGACTTCGCTGAGTACTCCTCTTCTTCCTGTTCCTCCCGTTTCTACGGTCGCCCTGAACATTGGGGGTACAATCCGAGCGTATCGACTGCAAAAAGGGATGTCGCAGGGCGATATTGAGAAGCGGACGGGGCTGTTGCGGTGTTATCTGTCGCGCGTTGAGAACGGGCATACGGTGCCGTCTCTGGAGACTTTGCAGAAGATTGCTTATGCACTGGATCTGCAGCTTGCGCAGTTTTTCTCGGATGAGGCGGTGAGCCGGGAGATGTCGACGCTGCGGCTGAGTGAGGAAGAGATTCGCTTCCTCACACAGATTCAGCGGTACGCGTCGCGGCTGTCTGAGAATGATCGGAAGCTGTTGCTGGCGATGGTGCGGAAGTTCGCGCAGACGACGCTGGTGTAGGGCCGTTGGCCGCTGTGTGTTGTGCGTGAAATACGACACGAGGGCGGTGCGGTTGAATTCACACGACGAACAACTGAAACCGAACAATGCCCTATGCGAGTCGAGCGATGAAGTAGCCGACGAGGGCGAGGACGAGGCCTGCGGCGGCGAAGGTGATCTTCTGTCGGCTGAGGTAGCGTTCGCGGCCGGAGGTCATTCGAGGGATCAGGGGAACGCCAAGGGCCATGCCGGAGACAAAGCCTCCAATGTGGGCGAAGTTGTCGATTCGGATGCCGACGTTGATAACCAGGGTGCTGAGGCCAATGACGAGGTTGATGGCAGCGAACTTGACTACGCTGCTGCGCAGGCGTTGCAACTCCTCCCAGGGGAAAGGAAGTTTGCGATTGGACAGCAGCACGATGAGAATTCCAGCGATGCCGAAGACGGCGCCTGAAGCTCCCGCGCCGATCTGCATCAGGTAGCTGGCGTCGTGGAAGATTGCGAAGTGGGTGACATTCCAGGCCATGCTCAGTAGGTTTCCTGCGATTCCGGTGAGCATGTAAATGGCGATCATGGCGTAGGGGCCGACCAGCGGCTCACCGAGGATTCCCAGGTTCCAAAGACACCACATGTTGCCGGCGATGTGCAGAAGGCCTACGTGGACGAAGGTGGCGGTGAGCAGGCGGTACCACTCACTGTGGAGGACCAGCCATGGCTCATTTGCGCCGTAATGGAGCAGGGCGTAATCGGATGGCGTTTTGGGGTCAACGTGGTTGGCGACCATCCAGACGTAGACTGCGATGTTGATCGCCATCAGGAGGTAGGTTCCGGGGGCGGATCGCGGGTCCCACATACTGTACTCGCGATGGCGCCGCACTTGGGATGGCGAGTAGGCCTCGGCCGGCGCTTCGGGGTGAACGGGCGGCACGATTACGCCTTCGGAATTGGATTGCGTGGGGGGCATGATGATGTTTCTACGCTATCGCACTTTCGGGAACGCAGCTATTAGTTGTTAGCCGCCAGCTAAAAGCAGTTAGCTAAGAAGATGAACACCACCGCGAAGTGCGGGGCTAAGGGTTAGTAACTGGGTGGCTGCTTTAGGCGGCGTTCTTCATGATGCGTTCGCGAATGTGTGGGGGAATACGCTGCTGCAGCGCGTCGGAGACCAGGCCGGGGAGCGGGGTGGCGATCGCGACCAGAACCCAAAGCATCAGCGAGATGATGACGCCGCCGATGGCAGCCGCTTCAAGTGAGATGGTGACGGGGGTGTGATAGACGTGTCCGTGGAGGCTAGAGCTGAAATGGGCCATGGCCTCGATCCGATGCAGGACGGCGGCGGCCAGCAAGAACGCGAGGATCGACAGCGAACTCACTGAAATAAGTAGCACGTCGATGGTGCGAGCAAGGTGTTGTCGGCGGCGGCAGTGGGCACAGTCGGTGAGGTGCTGATCGTAGTCGGTGCGCATTGCCGGGGAGAGGCCTGAGATGTCGTAACGCCAGCCGGCGAGGATGTTTCCGATCAGCGGATCTGTGCAATGCGGAACGATCATGCGGCTTGACCCGGATGTGCCTGAAGCGAGATTAACCATTGTGTTCTATAAACAATTCTACAAGATTTGGTAGCCGGAAGCGTAAAAAGATGCAATTTGACCATTTATGCAAGATGTTCTTTATATGTCTTTTAGATTGCGCTGAGGAGTCTGTTGCCTAACATTCAGCGATTGGCCGGACTGCGTTCAGAGACATATTGGGGCAAGCGGCGCGGATTGCTGGGCCAGCAGGACGCGATTGCCGAGCAGCCTCATGCGGCCCTGAACGGCTTGTTCGGCGGCAAGGAGGGCGAGTTCGGGAGCGTTATTGGATTCGGATAAGTGACCGAGGACGATCCAGGTGGCGCAGCCGTCGTAGTCGCGGGAGAGGAATTCGGCGGTGGCGTAGTTGGAGAGGTGACCGACGCGGGAGAGGACTCGCTGCTTGACCGCCCACGGATAGGGACCGTCGCGGAGCATTTCCAGATCATGGTTGGATTCGAGCAGAAGGACGTCGATGCGCTTGAGCGCGGACTTGACATTGGGCGGCATGTATCCGAGGTCGGTGGCGATAGCCATGCGGACGGATTCGGATTGAGACTCGAAGACAAAGCCGCAGGGATCGGCAGCGTCGTGCGGGATAGTGAAGGGCGTGATCGAGATGTCGCCAATGGAGAAGTTTGTCCCGGAGTGGAAGTATTCGACTGCGGGGAGGAAGGCGGGATCGCGTTTGGGGCCGGGTGCCGGATCATCACATTCGTCGGGATCTGGATCGGTGGAGGCGTCGACTTCGGAAAGTGGTTGGCAGAGATCAGGATGGGTAGCGTCGGCTGGCGCAGGCAGAGGCGCAATACGGGGATCCTTACCCGTCACTTCGTTCTGGGGCAGGATGACACTATGAGAAGAAATGGCGGCTACATCGGCTCGAAGCTCTTTTTCTTTTTGTATGTGGTTGAGCCATTTGGCGTAGGTCATGGTGGTGCGTGGGGTGACCATGCGAACCCAGGCGCGGTGGGTAGGTTCGGTGATGAATACGGGAATGCGCAGGCGGCGGGCGAGGGTGGCGAGGCCGGCGATGTGGTCCTGATGCTCGTGGGTGATGAGGATGGCGTCGAGAGCGGCGGGGTCTTCGCCGGCGAGGGCCATGCGTTTGAGCAGTTCGCGGCAGGAGAGGCCGGCGTCAATAAGGAGGCGAGTATGCGCGGAGGCCACGATCGTGGAATTGCCCTTGGATCCGGAGGCGAGAATGGTCATGCGCATTGGATTTAAGATACGCCAAATTTTTGTGGATTGCGGGGGCTTCAGACGTACACGAGTGGGTTCAAGGTTCGGGAGTGGTGCGAGGTTGAAGGTTAAGTAGAGACTTACTCCACAATAGCTTCGCCTACGGCTTCGCGGTCATGGGGCCACCCGCGGTGGGGCGCAGGACGTAGATGCGGTAGCTGGCGGGGAGCTCTTCGCGGCTCCACCAGCGGGCGGTGCGGGTCGGCGACCATTGTGTCTGAAGGGTGTAACGGTCAGCGAGAAAGGAGGCAAAGGCCGGCCAGCGATCCAGCTTTTGATAAATTTCGAGATCGGCGAGGTGGAGATGGCTGGTGACGATGATGACATGCGGGGGATCGTGGAGGAGTCCGGCGGAGAATTGGCTGCGCGTGTCGCGGATGATGGGTACGTCATCTGGACCAAAGAGAAGGAAGTCTGAGAGTACGCCTGTGGCGGGCTCGAGGCGCATGAGGTAGAGGACGTTGCCGCAGCCGGAGACAGAGTCGATGCACTGGATGTGGCCGGAGAGCTGCGCGCCGCCGAGGGCGTTGAGATTCTGCTCGAGCGAGGTGATGAAGTCTGTCTCCCACCAGCGGTAGTGGTGGATCAGTATGGCGGACTGTGGAGCGAGGAAGAATCCTCCAACGATAAGTGCGGCGATGGCGAGGAGGCGGGCTGCGTTGGATTCCACCCTTCGCGATGAGGCTGCGAAGGACGGGGCACCCGGACTTGCTGACGGGCGTAGCTTTAGTGCGCGGGTGAAGTCGAGGGCCATCAGCGGCAGCAGGAAGGCTAACAACGGGTAGCGGTAGTAGGGGAGCGCGCGGGCCTGGAGGATGCAGTTGAGGATGCCGAAGGTGACTCCTGCGAGGAGGGCGGTGCGTTCCCAGTCGCGCGGATGGTTGCGATCTTCGCGGCGCTGCGTACGATCCAACGCCAGCATCGCAAGCCATAGCAGTACCAAAGACAGCAGTGGAGATAGGCTGTGCAGCAGGATGTAGCCGAGCGGGCGATGGCCGAGGCTGGCGTAATAGGGAATGACGCCACGGGTGGCCACGAGGAAGGCAGTGAACGCGTGTTCGCGGAGAAGGAAGGCGAGAGCGATCACCGGAGCTATGAGGTAGGCGGCTGCTGCTGAAGCGATTAGTTGGAACGGCGAAATATTCGGAGCCTTGCCCTTCGGAGAGCTCGGGGTAGCAATGTCACGGTCCGGTCTGGGGTTCATACTGCTTCCACGAAGTGCGTAGATCGCGAGTAGCAGTTCGGCGAGCGTGAGCAGGATGGCGGTGGGTTTTATGGTGACGGCGATGCCGGAGAGAAGGCCAAAGATTGCGGCGTGCGATGGAGCCCTTCTACGAACGGCGGCGAAAAGGAAGGCTGTTGCGGCGACGAGACAGACGCCCATGGTGAGATCACGCTGCCCTCCCTGGGCGAGGCCGTCGCGGCCGTGAATCAGGATGAAGAGACTGGAGGCAAATATTGCGGGAAGCCATTTTTCTGTAAATCCCACCCTTTCCGATGAAGCCACTACCGATAAGGCACCTGAAGAGTTGCGACCAGTTATGGTTACAAATGCGACGGAGGCGATGGCAAGCAGCGTGAAGTCGAAGAGTCTCCAAGCCAGAGCACCCATTCCGAAGAAGTGCATGGCAGCCAATTCGATGAGATAGGAGCCAGGCATGTTCATGTCGCTGAGGCCGCGGTAAGGAGCCCATCCGCGCTCGATGAGAAAGCCGATGTAGTGGATGAGCGAGGCGTCGCCGACTAGCGGCCAGCGCCAACTGTATAGGAAGAAGAGTAGTGCGGAAGCGGTGAGGCTGACGGCGAGGGCAAGGCGGAAGAGGCGCGCGGTTACAGTGAACGCGCGCGCCTGAATCTGAGGCTGCATCGACGAAATGTGGGGATTGTTCGCTTCGCTCAGAATGACAACCTGATTGTTATTCGCCAGTCGCTACGTAGTGGGACGGAGGGGCGCGAGAAAATTAACAGTTGCGCGCAGCACGGTGACATTGTTCTGATTGATAGCGTGTGTTCGAGTGCGGACAACGCCGTAGTCCTTGCGCGAGTTGGCGTAGCGAACGCCGACGACTTCAATTTCGGTGCGGAGAGTGTCGCCGGGGCGGACGGGCTCGGTCCAGCGCATCTCTTCGGCGCCAGCGCCGATCATGCCGCCGGAGACTTTGATGGAGAGCACGCGCAGGCGCATGACGATGGCCGCTGTGAGCCAGCCCGAGGCTGCGAGGCCTTGGAAGAAGGAGCCTTCACCAGCCGCTTCGTCGAGGTGGAACGGCTGCGGATCGTACTTCTGTCCGAACTCCTTGATCTCGGCGGCGGTGACGGTGTAGGTGCCGGCGGAATCGAATCGCTGGCCGACATAAAAATCCTCGAAGTAAAGCTCCTTATTAGGCATTAGGTCTCCTGATTGATTATCAGTCTATGCGATGCGGGGTGGGTGGCGCCGGATTCTGAACTGGAATGACCGCGAAGGGTCATGAACAATAGATGAGCAGCACGGTGATATTGTCATGCCCGCCGTGCGCGTTGGCGGCGTCGATGAGGGCCTTACATCCGGCTTCGAGCGCGGAGACTGTCGTGCGGTCTGTGATATCGGCAAGGATGCCGGCGATTTCGGCGTCGCTGAGCTCGCGGGTCAGGCCGTCCGAGGTGAGAAGAAGAAGATCGCCGTGCTGCATTGTGCGGGCTGCGACGTCCGGCTCGACTTCGGGCTGGGAACCGATGGCGCGGGTGATGATGTTGCGAATGGGGGAGGAGGCGGCCTCCCTGGCGCTCAGGATACCTGCTCGCACCTGCTCTTCGACCAGCGAGTGGTCTTCGGTGAGGAGTTGGAGTGTGCCGCGGCGGTAAAGATATCCGCGACTATCTCCAACGTGTGCGAGCCAAAGCGTGGGCGTGTTCGCGACGGCATCCAGATACGCTGCAACGAGGGTGGTTCCCATGCCGTGGAGGCTTTGAGATTTGCGCGAGTGCCGGAAGACTGCCTGGTTAGCGGCTATGACGGCGTCGTTGAGGCGGGTGTGGGGATGGCTGGCGGGATACCGTGCAGTATCGGGGGCAAACGTGGCAGGAGACGCGGCTTTGGGCGAGGTGTGGCGAGGCTGCGGAACGGACTGGCTCAGGGCGTGGAGGAAGGCTTCGGCGGCAAGTTTGCTGGCAATCTCGCCGGCTGCTGCTCCTCCGATGCCGTCGCAGACGACGAAGGCGCCATGCTCGGGCAGGGCGGCGCATGCGTCCTGATTGGCGTGGCGGACGCGACCGCGATGGGAGAGCATGGCGAAGATGGGAGCGGGCAGAGAAGTGTCCGCAGTGGCGGATCGGACTTGCGGCTTGGGAGACTTTAGAGTCGCAGTGTTTGCCATTGAGACACCGGGGATCGCCGCTTTGGGGGATCGTTGAAAGAATACTCCATGGGGGTGCGGAGTCCAACGTTTTCATTCGGGGTAGTCTGGAGTAATTCAACGAGGGTGCGGATTGAATCGGATCGTGCATGGAGACAATCTGGAGGCGTTGCGGCAGATGCATGCAGGCTCGGTGGCGCTGATCTATATCGATCCGCCGTTCAATACCGGACGGCGGCAGACACGGCTGCGGATGAAGACAGTGCAGGACGAGGCAGGCGATCGGGTGGGGTTTGGCGGACGGCGATATCGGACGGAGTTGGTTCAGCAGGCGGCGGGCACGGGCGAGATTGCCGGTTATGCGGACCAGTTCAACGATTTTCTCGGATTTTTACGACCTCGGCTGGTGGAGGCGCGACGGGTGCTGGCGCCGACTGGGAGCCTGTTCTTCCACATCGACTATCGTGAGGTTCACTACTGCAAGGTGATGCTGGACGAAATATTCGGCCGAGAGTGTTTTCAGAACGAGATTATCTGGGCTTACGATTACGGGGCGCGGGCGACCAAGCGCTGGCCGGCCAAGCACGACAACATCCTTTGGTACACGCGCGATCCGGAGCGGTACACGTTCAACCTGGGTGAGAGCGACCGAATTCCCTATATGGCACCGGGGCTGGTAGGCGCGGAGAAGGCGGCGCGCGGCAAGACTCCAACGGACGTGTGGTGGCATACCATCGTTCCGACGAACGGCAAGGAAAAGACCGGCTATGTGACGCAGAAGCCGTTGGGAATTCTGGAGCGGATTGTTCGGGTGCACTCAAACCCTGGGGATCTGGTGCTGGATTTTTTTGCGGGGAGCGGGACAACGGGGGAGGCGGCGGCGAAGAACGGGCGCGCGTTCTGCATGGTCGACGAGAGTGCAGAGGCGATTGCAGTGATGGAAAAGAGGCTTGGGGCGCAGGCGGAGAATCTATAGGGACTTGCCCACAAATATCGCGATGGAACACGCGATGATCATGGGGCACCCGGGGCGGGCGGATTGCGCGATACTCGTTTCGCGCATCCATGAGAGCTAGAGTTTTGCTTATCAGAACGAATCTGAATTCATTGGAGGCGATATGGATTGGACACCTGGGGGCTCGAGTGACGACGTAGAAGATCGCCGGGCCGGCGGCGGTGGCTTCGGCGGCGGAGGTCTGGGGATTGTCGGGTTTATTTTCCTGGTCGTCATCAGCCTAGTCACGGGTCGCAACTACATCGGCAGCTATCTTTCAGGCGGCGGCGCGGGCGCCCCTTCCGGCCAATCCTCTGGCCAGCCAGTGCAGGAGTCTGCCGGGGAACATCGTTCGGTGGAGCTTGTTACATTTGTGCTCAACGACGTACAGAAGACATGGACTGAGATTCTGGCTGCGGACGGCGTTCAGTATCGGCACGCTCACCTGGTGCTGTTTCGCGGTTACACTCCATCGGCCTGCGGGTCTGCTCGCTCGGCGACGGGTCCGTTCTACTGTCCGGGAGACGAGAAGGTATACATCGATCTGGGTTTCTGGGACGACCTCGCGCGCATCGGTGGCAGCACAGCTGACTTCGCGCAGTCTTACGTGATCGCCCACGAACTTGGCCATCACATTCAGAATCTGCTCGGCACCGAGCAGAAGGTGCGCCATCTGTCTGCGCAGCAGCCATCGGAACGCAACCATCTTTCCGTCGAGGTCGAACTGCAGGCTGATTGTTTTGCGGGCGTGTGGGCGCACAGTGCAGAGCAGCGCAACATCGTTCACGCGGCGGACATCCAGGCCGGCCTAAGTGCGGCAGCCGCGGTCGGCGACGATCATCTGCAGAAGATGGAGCGCGGTTCGGTCAGCCCTGAGTCCTTCACCCACGGCAGCTCCGCCCAGCGCGTTCACTGGTTCAGCGAGGGAATGCAGGAGGGAACCATCGCCGCCTGCAACACATTCCAGAGCGGCGGAACTTTCGATTCGCAGTAACGCAGGCCGGCAGTTTATTTGTTCAGGGGAAGTTTTTCTAGGCGCGGGTCGAAGGAGAATTCGTCGATCCAGCGCCATGATGGCGTTGGCGAAGGAGTTAGACGTGCTTTGAAAGGGGCCGGGAGCGTTGAGAAGACGTAGCGTTTGGGGATAGTCTCCGGTCTGCAGGAGATTTGCGACTTGCTGCATCTGGCAATGAAATGCGCCGTGAAGATCGACTGCAGCGCAGTATTCTGGTATTCCGCGGAGATGGAGTGTGTGTTTCGAGACGAGCCATATCCCCACCAGGCATAGGGCCGGCATCCGAATTGCCTCAAGGGCGCGCTCGGTGAGTGGCTCGCGCATTTGCACGGCGAGCAACAGGGCGATTCTCCATCGCATGTGGCTGGCAATGGCGTCCCGAGGAGTGCACACGGGCTTCGAAGTATAGGTGCCAGAACTCAAATGGGGACGCTTGTTTTCGGTACCTTTCGTTTATCGGAGAATTACGCAGAAATGTGAGTGGAGTGAGAAGTTGGCACAAATTAGCCGGCAGCAGGAACAGGAGATCCACAGGACAGAAGTAAGATAGTGATCATGAAATACCTGATTGCGTTGCTGGCTGTGGCTGGAATATTTGTGAGCGTACGGGCGCTGCAAATTCACAATATGGACCCGGCCGCGACCCCTCCGTGTGCGGTTACGGAAAAATGGGACTGCGGCGCAGTGAACCATGGCAAATACGCCGTCTTCCCGCCGATCACCGACGAAGAATTTGACGAGAATGGCCAACTGCACCCGAACAAGCCGCACATTCCGGTCGCGATTATCGGGATTGTGGGATACATCCTGATTGGCATCTGCGCGCTCTTGGGACGCCTTAGGCTGGTGCTGGAGCTGGCAAGGGTGGGCTTTTTCTGCGCCGCGTTTCTCACCTATCTGGAGGCGTACGTCATTCACAAGTGGTGCATCTACTGCCTATGGTCGCAGTGCATCATTGCGTCCATCCTGGTGGCCAGTATTGTGACTGCGGTGATGCGCCGGCGTCGTCGGGCGGCTTCGATGGTCGCGGTGCTTTCCGAGCACGTAGACTAAGCGTATGTGGCCCAAAATGCTGTTCGACCTGTTGCCCCATTTTGCGCGGCTGATGCCGATGGCAGATAAGTACCTCTCCACCCGCAGCGCGAGCGAGAAGGCTCAGGAGGCTGCGTTAACCACGTTGTCGCAGGACATTCGCGGTGAACTTGGCAAGTCGACGGCGGTGCACGCGGATTTGCGGCGACAGGTCCAGGGGCAGGGTACGCAGATCGCGGAGCTTGCGGTCGATGTGACCCGCTCGCGGATGGGTGTGGAGAGCGTGGAAGCTCGAGTCGCCAAGCTGGAGAAATCGATGGCAGCCCTGGAAGCAAAGGCGGGCTCTGCGGTGAAGCTGCTTGGAGCGGTACTGGGGCTGCTCGTGATCGCGTTTGCGTTGCTGCTGATTCTCGTGGCCCACGTGGTGCGCTGAAGCTTCGCGTTGCAGGCGTAGACTTTTTGTATGGGAATCAGCAGGGAACAGGCTCTGGATTGCTTTCGGAGCGACGATTTGGTGGGGATTGGGATGGAGGCCGACGCGGTGCGCCGGAGGCTGCATCCGGAGGGCGTGGTTAGCTACGCGATTGGCCGACGCATCGACTGCGGGGCGGTGATGGACGTCGGCACTCTAACGGCAAACAAAACGGCGGTGGGATGCGCGCATCGCTTGTTTGACGAGATTGGCGAGACGATCGAAATGGGCGGCACCGGCGTACGTCTGGTGTGCGGAGTCGAACACGTGATGGCTGGTCGGATTGAGTGCGGCGAGATCGACTGGTTCGAAGGGCTCTTCCGAGGTATCAAGCAGCGCTTTCCTGCAATCTGGATTGAGGCATTTTCGGCAGCAGAGGCGAGGTTGGTGGCTGCGGCCTGGGGCTTGGGACCGCGGGAGACGATTGCGCGGTTGATGGATGCGGGGCTGGATTCGATTGCGGGCGAGAGTGTGCGGCTTGGAGATGGAGCGTTGAAGGAGTGGGTTGAGGTGCATGGTGCGGCTCACGGGCTGGGGATGAGGACTACGGTCGAGATGGTATTCGGCGCGGGCGAAACGATGGAACAGCGCGTCGATTTTCTGGAGGCGGTGCGGCGGCTGCAGGAAGAGACAGACGGATTTGTGGCGTTCGTACCGGTAGCGGCTGAGGCTCCCGGTGGTAGGGAACTTGATGCCGTGACGGCGGTGGAGCGGCTGAAGACGCTGGCGATTGCGCGGATGTTTCTCGACAATATTGAGAATGTGCAGGCGACTGGTGCGGCTCAGGGGCTGAAGGTGCTGCAGATGGGACTGCGATTCGGCGCTAACGATGTGGGATTCGTAGTCCCGGACGGCGGCAATGAGGAAGATGTAAGGCGGATCATTCGTGATGCTGGGTTCCGGCCGGCACAGACAGACATGGCGCATCGGACGATGTTGCTAACTTAGATTTACAGCGCCGATAGGAGACGATCGGGCTAATGCGTGCATTTCATCCCGATCTTGCATCGCTTTCTAGATCGCGTTGAATCGCTTGCGAGCATAGCCTTCGCGTAGAATCTTCGTGACGGCAACCCTGCCTGCGGAGTTTATTCCCTGCCAACTTTTCTCGACAAGCTACATGCTCCGCTGGCGATGTTTCTGGCCTCGAAGGGGCTTGGGCACTATCTTCACACGCACTATGGCGATCGCACGTTTCGCGGGCTATATCGATGGAACGCTTTCGACATTTCCATGCTGGTGCCATATTTCATCGTGATGGTGATCCTGGCGTTTTACGGGATCCATCGCTACCAATTGGTTTGGCTGTACTACCGGAACAAGGACAAGGCAGCGAAGTGGGATCAGCCAGGCGGCCGGTATGCCGAGGGTGAGCTTCCGTTTGTGACCGTGCAGCTTCCCATCTACAACGAACAGTTTGTGATTGACCGTCTGATCGATGCGATATGCCGGATCGAGTATCCACGCGATCGATTCGAGATTCAACTGCTAGATGACTCGACCGACGAGACGGTTGGCGTGGCAGCCGAGATTGTTGAACGGTATGCACGCGGGTTCGCAGGGATGGAGCCGCAGCCCATCGTGCATATTCATCGCACGAATCGCCATGGATACAAGGCGGGCGCACTGGATGAGGGCTTAAAAGTTGCGAAGGGCGAACTAATCGCGATCTTCGATGCGGACTTTGTGCCGGCGCCGGACTGGCTTATGAAGGTTGTGCATCATTTTGCCGAGCCGGGTATTGGCATGGTGCAGACGCGATGGACGCATCTGAATCGCAACTATAGTTTCATGACGCAGGTGGAGGCGATCCTGCTGGACGGGCATTTTGTGCTGGAGCATGGAGGGCGCTCGCGGGCAGGTGTGTTCTTTAACTTCAACGGCACGGCCGGGGTTTGGCGTAGGCAAGCTATATCGGACGGCGGCGGATGGCAGCACGACACGCTGACCGAGGACACCGACCTCAGCTATCGCGTACAGATGACAGGATGGAAGTTCAAATACCTGCAAGACGTGGAGTGTCCCGCCGAGCTGCCGATTGAGATGACCGCCTTCAAGACGCAGCAGGCGCGTTGGGCGAAGGGGCTGATCCAGACCGGCAAGAAGATTCTGCCGCGAGTGATGAAGAGCGACGCGCCGTGGCATACCAAGCTGGAGGCTTGGTATCACCTGACTGCAAATCTCAGCTATCCCCTGATGATTGTGTTGAGCGTGTTGTTGATGCCCGCGATGATCATTCGCAGTTGGCAAGGGTACGTACAGATGCTGCTAATCGACCTGCCGCTGTTTGTTGCGAGCACGATGTCGGTATCGACGTTCTACCTGGTGAGCCAGAAGGAACTGTTTCCGAAGACCTGGTACAAGACGTTTTTGTACGTTCCGTTCCTGATGGCTCTCGGTGTTGGGTTGACGATCACGAATACGAAGGCGGTGATGGAGGCGCTGTTTGGATACAAGACGGAGTTTGCGCGCACACCGAAGTATCGCGTGAAGAAGAAGGGCGAAGCGAGCCACGCAAAGGTGTATCGCAAGCGGCTGGGAATTGTCCCGTGGATTGAATTGGCGATTGGGACTTATTTCGCGTGGACCGTTTATTACGCGGTGACCACGGAGAACTTCTTCACGGTGCCGTTTCTGCTGCTTTTCGTGCTGGGATATTGGTACACCGGATTGCTGAGCTTGTTGCAAGGTCGGTTCGAACGCGGTGGTGGGGCGTCTGGGGAAGAGGTCCACGAGAAGCCGTATCCGATGGGTATTTAGTCCGCACGAAAGAGATCTTGGATTTCTAAGCCTTATTCGAATTTGACCTATGTAGAACCGATTGTCACGAGATTTCGACTGTTCCCAGAGAGAACTCTCTGTGCTGCGATTCGGCAACGCAGAGAAGCCCGGCTGGTTGGCCGGGCTTCTACTTTAGTGCATCCTCACGCTTCTCTAGAATCGAATGCCGAATGTAATGGGGATGAACGTGGTGCGATTGCTATTCTGCGGATAGTAGTTGAAGCCGTTGTAATTGAATCCGAATGGTGTCCCCACATTCTGTGCTGTGACGCCTGTGCGTTGCTGGTTGAAGATGACGACATAACGAGCTTCAGCGTAGAACCTCTCGTTTGAGAATTTCGAGAATTTGTAGGTCAAGCCTATGCCACCATTCGCGCCGCCTGCGTTGCTGGAGTAGTGATCGATCACCTGATTAGCCGAATACTGGATAGGACCGTAGTAAGGATCGTAGTAGTAGCCGGTCGTGGGCACGGTGAAGTTTGTGACCTTGTGATAAAAGCCGCCGCCTACGACAAAGTATGCGCCGAGCGAACCTTCTGTAGCGAGGGTGAAGGTGGGGTCGAGTGTAATTGACCAGACATGGTTATTGCCATCCAGGTTCGCGATGAGGGAGCAAAGTTTCTGCTGGATCGCTTGCGGGGTACAGTAGTAGTTGTAGGCGTACTCCTCATTCCTAAGAGTGGCACCTTGCAAACCGAAGTGGTCGTAGTCGAATTGGGCAAGGAGGCCAACGCTCTTACTGAAATTACGACCTGCGCCAACCTGAAATCCCCAACTGGGAGTCTCGTAGTGGTACGTATTGCCTACGGGTAGGGAAACGCCGCCGCCTGCGATGAAAGCAAACTTGGGCGATCCATCCCGGTTGGAATGGCTGTCAGAGTAATTGGGGCGACCGTAGCGTCGCGGGGGCGGTTGAGACTTCTTGAGATCCGCGGAACCGAACATGAATTGGCCGTTCGAATCCCCCGCAGTCTCTGAAGTCGTCGAACTGCTGCTGGAGGAGGTGCTCGCAGAAAGATCGAAAGGGGCAAATTCGGATGCGACGAGAACGGGCACCTTCGTGTTGGACTCGATGGAAGAGGGTTGCTGAGCCTCCATCAGCGAGGCTGACCCCGCTACCAGAAAGCTGAACGCCGCAATCCTGCACGCAATACCGAAAAGCTTGCTGTCATTATGCATTTTATTTCATGACTCCCTTATTTGATCCTTTAAAGCTGCTAACCCAAATCAACTGAAATTGTTGCGGGCCGGAGGCACGGGCGAACCCTGCAACTAACACTGACTAATAGGACGCAGGATTGCTCAATTTAGGTTCGCTCCTATAGGGAGATTGTTTTCGTTTCATCAAGAAAATTTTCCCAGTCCGCTAGTACACAAAACAGTTGATACAAGATTGCAAGAAGCGGTTTTGGCGGAGATGGCTTGATTGTACGGGTGTCCGAAAAGGAAACCCACCCCAACAAGTCACCACGAGGGGGTGAGTGCCGCATTTTTGTCGCGTCGACCAGAGCCCTTCTGTGCGTATTAGTGGATGTCGAACTGCTCCGGATGCAGACTTGGGTCGCTCTTCACTAGGATGGTTTTGCCAGCCATCTCTTCCATCTCCTGCAGCCATTTCGCGCCGGACGTCTTAAGCTGCTTCACTACTTCTGGATGCACTCGCAACATGACGTCGCCCCGGTCGAGGTGCTTATGCATCTTGCGCATTTCAATGTAAATGTCGTTGCAGACGGTGACCGGCGATTTGACCATGCCGGTGCCCGTGCAGATAGTGCAGGGCGTGGAGAGGGTGCGCTCGAGCGACTGCTTGACGCGCTTGCGGGTGATGGCGACCAGCCCAAAATCATTGAACTGGAGCACCTTCGACGGTGCCCGATCAGACTTCAACTCATCTTCCAGTGCGGCCATGACGCGATTGCGATTCTTGCGCTCGTCCATGTCGATGAAGTCGATGATGATGATGCCGCCGAGGTCGCGCAGACGGATCTGGCGAACAATCTCTGGAATGGCATCGAGGTTGGTCTTGACGATGGTGTCTTCGAGGCGTGCCGTCTTGCCGACAAACTTGCCGGTATTGATGTCGATGGCGACGAGAGCCTCGGTCTGGTTAATGACGATGGAGCCGCCGGACTTAAGCCAGACCTTGGAGCGCAGCGCCTTATTGATCTCCTCGGTGATGCCGAACTGCTCGAAAAGCGGAACGTCCTTGGAGTAGAGCTTGACGCGGCGGATGAGCGAAGGCTGGAAACGTTGCAGGAAGCGCAGGACGCGCTCGTACTCGGACTCGGAGTCGACCCAGATGGCGGAGAAGTTGTCGGTGACCTGGTCGCGCAGAATTCGCTCGATGAGGTTGAGGTCGTGGTAGATCAGGGCCGGCGACTTGGACGATTCGGAACGATTCTTGATGTCTGCCCAGAGGTTAAGCAGGAAGCGTAGATCGCTGCGGAGTTCCTCTTCGCTTGCTCCTTCGGCGGCAGTACGTACGATGAATCCGCCGGTGGCCTCTCCCTTTTCGCTGAGCAGGATTTCTTTCAGCCGGCGGCGTTCTCCGTCGGACTCGATCTTGCGCGAGACGCCGGTGTGGTTGACTGTCGGCATGAACACCAGGAAGCGGCCCGGAAGTGCGATGTGCGACGTTATGCGCGCACCCTTCTTGGCGATGGGTTCCTTGGCGATCTGGACCAGAATTTCCTGGCCGGGTTTGAGCAGATCGCTAATGGCGGGCAGATTGGTGGTCTGCATGGAGTGGCGTCCATGTCCGTTGCTGTGCCCGCTGCGAGGACTGCGGCTGCGGTCGCTGCCACGGTCAGTGCGATCGCGGTCGCTGCGACCACGGCGGCCATCGCGACGTCCTCCGCGGCGTTCCTGTTCGCGGCCGAAATCGCGGTTGGAATCGCCTGCAGGAGTCGAAGCTGCTTGCTCATCGCCGCGGCTTCCCTCAGCAGTCTGGGTAAACTGCTTCTCAAAAAATTCGGAGTCGGCGGCGTTGCCGGTGCGGGCTGCCTGCTCGTGGAGGTCGTCTTCGGACTGGCTTGAGTTGGCGCGCTCGTCGAGTTGAAACTCCTCCTGGCTGCTCTCGTCGTCCTCGCCGTCTTCCTCGTTTTCTTCGTCGAGGTCTTCTTCGTCGAGGTCTTCTTCTTCGTCGTCCTCGTCATCCTCGTCGCTATCCTCTAACTCGGGCTTAGTGCGTGTGATCTGGTCAATGGACATCTCGCGAAGCATGGTACCGAGGTCGGCCGCACCTTCCAGCGTCTCCTCGTCCAGGTCGTCCATCTCTTCGATTGAACTGGCCTGCAGGGTCGTACTCGCGAAGTCCTCGTCGTCGAGCGTCTCTTCATCCAGTTGGCCGGACCCAGGAGCGAAACCACCCGCTGCAGACGTATCGATTTCCGAGTGGGTGTCAGCGGAGACGACAGCACCTTCATGCCGGATCGGCGATGCGGGCGCTTCAGTCTCAATGGGTGTGGGGTGTTGCACCGCGTCCGGCAGGGTTTCGACGGGCTCGGAGAACATCTCTCCGGCGGCGGAGATGGAGGTGATGTCGTGGGCGTCGGGCTCTTTGGACTCTGCAATCGCGACGTGTTCAGCATCAGATTGGAGCTTTGCCGCGTACTCACCCGGCGCGGGTGTGATGCTGTGGGTGGCGCTGGAAGCGGGCGCCTCATCGGCGAATTCGACCGGTGGTTCAAGGGTCGACGCGCTTTGACGATACTTGCTGGGCGCGACGGGGTCGATGCGGTGGGAGGCTGAGGCGTCCGCAGGTTCGTACTCGGTCTCCTCGTGCGAAATTGCTTCGGGGGCAGATTCAGCGGCTACTTCGGGTGCGGCAGGCGAGGCAGCGGTAGCCTGATAAGGCTCGGCGACCGGTTGGTGAACGAACTCCGCGGCGGGTGTGGGTGGAACTGCGCCGTTCTCGGCTTCCGGCTGCGCGTCAGATCGCACGGAGTGATCGGCGGTCGGAGGGACTGCTGGGGTGTTACGGAAGTCGGAGCGATTATCGCGGCGAGTCTCGGCGCGGTTGTCGCGGTTCGGACGACCGTCGCGACGGGGTTCGCGCTGCGGCTTGCGTGATTCGGAACGCGAATTGGAGGCGGATTCGGACGGCCTGCGTCGGGAAAGGGTCTCACCTGGTAGGGTTGCGCCTCCGTCCCAGCCGTCCGGAATGGTGTACAGGGTGGCGGGAGGAGCTACTGTGACCGGTGTGGCGTGGGAGGACGATGCCTGATTGGGGGTTGAGGCAGCCTGATCATCTCCCTTGCGGTACTTGGAGAGCGACTCGCCGGGGAGGATCATCGGCTCGGCGTCGGATCCTGCGTTCTCGTCGGGGTAGGCGTTGGCGATAGGGCCGGTGCCGCTTGTATCCCCGCTATCCACGCCGTAGAGGTCGGGTGAGGGGGGGAAACCGCGAGGGGTGCGCTGTTCTGGCCGCTGTTCCTGATCACGCCGCGGCGAGTCAGTGCGCTGGCCATCACGGCGTTGGCCACCTCGACCTTCGTTGCGTCGCCCGCGATCGCTGGGGCTTTCGCTGCGAGCGGAGGTTTCCGTGCGGTCAGCCGTTGCGTTGCGTGTCTCTGCTGCACCGTCGAACTCGTGGTACGTTTCGGGCTCAGAAGTGGATGCGTCTTCGGAATAGGCCGATGCTTCGGGACCGGCTTGTGCGGCGTTCTCCTGTGTTGGATCGCCGGGCTGGCCTGGAGTTCCGCGCCCTCGACGGCGTCCGCGGCGTCCGCGCCAGCGGCGGTTTCCATCGGCGCCGGGAGCACCTTCGCCTACTTCAAAGCTGTCCGTCGTGCCAGCTGCTGGGGCGCTCGATTCAGTGGGTCCGGCGGAGACTCGGGGCGCCTCGCCGCGCTCACGGTCGGAGGATGCGCGTTCGCCCGTGCCACGATCGGAATTGCGGTCGCGGTCACGTCCACCGCGACGTCCTCGGCCACCGCGATCGCCTCGGTCACCGCGCTCGCCGGTGCGTGGGCTGGACTCGGTGCGTGGGGCGGATTCCTCACCGTTCGCGGGGCTTGGTGCGCGCGGCGCGCGGTCTCCGGTAGAGACGGTATCAAACTCCTCTGGATCAGGCGTTTCCTCCATAAAATCAGTGATGTAGAGGAAGGCGTCGCGCTCCAGACCGATGTCTACAAAACTGGACTGCATGCCTGGAAGGACGCGGGTGACGCGGCCGTTGTAGATGGAGCCGGCGAGGGTGTATTCATTCTCGCGCTCGTAATAAATTTCGGTGAGGGCTTCGTCTTCGACGATGGCCAGACGCGTCTCGTGGGGCGTGCTGGAGATGTAAATTTCTTTCGACATAGCTGCTCTTTCTGCCCGCTCCGGGTTTGAGAACCGGTAGCTAAGCGGCAGGCAGGCGAAAGAATCAGAGGGCTCTAGCTGGGAGCTAGGCGCCGCTCACCGAAGGTGCGGACAGGGTGCGGGATCGGGAAGCTGTGTAGACCGACGAGTGCAGCAGAGAGTTGAAAATCAACGCAGTCTGCGTCCATAGCGCATCACGATTGGATGCGAAATGGCTGAAAACAATGGCTATCGGAGACACGGGGGAAGCTTCTAGTGAAGATAGGCATGCGGGGTTTGTGACCGAAACAACCTCAGAACCAACCTGAGGCGGGGCCGTTTTCCATCCGGATGCAATCATTCCCTTCAAACCTGTCCGGCCAACGGACTTGATTTCTCTTTGCCTGGCCGGCCTTTTTTTCTAATATCTAACGCCGCAGACCCGGCGCCTTGCGCCAACGGGAGTGGGAGTTGCGCCGGCTCGGATGTGACAGCCGGATAAACATAGTATGCACCATAATCGTCGCGGACGCTTGATCGAGTCTGATCTACTCCAAATAAGTGGTTCACCCATAAGTGATCCAGAGCACAATAAGACCGGGTCATTTGAGGAGGAGGACATTCTGGCTATATCGGTTTCCGGCTAAACTCCTGATTGCCTTGTCCATGGTCACCAACACACCGCCTTCTTTTACCGCGAGTCCCAGTAAGTAAGCGTCGGTTATCTGTTGGTGCCCATAGACGCGCTCAAGAAAAGGAGCCGCTAGCGTGGCCCAGTCGTCCACGATAGGCCAGAACCGATAGCCGGGATGATCGATCAGTGTGGCCAGCACATCGCAGGCTTCTTCAATGGAAGCAGACCTAATTCTAGGGTTTGTCGCCAAACGCAAAAAGCCTGCTGCGGTCAACGCGCAGACGCCCCAGTTGTGACCACCCGGCCCATCGAGCCACTCCACCGTCCTGGCGTGATGCAAGTGGTTCTCATCTGTCAATGCCATCAATACATTCAGGTCGGCCAGGTGTTTTGGTTTAGGCAAACTCATCCTCTTCAGCTTGCTTGATGATCTCGGGAGTAATGATCCTCCCATTGGCGGCAAAGACCTTGCGACCGTTGGGTAGGGTCTTAATCCGTGGGGTACCGGATGCAGAGCGCGGCTGCCCAATCTTTAGTACCGCCTCGTTGATAGCGGCGCTCAACGTTATTCCCCTGCCTTTCGCATAAAGCGATGCAAGCTCGTAGGCGTCTTCATCGAGTGTGATGCTGGTTCTCATCGCCTGATTATGCACCATTATCAAATGTGATGCGAATCGGAGATTTGATGCACTAAAATTGTGAGTGAACTTCATGAATGAAGTTCCCCAAGAACCTGCTCATTTATGCGGTAAGTGCGATGATTCTGGCCGCTATTCTGTACGCATCATGAGCGCATTGGTTCCGTGATCTTCATAGTCTCGATGATCTACGCATATCGAGTCTCTATGTTGCCGGAAGTCACTCGTACGACGACTGATGCGTTCGCCACCGCACCTTAGTTCACAAAGCGGCGCATGCGGATGTTCATGACGATGCCCAGTGCGAGGAAGGTGAACAGGATGGACGATCCTCCATAGCTCATCAGCGGCAGCGGGATGCCCGTGACTGGCATCAGGCCGACGACCATCCCGATATTTACGACAATCTGGAACAGGATGACTGCGACCACCCCCATGATGATGAATGTGCCGGGCATATCGGATGCCTGTTGAGCGTTTTGGATCAGGCGCGTCAGGATCAGGAAGTAAAGCAGCAGGATGCCGATACCGCCGACAAAGCCGTGTTCCTCGCAGAAGGCAGCGAAGATGAAGTCGGTGTAGGGGATCGGGAGAAAGTCGCCCTGGGTTTGAGTGCCCTTGTTGGTGCCTTTGCCCCAGAGTCCGCCGGATCCGACCGCGATGAGGGACTGCTTGATCTGGTACCCGGAGCCTTTGGGGTCGGCGTCGGGGTTGATGAAGCTGGTCAAGCGGGCTTGCTGATAGGGCTTGAGGCGCTTTCCACTGAGCCATGCGCCTCCGGCCAGGACCGCGAGCCCGAGGATCAGTACAGCTACCTGTTTTGGCCGAATTCCGCCGAGGAACAATCCGGCCACCAGCACGGGAAAGTACGTGAGCGCGGTTCCCAGATCGGGCTGGATCAGGACTAGTCCCATGGGTACGCAGACCATCGCAAAGGCCTTTGCGATATCGATCCAGCTCAATTCGCGTCCCGCAAGCCCCCAGAAATAGCGGGCCACGGTGAGGATCAGCACCAGCTTGACCCACTCCGACGGCTGGAAGTGGATGCCGCCACCGAGGTTGATCCACCTGCGCGCGCCGAGCACCTTGGTCCCAACCGCCTTCACGGCAACCAAAAGAATGAGGCTGACGCCGTAGGCCCAGGGTGCGAGATCCAGGAGGCGGTGATAGTCGATAACAGAGATGAGAAACATCAGCGGGATGCCGACCATCAAAAAGGCGAGTTGCTTGTGGTCGAAATTATGAAACTTGGTGTGTAGCGTGGCGGACTTGATCTCGAGCACGCTGATGACGGACATCAGCAGCACGAGAGTGAGCAAGGTCCAGTCGAAGTCGCGGAAGGAGGAAAATCGGCGCATGTGCTGGGGGTAGTTTAGAGCAGAACCAGCGTGGACGTATCTGATCTGGGCGGTGTTCGGATTGTCGGCTTATTCGCCTGCCGGAGGCTGGGCCGGAGTAGTCTGTGCGGGCTTGGGGAGACTAGTTTTGAGCAGGTCCAGCCTGGGCGTATCGACCACGCGGATATTTCCGTCGTGTTTGCGCTGCTTCGTGACGAACGCGTTGATGACTTGTGCCGCGAGCTTGGCCGAGTTATTGCCCCAGTTGCCGTGCTCCCACAGGACTGCAACGACGATATCTGGGTTACGGCGCGGAGCGATGCCGATAAACCACGCGTTCGGCACGGTGTTGTGTCCCTTGCCAGATGCTGCGAGTGCGGTATGACTCATCACCTGCGCGGTCCCCGTCTTGCCAGCGAAGTCGATGCCTTCGAGGTGGGCTTCGGCCGCCGTGCCGATGGGCCCGGTGACGTTGGCCATGTCGTCGGTGATGATCTGCCAGTTTTCTACGGTAAGCGGGATGGTTTTGTCGCCAGAGCCTGGATAGGTACTCCGCATCGCCGTCAGTTGATCGTTGGTCAACTGGTCGGGGAAGACCAGATGCGGTCGGCGCAGGAAGCCTCCCGACGCGATGCCGCCGACCGCGCGCGCCATCTGCATTGGCGTCACCTCAATTGCTCCCTGGCCGATGCCGACGGAGATGGTCTCGCCCGCGTACCACTTTTCGTGTTGCGTCTTCATCTTCCACGCCTCGCTCGGCATGATGCCGGCGGCCTCTTCCGGAAGGTCGACCCCAGACTTTACGCCGATGCCCACGGAACTGGCATATCGGGCCATGGTGTCGATGCCCAGGCGGTTGGCCAGCGTGTAGTAGAAGGTGTCGCAGGAGTATGGAAGCGCGCTAAAGATGTCGACTGAACCGTGGTGTTTGTCGCAGGCGAAAAAGTGTCCGTAGAACGTCGCTCCCCCGTTGCAAGCTACATGCATATCCTGCGCGACGCCTTCCTGTAGGCCTGCCAGCGTCATGATGACCTTGAAGGTGGAGCCGGGTGCGAGTTGCGCCTGGATCGCTTTATTCATCAGCGGATGGTCGGGGTCGTTGATAATTTGCGACCAGTAGTTCCTGGTCAGGCGCACGGCGAACTGGTTGGGGTCAAAGGTGGGACGCGAGACCATGGCGAGGATTTCGCCGGTGTGGGGGTCCATCGCGACGAGGGCGCCAATCTTGCCTTCCATCACCTGCTCGGCGACGCGCTGGATGTCGAGGTCGATGGTAAGGCGAAGGTCCTGGCCGGGTTTAGCGAGCACTTGGCCGAGCTGCCCGACTTCCTTGCCATGGCTGTTGACGATGACGTCTCGCGATCCGTCGGTTCCCCGGAGAAGGCTGTCGTACGTCTGCTCGACTCCGGATTTGCCAACCACATCGCCGGGCTCGTAGAAGTCAAACTTGGAGCTATTAAGATCCTGTTCGGAGACCTCGCCGACGTAGCCGACCAGGTGCGCGGCAAAACCTCCTGGTGGGTAGAGACGACGCTGTTCGTCCCGAGTTTCTAGTTCAGGAAGTTCATTGCGATGCGCTTCAATGAAGGCCTGCTCATCCGGAGTGATGTCCTGCTTCAGCGGGATCGACTCATACTTCGGCGAGCTGCCATAGCGGCGTAGAGTAGCGGCGATCTGCTCGGCGGGAAGATGGAGGCCGCGCGCGATCAGAGGTATATCAGTCTGTAAATCCTTGACCTGTTCGCGCAGAAGATAGCAGGAGACGGAGGGATAGTTGTCGACCAGGATGCGGCCCTCGCGGTCGAGGAGCCTGCCCCGCGGGGCGCGCACGGGGTCCTTGCGAATGCGGTTGGCCTCGGCGAGGACGCGGTAATTCTCAACCCCAAGAATTTGCAGGCGCCACATTCCAGCGGCGAGGACAGCGAGTACCAGAACCACCAGGTATTGCGTGGCGTGTAACTTGCCTGCGGATACCTTCTCGTCGCGGGCGTTGTATCGTTCGGCATTGGAAGTCAGTGGCATTTGTAAACCTGCAACTCAAATTTTACGTCGTTACAGTGTTCTCCGGCGTGGGCGTGGATACAGCTTCTGCGTTACTCCTGATGCTTGGTGCGGTCGAGGAGGAAGAAGACGGGAACCGCCACCGCCGTATTGACTGCGGCTCGCAGCAATTCGTGCAGCCATAGGAGATGAAAGCCGCGGATGCCGAGCAGGCGGCGCTCGATGAGGTACAGAAGCACGCTTTGAAGGAGTGAAAATCCGAAGGTGAGCAGCGCGCGCGTCGAAGTATTGTCCACATCGATGCGACTGCCCAGACTGGCGGCAGTGTATCCAATCACTGACTTCGCCATTCCGTTTACGCCGATAGGCTGGCTGGTAAGCACATCCTGCAACAGGCCGATGGTTGCGCCCGTGGTCGTTCCTGCTATGGGACTGCGGCGGCTGATGGCGAAAAACAGCGTAACAATTAGTGGAAGATCGAGAATGGACAGCGCCGGAATGAGCCGCGGCAGGAGTACCTGCAGCAGGATTGCGCCCACCGGCACGAAGATTGCGACGGAAAGGCTGAAGCTTTGTTGCTCGACCTCGCGGCGCGACATGTAGCTGCGTGTGACCATTGGCTCCCGAAGAGATGCTCGGCTTCCTCAGCCTAAATTGAATTTGCGATGGACGCTGGACTCGGGATGGAGCATAGGGTCACTTTGGCGATTCGGGCTTGGGTGAAGGATGGCTTGGAGCAGGTCTCTGAGTGCTTGGCTGGCTGTGCGGCTGGCCTTGAGGAGGGCTGCTCTGCGGCGTGCTGACGGGTGCTGCATTTTGTACGCCGGGAGTCATGCCGGATGCGGGGGGAGTAGATCCGCTTGTGTACCGGTCGGCGTGGAAGGTTGGCAGAGGGTGAGGAATGGTTAGCTGTACAGGTGCAGAGGGAGTGCCCGGGGCGGCAGCATTCGCACCTATGGCAGGGATCTGGTCGTCGTGAATACCAGGTAGCCGCTCCGCGCTGACGTCGGCGGAGTGTTGCGCTTCGGCAGTTGTAAGGTCCTGCAGGGCAGCTGGCGTCAAATCAGATTGTGTTCCAGTAATGATCAGGACTTCTTCAACGCGGTCGAGATTGACTGCCGGACGCACAACGATGGCGGTGTAGGGCTGGTGATCGGGGTCGACCGAGATGCTCTCGATGGTGCCTACGGGCAAGCCGCGTGGATACACCTGGTCGCCGCCGGAGGTGAGAATTTGTTCCCCGGGCTTGATCCGCGAATCGGAAGTGAGGTTGCCGATCTGGACACGCCCGACAATGCTACCCCGGAGGATAGCGCGGATCCGCGTGCTGGCGAGGAGTACGCCGGCGCCGGAGGTCTGATCGTTGATTTCAAGCACGTGCGCCGTAGTTGCCTCGACGTCGCGCAGCTTACCCACGATGCCATCCTGCGTGATGACCGCCATGTCGGCCTTCAATCCGTCGCGCGAGCCTTTGTCGATCAGGAGCACGTGGGACTGGTCGCTTCCGCTGGCGCCGATTATCTGCGCGACGACGGTCGAACCGACATAGTTTTCGCGGAAGTGCAGCATCGCTTGAAGACGGCGGCCTTCGAGCGCGTCCTCGGCTATTGCAGCCTCCTGAATGCGCATGTGCGTGATTTGTTGTTGGAGGTCTTTGTTCTGTTGGCGGACGTGCCGCAGGTCAGCGTAGTCCGACCAGCCGTGATGCATTCCGTAGCCAACGGCATGGGCTGCTCGTTCAAACGGCGCCACCGTTGCTGTGGCCCACATGCGGATCAGACGGACGCTCCGACCATCGGGCTGGTTGGAATCGGCAGGAGTGCGAACCTGCATCGCAAGCGCAATCGCCTGCGCCAACAGGACCAGGATAAGGAACAGCGCATTCTTGAACCGGGTGACGAAATCCATCGGGCTGAAACCATTATCCCCGATGCGCCGGGCGGTGGGTGGGCAATCCGCGCCCGGGTAGCGGGCCAGATGTCCGCAATCCTAGTCCATGGATTCCGGTCCCTGGATTCTAATCGATGGAGATCTTGCGGAGCAGCTTAAAGTCCGAGAGCATTCTGCCGGTGCCGAGGACGACCGACGCCAGCGGATCGTCCGCGATGGAGACGGGCAGGCCAGTCTCTTCGCGGATACGCTTGTCGAGGTTCTTGATCAGCGCGCCGCCGCCGGTAAGCACGATGCCGCGGTCGGAGATGTCGGCGGAGAGCTCGGGCGGAGTGCGCTCCAGTGCGACGCGAATTCCGTTGATGATGGTGGCGATGCACTCGGAGAGCGCTTCGCGAATCTCGGAGTCGTCGATGGTGATGGTCTTAGGCACGCCTTCGATCAGGTTGCGGCCTGTGATGGTCTTGTTGAGTGGCTTGTCGAGGGGAAAGGCGGATCCTAGTTCCATCTTGATCTGCTCGGCGGTGCGCTCGCCGATCAGCAGGTTGTACTTGCGCTTGATGTAGGTGATGACGGCTTCGTCCATCTGATTGCCGGCCATGCGGACGGAGCGAGAATACACGATACCGGCTAGCGATATGACTGCGATATCTGTTGTGCCGCCGCCAATATCGACCACCATATTGCCGCCGGGTTCGGTGATGGGAAGCCCCGCTCCGATGGCGGCGACCATTGCTTGCTCGACCAGGTGAACTTCGGACGCTTTTGCGCGATAGGCGGAGTCCATGACGGCGCGCTTCTCTACCTGAGTGATCTCCGAAGGCACCCCGATCACGATGCGCGGATGCACCATGCGCTTGCGATTATTGTGCGCCTTCATAATGAAGTAGTTCAGCATCTTTTCGGTCTGCTTGAAGTCAGCTATCACGCCGTCCTTCATGGGCTTGATGGCGATGATGTTGCCTGGCGTACGGCCGAGCATCTCCTTAGCCTCTTTGCCGACCGCCTCGACCTCGCCGGTCTGAGTGTTGACGGCGATGATGGAGGGCTCGTTGACGATGATGCCCTTGCCGTGCGCGTACACCAGCGTGTTCGCCGTGCCCAGGTCGATGGCCAGGTCGTTTGAGAAAAGACTGAACAGGGAGCGCATGTTGTGAATGCGGGAGTACCGCATTTGATAACCGTTGGAAGACATTGGGTAAGTGATTTCCTGGTGAAAAAGATCAGTTTCTATTGTACGGCTTGTCGCGAATGCCTGTCGGAACGGACGCCTGAGACTAAACTTAGGGGGACGATAGTTCCGAAGGGGTTGGACACATGATTATTGGAGTACCAAAGGAAGTTAAGGACCACGAGAGCAGGGTCGGCGTAACCCCGGCCGGCGTGCATGCGCTGGTGGCTGCTGGACATACGGTGCTGGTAGAGCATAACGCCGGCGAGCTTTCCGCGCTGCCCGATGACGAGTATCAGGCTGCCGGGGCGGAGATCGTCGGGTCCGCGCACGACGTCTGGCGTATCGCTGAAATGGTTGTGAAGGTGAAGGAGCCGGTCGAGAAGGAGTACAGACACTTCCGCGAAGGGCTGGCGCTATTCACTTATCTTCATCTGGCACCGGTGCTCGAACTTACCGAAGCGCTGCTGTCGAACAAGGTGACCGGCATTGCCTACGAGACGGTGCGTGACCGTGCGGGCACGCTTCCGCTGCTGACCCCGATGAGCGAAGTTGCCGGGCGCATGAGCGTGCAAGTCGGCGCGACATATTTGGAGAAGGAGCATGGAGGCCGCGGCGTGTTGCTGGGTGGCGTGCCGGGAGTTCCTCCGGGCAACGTGGTGATCCTGGGCGGCGGTATCGTCGGGACGAATGCGGCTAAGATCGCGCTCGGTCTTGGCGCGCGAGTCACGCTGATTGACCTGAACCTGAATCGGCTGCGCGAGCTGGACGACATCTTCAGCGGCCGGCTCTATACGCTGGCTTCGAATAGCTACAACATTGGACGCGCAGTGTGCGATGCCGACTTGGTCATCGGCGGCGTACTAATTCCGGGTGCGGCTGCACCCAAGCTGGTTACAAAAGCGATGGTGTCGAAGATGAAGAAGGGTGCGGTGATCGTCGATGTCGCTATCGACCAGGGCGGATGCATCGAGACCGCGCGGCCCACGAC
>JANYLK010000186.1 GCA_025357875.1 Granulicella sp.
GACAGATCATTGAAGCCGAAGATGCTCGGACTGTTCAAGCTCGTGTCGCTAAAATTCCAGCGGCCACTCACGTTGTTCTTGTTGCCGAACTGCTTCTGCATGGATAGGCCGACGTTATCGCTGGTGGTGCCGCTGGCCAGCGGAAGCTGATAATTAAATCCCGCAGCATTGCCCGCAACGTTCGGTGTTTGCGGATAGAGGCCCAGCAGCACGGTTGCGGAAGGGCTCACGCATTGCGTGGGAATAATGTTGCCGGCAAACTGCGCAGTGCCCGAAGAGATCATCGCCGGCGTCATTCCCATGCTCAGCAGATACGAGTTGCACGCAGGAGATACGGTCGCCAGATCCGCCGGAACATAGACTGCCGTCACGTTCTGTGAAGTCAGATTCCAGTTGCCCGATGCATCTTTCCCAACCGGAATCGTCGCCGCCTGGGTATTGTCCGAGGTGTTCTGTGTATGCGAATAGTTGATGCCGAAATACGGCCCGCGAGGCATCAGGTGCGGGATCTTCAAAGGCCCGCCATAGCTCAGACCCAGCGTGTAGTTGTTAAACTGCGGCCTGGGCGATGCGAATCCGGTCACCGAGAATGGTGCCGCATTAAGCGCCGAGTTTTCCAGCCTCAGCAGAACATTGCCGTTATAGAGTGACCGCCCGCCATTGCGGTTGTTGCCAAACGCCTGGTTCATCGAGAACTGCGACGTCGCCGCATTGTTCACACTGCCGTTAATAAGGAAGCCATCATTGGCCTGCTGCGAGGTGGCATCCTGCGCTGGCGCCGCCGAAGCAACTTCAGAAGTTGTGGCCTTCGCGTCTCCGGGCTTCGCCGCCGCGCCCTTTGCCGCCGTGCCGCCCTTGCCGGAAACAGCCGCTACTGCGGGAGGCGCTATCGTCGACGTCGCAGCGGTTGCGATAGCAACCTGCGTGGGGTCAACCTTGACCGGCTTATTCTCCGCACGAATCTGGTCGATCGACATCAGCTTCAACTCGAACGCGCCCGCCGCCGCACTCGGCGCAACCGTCACCTCCTGCTTCACCGGCGCGAAGCCCGTCATCACGATCTCCAGGTTCCATGTGCCGTCAGCCAGATCCGCAAACGAAAAGACTCCCTGGCCGTCGGAGATCGCAACCACCTTCTTATCCCCCTGCGTCGCTGTCGCCGTCACCGTGGACCCGGGAACCGGAAGACCGCCAAACGTTACCTGCCCGTGATACTCCGCAGCCATCGCCGCGCCCGACAGGGCTACCCACGCCAACGCGCTACCCAGCAGAAGACGATTTACAACGCGTCCCAACAACATTGCCCCTCCACAACCTGCCCGCTAAAGCGCTTCGTCTCAACTGCTGAGAATCTTCGGGTGCCCCATCCAATCTTCGGGTGCCATCCAACCCTCGGGTGCCCCATCCTTGGCGCGTACTCTGCGCAAAGGGTGGGAGTCTCAAACTCTGCCCGACTTCGCCTTTCGGAGTAGCAGCGGGCTTCAGCCCGCGGTACTCCGGGGGAGAAAAGAAAGGGGCTTTAGCCCCGGGGATCTTCACAACGGCTAATCGCGCTCAGTCCGATGGATTGCATACCCTTAACTACGGACGCAAAGGCCTACGGGTTCCAAAAGAATCAAAGGACGAATAATTTGGCTTAAGAGACGTTTGACGAACCAGGATTGTTCAAGGCATCTCAATCATTTAATACAACAACGTCTCCCCCACCCTCGTCGGATCGAGCCCGTTACCTATGTAGTATACTATCCCACCCGTCCATCCCACGCAAGCGAGCCATTATCGAATCCGAAACACAAGTCCCGCGCCCAGGCGAACGTTGTTCTGCCGATCACCCGCAGCATTCGGAAGCTGCGTGTAGAGGTAATCCGCCTGCAATATCCGCGCAGAAATATGATCCGAGAGAGCCACATCCACGCCTCCTCCAGTCGAGAAAGCAAACGAGTTCCCGGTAGTGGAGAAGGTTGCCGCCGTCGGAAAATAGCCATCGAACCCATGCGCTGCTCCGACGAGCGCTTGCCCGAAGCCCGAGAACCTGCGACCGTACCGGCGAGTGACGCGGGGCCCGACGAGGTACGTCATGCGGCCGACTGAATCCCCGTGCGAATTGATCTTGTCCGCGTGCGCACCGCCCACCTCGGCAACCGCGCTGAGCCAGTGATGCAGCCGCAGATCAACCTCCGCACGAGCGCCCTGCATGTAGAAGCAGCCGCAGCCCCCCGGAGGTGCGTTCGCCCGAATAGCGTTGTAGCCCACAGCAAACTCCAGCGCTCCGGCTGTCTGCTGACTCTGTGCGCTTGCCTTGACCGCGACTCCGTTCGCAACCAGAAGTAGCATGGCAAGAGTCAGGTACTGAATCAATACTCTGGTTCCAGGATATTTGTGCATGCGCTCTCCTATTGCAAGATCAAAGTCACCGTCGTGGAATGCTGGATCGAGCCGCTGGTGCCCGTCACGGTAAGAACGTAAGTCTGCTGCGAATGCCCTGCGAATCCTCCAGCACCGCATCCCCAGAGACACGTCAGGCCCGCGAATAGAACGAGGGCACTCAGCAACCGAGCCGTCGATTGGCGCATCCGCTTCACCCTGATCCACGGCAGCAGGAGAATTCCCAGCGCAATCATTGCGCCTCGTCCCCCGATTTGCGACTCGCCCAGGTGGGGCACGCTAAGCGCTGCGACATTAGTCGTTCCCACTGTCAGTGTCGAAGTAGCCGCACTGCCGACCGGGGTGACCGACGCCGGGGAGAAGGACGACGTCGCCCCCACCGGCAGTCCGGAGATAGAAAGAGTGATGCCGTTCGAAAGTGCACCATTCAGAGGCGTCACTGTGATCGGATAGACCGCGTTCGTGCCTCGAGAAACAGTCTGCGGACTGTTCGACGCGGCAATCGAGAAGTCGGCCACCACAGGAGCTACCCCGGCGCCCGCAAGTTGCGCGGTTTGCGGCGATCCGGTCACATTGTCCGCGACCGAGATCGCTGCGGAGTAATTCGCAGCGGCAGCAGGCGTAAAGGTCACCACGATATTGCAGCTCGCACCCACCGCCAAACTCGCACCGCAAGTAGTCGTCTGCGCGAATTGCGCAGTATTCGCTCCGGTAATAGTGATGCCGGTAATGCTGAGCGCAGCCGTGCCCGGATTGGACAGCGTCACTGTCTGCGCCGCACTGGTGGTGCCGGTCGTAACGTTGCCGAACGCGAGACTAGCCGGACTCAACACCGCCTGCGGCACAGCCGGAGCCACGCCCGTCCCGGCCAGAGTGACCGACTGCGGAGAGCCGGTCGCATTGTCCGCAACAGAAATCGAAGCCGCAAAGCCCGCCGCCGCATTCGGCGCGAACGTTACCGAGATACTGCAGCTAGCCCCAGCAGCGAGCGTCGTACCGCAGCTATTCGTCTGCGCAAATACGCTAGAGCCCGTCCCCGTAACGCTGATGCCGGTGATGCTCAACGCGGCCGTGCCCGGATTAGAGAGCGTCACCGTCTGCGCAGCGCTCGTCAAACCGGTTGTAAGGCTCCCGAAAGCCAGACTTGCCGGACTCAACACCGCCTGTGGAGCCGCCGGAGCTACACCTGCGCCAGCCAGAGTGACCGACTGCGGAGAACCAGTCGCATTGTCCGCGACCGAGACGGCAGCGGAATAACTGGCGACCGCAGAGGGTGTGAACGTCACCGAGATGGTGCAACTCGCACCCGCAGCCAGGCTCTCACCACAACCACTCGTCTGGGCGAACTGCGCAGTATTCGCTCCCGTAACACCGATGCTTATAATGCTCAGCGCGGCCGTGCCCGGATTGGATAGGGTAATCGTCTGCGCAGCGCTGGTCGTCCCGGTCGTCAGGTTTCCGAACGCCAGACTAGCCGGACTCAACACCGCCTGCGGAGTGGTCGTAGTTGCAATACCCGTTCCATTCAGCAGGATCGTTTGGGTCGTGGACGCGGTCACATTCAGCGCATCGTCGGTCAGCACCAGCGTTCCATGAATCAGCCCCGCGACCGTCGGCGAGAAGCTCAACAACAGCGTGCAACTGTTCCCCGGCGCCAGCGTCCCCGCACTGGATGAGGTTCCTAACTGCGGGCAAGTCCCGGTGCCGCCCAACGTAAAGCCGGCAGAAATACTCGGATTGCGTCCCGAGGAAGGAACCGGAAATGTCAGGTTCGCATTACCGATATTTTGCACCGTCGCAGTCTGTGGACTATCCGTGCTGGTCGCTCCCACATTGGTATTCGCAAAGTTCAGAGTCGGCGGATCGCCTAGATCCAGCTTCGAGACCGTGCTCTTGTCATAGTCGCTGAAATAGAGATTGCCGCTCCCATCGACCGCGATTCCCCAGGAAGCTACGAAGGCGGCCATTACTGTCTCCGTGTAAGCGGCCCCGGCTGGCGCTTCCTTCAACACGCGAAGGTTGCCGCGGTCAGCGATGTAGACGTTGCCCTTTCCGTCCACGGTCACGCCATTAGGATGGTTCAAACCGGTGCCGATTGTCGTCTGCGTGTATGTACTTCCCGACAGCGTCTCTTTCCACACCTTACCAATATCGGTATCGGCGATATAGACGTTCCCGGCCCCATCGACGGCCACGCCAAAGGGGTTGTCCAACCCAGTCGATAGATCGGCTACCGTACTGTCCGTATAGGTCCCGCCGGACAGAGTCTTCTTAATGACGCGTTGCACACCGAGACTGCCGCTGTTGCTCGGAGTATCGGCATAGTAGACATTGCCGCTTCCATCAACCGCCACGCCAGTGGGGGAATGCAGGTTCGTGCCCACCAACACCGTCTCTGTATAGCCGCTCGCGGACACTGTCTCTTTCAGCACCCGCCGATTCAGGGCATCGACGACATACAGGTTTCCCGCGCCATCCACCGCGATCCCGAAGGGAGAGGCCAGGCCAACGCTTACCACGACCGACTCGGTATAACTGGCTCCCGACGGCGCCTCCTTCAACACGCGATTATTCTGGGTGTCGTTGACGAAGACATTGCCGCTGCCATCGACCGCCACGCCGATGGGATGATTCAGACCGGTGCTTGCAATCGTCGTCAACACTCCAGGCGGAAAGGCCACTTGAGACCCAATGCCGATTCCGTAGATATAGCCGGAAGCAATCGCGTTGCCGGCTGAATCCTTCAGCACCGCCGCTCCGTAGCGTGTTCCCGCAAATTTCGGACTCAACGTAACATTCAACGTGCAGGTGTCGCCAGGATTATAGGTATGTGCGAACCCATTGGTCGTGCAGGTGCCGGTTCCCGCATCCGCGAAGTCCATTCCAATTGCGCCCTGCGTCAAGACCGCCGTGCTCCCCAGCTTGCCACCGGTGTCGAACGTGAACGAGAGCGAACTGACAGCACTCGTGTTCTTCACGTTGACGCTGCCGAAACTGACACCCGTCGCCGGTCCGAAGTGCGCGGTCTGCGCATCGATCTGCACGCACCAGAAGCCTGTCGCCGCGAACGCGCATGCCAAAAGTACGACCAGATGTCGAATTCGCAAAGCTGAACGGTTCAAAGCAGTGGAGATTGAACCAACAAAAAGGCAGCCAAACGGCACAATCTTCATAGAAGGAGCCCCCGGGGTCATCAATAAATGAAACGTGGGTGGAGTATACAGGTCGCCAAAGACTCGGTCATCCGCCGCGCACCTTCCCAGTTATGCAGCCCCGTCTGTCATCCCGCAGCACCCGTCGAACCTGTTACACTATATTCGTACTATCGCATATACTTATGTACTTGGAGCGTTGATGCAAGACTCCCTGCGCCGTTTCAAAGCCGACATCTTCCAGGCACTCGCCCACCCCACCCGCATCGCCATCATCGAACAACTTGAGCACGGCGAGCTCTCTGCCGGCGAGTTGATGGAGAAACTCAAGATCGAGCAGGCCAACCTCTCGCAGCATCTCGCCGTCCTCCGCGCCAAGCAGCTCGTCGTCAATCGCAAGGCCGGCAACCAGGTCTTCTATTCCGTCCGCGACCCCATCCTCATCGAGGTCCTCGCCCTGATGCGCCGCTACTTTTACTCCCATCTGCAGGAAGCCATGGACCTGCTCGGCAAGATGGACAAGAAGGCCAAATCCGAGGCCAGTTCTTGACCCTCCTCAACCATCGGGCACCCTACACCCTCCGGGTGCCCCATCCTCGCCACTGTTCCATCGTGGCAGGGTGGGGTATCACGCCGCGCGCGACCGCTTTGCGCCGGGTGCTTCCTGTTCGACGCAGCCCTTTCTCGCCAACCGTGGGGTCACTCACTCCCGCCGCCGGGATCACCGTCAAATGACCCTCCCCCTCATCGCCGAGCACCCACTCCGCCTCCTCCTCTACCTCATCACAACGTGGCTGGCCCTTGGCCTCGCCGGCCTGCCAACTCCACGCGGCGGTCGCCTCGTAGCGCGCGTACTCTTCCCGCTCGGCGCGATGATCTGCCTGGCCGTCGCGACGATCGCCGCAATCTTCCTCCTCACCGGCCACGCACCGCAGACCGCAATCCTCCCATTCGGCCTTCCCGACCTGCCCTTCCACATTCGTCTCGACGCCCTCTCCGCGTTCTTCCTGCTGATACTCGGGCTAGCAGGCGCCGGCATCTCCATCTTTTCCGCAGGCTATTTCCGCGCCGGAGAAGGCACAGCGCCTGGCCTGATGGGTCTGCAGTATCACGTCTTCCTCGCCAGCATGGCCCTCGTCCTGCTCGCCGACGACGCCTACCTCTTCATGGTTGCGTGGGAGACGATGGCGCTCAGCTCCTACTTCCTCGTCACCTCGCAGCACCGCATTCCCGAGATTCGCCGCGCCGGATTCCTCTATCTCCTGATGGCGCACGTCGGCGCAATCTGCATCCTGCTCAGCTTCGGAGTGCTGCAAGGCGGAAGCTGGCAGTTCACCTTCGACGCCATGCGCCACGCGACCTCGACGCTCACGCCCTTCCTCGCGACCACCGCGTTCCTGCTAGCCCTCCTCGGTTTCGGAATGAAGGCCGGACTGGTCCCGCTGCACGTCTGGCTGCCCGAAGCGCATCCCGCCGCACCCTCACCCGTCTCCGCCATGATGAGCGGCATCATGCTCAAGACCGCCGTCTACGGCTTCCTCCGCATCAGCTTCGATCTGCTCCACGTCCGCTTCTGGCAGTGGGGTGTGCTCGTGCTCGCCGTCGGACTCTTCTCCGCCATCTACGGAGCCATCTTCGCGGCAGTGCAGTCGGACATGAAGCGCCTGCTGGCCTATTCCTCGATCGAGAACATCGGCATCATCTTCACCGGCATCGGCCTCGCAATCCTCTTCGAAACCTCCAACCTGCATCTCTACGCCGCGCTCGCTCTCTGCGCCGCACTGGTCCACGCACTCAACCACTCGCTCTTCAAGAGCCTGCTCTTCCTCACCACCGGCTCCGTCCTGCACGCCACGGGACATCGCAATCTGGGCAAGCTCGGCGGCCTCATCCGACGCATGCCCTGGGTCGCAACCATCGCGCTCGTCGGCACGCTCGCCATCGCCGGCCTGCCTCCGCTCAACGGCTTCGTATCCGAGTGGCTTCTCCTCCAATCCTTCCTCTTCACTCCGCAGATCCCTCACGCCTTCGTCAACATGTTCGTACCTCTCGGCGCAGCCGTACTCGCACTCACCGCAGCCTTGGCCGCTTACGTCATGGTGAAGTTCTACGGCGTCGTCTTCCTCGGTCAACCCCGCGAAGCATCGCTCTCCGAAGCCCGCGACCCTAGCTGGCTCGAACGCATCGGCCTGCTCTGGCTCGCAATCGGATGCATAGCCATTGGCATCGTCCCGCAACTCGCCATGCGCCCCGCCGCCGGCGTTACCGGCATGTTGCTAGGCCAGACCGTAGCCACCTCATCGCTCTGGTGGATCGCGCCCATCGCCCCGCAGCAAGCCTCCTACAGCGGAGTCATTCTGCTAGCCGGGATCCTCGGCACAATCGGCATCACGTTCTTACTGGTCCGCCTGCTAGCCCACGGCCGCCTCCGCCGAGTGCCCGCGTGGGATTGTGGCTACCCGCACCAAACCGCGCGCATGCAGGATACCGCCGAAGGTTTCGGCCAACCCATCCGCCACATGTTCGGCGCCTTCTTTCGCATCGAGCGCGACCTGCCCACGCCCGACGACATCGCTCCCCGCTACCGCATGCGCCTCGAAGACCGCATCTGGCGTACCCTTTACCTTCCCATCGCGCGCGCCACGCAGAAGATCGCCGACATGGTCAGCATCCTGCAAAGCGGAAGCCTATCTATATATCTCCTCTGCAGCTTCCTCACGCTGATCGTCCTACTGGTGTTCGTCCTATGACCCGGCACGCGCTCTTCGTTGTTCATTCATCGTTCTCCGTTGGCCGGGTGCCCCATCCTCGCCACAGTTTCATCGTGGCAGGGTGGGGTATCGCGCCCCGCGCGACCGCCTTAGGCCGGGTGCCCCATCCTCGCCACGGTTCCATCGTGGCAGGGTGGGGTATCGCGCCCCGCGCGACCACCTTAGGCCGGGTGCCCCATTCATCGTGGCTTTATCGCGATGAGTGGGGTCTATCTCGACACACATCACCACAGCGACCCTCACCGCGAACCCCGAACCTCGAACCGCAAACCACCCTATGAAATCCATCACGGTATTCCGCCAGTTCGGAGAGATGCTGGTCGCCATCGCCATCGCTCCGCTCTTCGCCGGATGGATCGCCCAATGCCGTGCCTGGATGCAGAACCGTTCCGCCCCACCCCTCATCCAGCCCTACCGCATGCTGCGCAAGCTCTTCGATAAGGATGTAGCCCTCGCAGAAACCGCATCCCCACTCTTCCGCATCACGCCCTACATTCTCTTCGGCACGATGGTCCTGGCCGCCGCAATCATCCCCTCGCTCGCCACTGATCTCCCGTTCGCTCGCGCAGCCGACGCCATCGCCCTCATCGGCCTCTTCGCCACCGCGCGCGTCTTCCTCTCGCTCGCCGCCATGGACATCGGCACCGCCTTTGGCACCATGGGCGCACGCCGCGAGATGATGATTGGCTTCCTCGCCGAACCCGCACTCCTGATGATCCTCTTCAATGCGTTTCTCCTCTTCGGCAGCACGGCTTTACCGTCGCTGGTCGACGGATACCGCGCCCATCCTTCCCTCATGGATCCCAGCATCATCTTCGCCGCCGTCGCCTTCGTCATGGTGCTGCTGGCCGAAAACGCACGCCTCCCCATCGACAATCCCACCACGCATCTCGAGCTCACCATGATTCACGAAGCCATGCTGCTCGAATACTCCGCCCGCCATCTCGCGCTGGTCGAATGGGCCTCCAACCTCAAGCTCTTCAACTACGCCTGCATCGGCTTCGCCCTCTTCATCCCCTGGGGAATCGCAACCCACAGCGCAGACGGTGTCGTCGCCATGCTCATCTCCGATGCCGCGCTCGCCATCAAGCTAATCGTCGCCGGTGCCGCGCTGGCACTGATCGAATCCCTCTCCGCCAAAGTCCGCATCTTCCGCGCCCCCGAATACCTCGCCATGTCATTCCTGCTCGCCGTCCTGGGCCTGCTAGTCCATCTACTCCTGGGAGCAAAACAAGCATGACCACCCACACTTTCATCCTCCACTACTCTCCGGGTGCCCCATCCTTCGCGCACCTGCGAAGGGTGGGAGGTACACCTTCCGCACGTACCGGGTGCCCCATCCTCGCCACGGCTTTATCGTGGCAGGGTGGGGTATCGCGCCACGCGCGACCGCCTTTGGCTCGTCATCCCCACCCGCCAACGGTCGTCATTCTGACTCGCAGAGTCAGAATCTCCGTCGTTGCTTTTCTCTCTCGAACCTCGTATCCGAAATCTCGAACCTAATGCCCTACACCGTCCCCATCCTCAACCTCCTCGCCGCGTGTCTCCTGCTCATCTCCTTCGCGATGCTCTCGCGTCGCCGCACCCAGCGTCTGGTCAACCTCTTCGCCTGGCAAGGCGCAATCCTCTTCCTATCCACCTGCCTGGTCGCACACAGCTCCGGCCTGCACGAACTCTACTACTCCGCCGCCCTCACCCTACTGCTGAAAGTCATCGCTCTGCCGCTGATCCTGCACCGCCTTATTAATCGCCTCGGCGCACAGTGGGACTCGGAAACAGTAGTCAACATTCCGCTCACCATGCTGGCGGGTCTAGTGCTCGTCATCTTCGCGTTCGGCCTCGCCCAACCCATCAGCATGATGGCCACCACCATCACGCGCAACATGCTCGGCATCGCGCTCGCCGTCATCCTGCTCTCGTTCCTGATGATGATCACGCGCCGCAAAGCCGTCACCCAGGTCATCGGATTCCTTGCTATGGAAAACGGTCTCTTCTTCGCCGCCACCAGCGCAACCTACGGCATGCCCATGGTGGTGGAACTCGGCATAGCGCTCGACGTGCTGGTCGGCGTCTTCATCCTCGGCCTCTTCTTCTTCCAGATCCGCGAACAATTCGAAAGCCTTGACCTGCGCAACATGGAAAACCTCAAGGAGGACTGAAGTGCAACGACTCGCCAAAAATCGGGTGCCCCATCCTCGCCACAGCTTCATCGTGGCAGGGTGGGGTATCGAGCCCCGCTCGACCGCCTCCCCTAGCACCGCCCACAAAGTCCGGGTGCCCCATGATCAACGAGCCGACCTTGGTCGCTCGTTGATCGTGGGGTTACTCACCTCCTCCATCCACCCCCGCAGCACCGTGCTACCGGCACAATCATCCGAAGCCCTCATTCCCAACCAGCCCCTCGAAACCGCCCCTGTTACCCCGCCCCTCGATGCCGTCATTCTGACGCAGTCAGAATCTCCGTCGTGGCCCTTCCGCCGAGCGAAGCTCGGCCCCGGATTAGCAGGGGCCTTCAGGCCCCTGAATATCCGCCAAAAAGAAAGAGGGGCTTTAGCCCCGGGCCTTCCCACACCCACCCAGGAAGGCCACCCATGCAACTCCTAGCCGTCCTAACCCTCCCTGTCCTTGGCTTCCTCCTCCTAGCCCTCTTCGGAGCAAAACGCAACGCTCCCGAACTCAATTGCACCATCAGCTTCGCCACGCTAATCGCCGCGTCACTCCTGGCCGTCCGCGTAGCCCGCCACGGCTCCATCCTCGTCTTCCACGACCAATTCTTCGTTGACTCCTTCAACGTATTCCTGGTCGCGCTCACCGCTTTCGTAGGCTTCACCACCGCGCTCTTCTCGCGCCCTTACATGCGCATCGAGGAGCTTCACGGCCGCCTCACACCACGCCGCCTCCGCCTCTATCACGCCATGTATCAACTCTTCATGGCCGCAATGTTCCTCGCGCTGCTCACCAACAACATGGGCCTGCTCTGGGTCGCGATGGAAGCCGCCACGCTCTCGACCGTCCTGCTCGTCTCGCTCTATCGCACAAGAGCGAGCCTCGAAGCAGCGTGGAAATACTTCATCCTCTGCGGTGTAGGAATCGCGCAAGCGCTCTTCGGCACCATCCTCTTATACTTCGCCGCAGAAAAAACGCTAGGCCACGAAGGCATGACCGCCCTACTCTGGACCCACCTCAACGCAGTCAAAGGTCAACTCGAACCCCGCGTCCTCGGCCTCGCCTTCGTCTTCTTACTAGTCGGATACGGCACCAAAGTCGGGCTCGCGCCTCTGCACAATTGGCTGCCCGACGCACACGCCGAGGGCCCCACGCCAGTCTCCGCAGTCCTCTCCGGCCTCTTGCTGAACGTTGCCCTCTACGCAGTCATTCGCTGCAAGGTCCTGGTCGAAGGTTCCATCGGAGTAGCACTCCCGAGCCGCATGTTGATGGGCTTTGGCCTGCTCTCCGCCGTGCTCGCCGCATTTTTCCTCTGGCGTCAGAAGGACATCAAGCGCCTCTTCGGCTACTCCTCCATCGAACACATGGGCATCATCACCTTCGCCTTCGGGCTCGGCGGGCCAATCGCAAACTTCGCCGGCCTACTCCACATGACCGTCCACTCGCTCACGAAATCATCGATCTTCTTCACCGCCGGCCACGCCACGCAGTCCTCCGGCACGCAGCAGATGGATGGCATACGCGGCCTGATCGACACGCACCCCGCCATCGGCTGGGGCCTGATGCTGGGTTCGCTTGCCATCCTCGGAATGCCGCCCTTCGGAGTCTTCGCCAGCGAATTCCTCATCCTCACCACCGCCATGCGCGAGCACCCGGCCACCACGCCATTCCTATTGATCGCACTCGCAGTGGCCTTCGCCGCCATCTTCAGCCGCGTTCAACCCATGGTCTTCGGCGACAGCGAATCGCAGCCCCTGCCGCGCTCTCCGGCAATGTTGCCCGTCTTCGTCCACCTCGCGCTGGTCCTGATGCTCGGCGTCTACATGCCCCCCGCGCTAGCCGACTGGTACCGCGCTGCCGCCCGCCTCATCGGATAACCCATAATGACCGTGAAGTACAAAATCCGCATTGACGAACTACAAAGCGCCGTCATTCTGGCGAAGCCAGAATCTCCGTCGTGGCTCTTCCGCCGAGCAATGCTCGGCCCCGGATTAGCAGGTGCCTTCAGGCCCCTGAACACCCTCCACCAAGATAGAGGGGCTTTAGCCCCGGGCCATCTTCCCGATAGCCCAAACATTCGTGTTTGGACCGCCCGTCCTCAATCCACAACACGAGTCTTACCTCTTGGAGCATGCCTCCGATGACCCTTGATTTCCCCACCATCCCGCTCCCCGCAAACATCGCCTGCACCCAGACGACCGTCGACGCCGCCGAGTGGCAGCGCGCCATTGAACAGCTAAAAATCACCGGCGCAGCATTTGTAACCTTATGGGGTACAGATGATCGCGACCTCAACAATCGTTTCCAAATGCACGCAGTGTTCCTAACTCCAACCGGCCTCATAGTCCTCCACCATCCCCTCGAACCTGGCACCGCGAACCTCGAACCCACATACCCCACCCTCGCCCAACTCTTCCCCACCGCCGCCCGCATGGAACGAGCCACCCGCGACCTCCTCGGAATCGCAAGCACCGCCGCCGACCAGCGCCCCTGGCTCCTCCACAGCGCCGCACCCACCTATCCCCTCCGCCACGACCCCGCCGTTTGTCATTCTGAGCGCAGCGAAGAATCCCCGCATTTTGCCCGCGCCGCCACAACCCCCTACCCCTTCCTCCAGGTCGAAGGAGACGGTGTCCACGAGATCGCCGTAGGCCCAGTCCACGCAAGCATCATCGAACCCGGCCACTTCCGTTTCTCCGTCGTCGGAGAAAAAGTCATCCGCCTCGAAGCACGTCTCGGCTACACCCACCGCGGCATCGCCAAGCTCTTCGAATCCCAGCAGCAGCAAGAGGCCCACCGCCTGGCCGCACGCGTCTCCGGAGACTCTGCCATAGCCTTCGCCTGGGCCTATTGCGCCGCCCTCGAAGCCCTCACCGCCACCGCTTGCCCCCTCCGCGCGTCCCGCCTTCGAGCCCTCGCACTCGAACACGAACGCATCGCCAATCATCTCGGCGACCTCGGCGCATTAGGCAACGACGCCGGCTTTGCCTTCGGCCTCACCCAGTTCTCACGCCTCAAAGAAGATTTCCTCCGCGCCAATCAAGCCGCCTTCGGAGCCCGCTACCTACTCGACTACATCATCCCCGGCGGCGTAGCCGTCGATCTCCCGCAAGAAGCCTACGCCCACCTCATCCATCTCTACCGCACCACGGATCGCGAAGTCGCAGACCTCCGCACCATCTATGACGAGCACGGCGGCCTGCAAGACCGTTTCCGCGAAGCCGGCCATCTTTCACTCAATCAGGCCGAAGAACTTGGAGCCATCGGCCTGGTCGCCCGCGCCTCCGGCATCGCGCAAGACCTCCGCGTTGACCACCCATCCGCACCCTACGACACATTAGCAACACAAATGGTTACAGAAACAACCGGTGATGTTGCCGCCCGCGTCCAAGTCCGCTTCCGCGAAGTTTTTGAGTCGCTTCGCCTCTGTCGCGCACTGCTCGCAGACCTCTCCCACACCTCCGTCGAGACCGCACCCATTGCAATTCCCATCTCCATCGCCGAACCCAACCGCCTCGGCATCGGCATCATCGAAGGCTGGCGCGGCCCAGTCCTCATCGCCCTCGAAACCGGTCCCAACGGCACCATCCGCCGCTGCCACGCGCACGACCCTTCCTGGCAAAACTGGCCGCTGATCGAATACGCAATCCGCGGCAACATCGTCCCCGACTTCCCACTCATCAACAAATCCTTCAACCTGTCCTACAGCGGCCCCGATGGCTAGACCACACCCGACCAATCATCCGTACGCGATAGTTAGCCCACACCCGACCGATAAACCGCACCCGGTGGTTAGCGAAGTGACGCAATGAATCGTCAACCATCACACGTCGTTGCATTGAGGGCCGAAGGCCCGACACATACCAGCCTTGTATCTTCCATTCGAGGCATCGCCAAGGGTCCAAGGGCCGAAGGCCCGACACATACCAACCTAGGCCGAGGGCCTAGGTACGCAATAGCCACAAGTCCGAGGGCTGTAAGCCCGACACATATCCGTCGCCAGTCGCAATCCACCGCGCCTGAGCTAACGCCAAAATCATAGGGGCTTCAACCCCGGAGGTCGTCATGATCAACACCCTATCCCGCATGATCCGCACCGGCATCCTCACCCAGCCCCTACCGCCCATCGCTCACGCCACGCCCACAGTCGAATCCCTCCAACACGACCTCTGGAAGATCCTCGGTCGCGCCCTCTCGATCCGCCACGTCGACGCCGGCTCCTGCAACGCCTGCGAACTTGAAATCCACGCGCTCAACAATCCGTATTACAACTTGGAAGGCATCGGCATAAAATTCGTCGCCAGCCCGCGCCACGCCGACCTGCTGTTGGTGACCGGGCCGGTCTTCATCAACATGGAAGAGGCCCTCCGCCGCACCTACGACGCCATCCCCAACCCCAAAATTGTCGTCGCCATCGGAGACTGCGCCACCTGCGGAGGCATCAGCGCCCACGGCAAAATCATCGGCATCACCTACGCCACGCGCGGCCCCATCGCCAGCATAATCCCCGTCAACCACACCATCGCCGGATGCCCACCCACACCCACCGCAATCATGGCCGGCATCCTCGAAGCCATCGCCACCGCCTAAGCGGTAGCGCAATATCGGGTGCCCCATCCTCGACACAGTTTCATCGTGGCAGGGTGGGGTATCGAGCCCCGCTCGACCGCCTTCCCTCGCACCGCCCACACGTCGGGTGCCCCATCCTCGACACAGTTTCATCGTGGCAGGGTGGGGTATCGAGCCCCGCTCGACCGCCGTCCTTCGCACCGCCCACACGTCGGGAGCCTCAGGTTCGACGCAGCAACATCGCGCCGACCATGGGAATACAACCCGTTCACCCAGGCAGATACTCCCGCCACTCCTCCGACTCAGCAATCCGCTTCAGCAACTGAAACCTTCTCTGCAGCAGTCCGCGAATGTGCGGGATCATCACGTACTTCCCCACCAGCCGACCCGCCACTCCAAACGGCAGCGAGAAACGCACCGTATCCTTCAGCAGCACCTGCCCACCAATCTCCGTAAATTCATGGTCGTGCTGAAACACGCGAAAACGACCACTAGCCATGCAATCCTGGAAAAACGAAGGCCGCGCATATTTCGTAATCAACGTCTCGTGCCGTTGCGGCAGCCCGAACTTCCACCCACGCCACTCCAGCCGATCGTCAGCCGTCACCAGTCCGCGCATCTTTCCCGCGACCGGCCTCATCCCAATCGTCTGCGCAACAACCTCAATACTCGTCGACAGCAGAAAACAGCGCTCAATCGGCGCGCTGATGTGGACGCTATCCTTGACCATATACATGCTGAATTCCGCCTACATTATTAAAATGACCATCATTCCGAGCGCAGCTCAGAACAACAGTAGTTCGTTTGAAGTACGATGCTCCAAACCATCCGCAAAGTCAGACTACTTGCCCGCATCACCAACCGGAGTCACTAGGTACAGCACACTTCCGTGCGACGGAATCTCAGTAATTAGTTTTTGCGCGGCGCCAACGTCACTTCGCCTCCACAGATCACGCACGGAGGCCTTCGCCACCGTCACGCCCACATCCGCAAACGCCAGATCGACCTTTTCCGACGCAGCGCCGATATTAAACACCGCGACATATTTTCCCGCACCGCCCGGCTTGTCCGCGACCCACGCAATCGTGTTCTCCTTGCGATAGACCTCGTGTCCGCCCACGCTATGCTGATCGACAGCGAGAACCTCGGGATTGCTGATCAGCGCCAGCGTAGCCGCATCGTTTGAAGGCAGATCCCCGCCAAACATCAGCGGCGATCGGAAGATCGACCACAGCGTCATCATCGTCCGCTGCTCGTCCGGCGTAAAGTTCGTCTTCCTCGGATCGCCCACCTCGGCGCGCAGCCCGATCATCCCCATCGGCAGCATGTCCGCATCCGGCCAGTGGCCCGGCCCGCTGTACTTTCCCCACGCGTGCGTCAGATCGAACTGCTTCCGCAACTTCGCCCAGTCATCCCAGAAGTCACCGGAGATGCGCCACATCTGCGCATTCGCCGCGAGGTCTTCATGTTGCGCCAGCGGTGCGCCACCCGGCGACAGACTCAGCACAAGAGGCCGCCCCGTCTTCTTGCCCGCCTTCGCCAGTGCCACCGACAGCGCATGAATCTCCGGCCCGCGATACGGCGCGCTCATGTCGTCGGCCTTAATGTAGTCCAGCCCCCACGACGCATACAGCCGCGCAATCGAGTCGTAATAATCCTGTGCGCCCGGCTTCTTCATATCGACGCCGTAGGTATCCTCCATCCCGCGCCATGGACAAACGTTTACCTTGTCGGCCACATCAGCAGCATGATACTGGCTCCCTTCAATCGGCAGATTCCTCTCCACCGCCTCCCGCGGAATCCCGCGCATAATATGCACGCCCATCTTCAAACCCTTGCTATGGATATAATCCGCGAGCGCCTTGAATCCCTTACCATCCGCAGCCGTAGGAAAGCGTCCCGGAGCCGGCACAAACCGCCCATACTCATCCATCGCCACTTTGCCGCCGGGAATATATCCATGCGTCTTCGGCGCAGTCGCGTACCACTCGATATCGACGACGACATACTGCCACCCCACGGCCTTCAGATTCTTCGCCATGTAGTCCGCATTCGCGCGAACCTCACTCTCCTGCACCGTCGTCCCATACGCGTCCCAACTATTCCACCCCATCGGCGGAGTAGCCGCCAACATCTGCCCCCACACCACACCACCCATCCCCACAGCCGCCACCACCGCACCCAACATCCACTTCATCCGCATCGCAAAACCTCTCCTCGGAATCCCAGCGCCGCACTCCGTCGCCTATGATTCAGCGACTGAAATCATACACAAATCATTTAGTGTTGCGATTTTGCAGTTTCGGAGTAGCAGCGGGCTTCAGCCCGCGGTAAGTGGCATATCAACCGACGGGCTTTAGCCCCGGGCGGTGATGGAGTTCAATCGTGCTGAAGACCTTAGGTACGACGACAAACCGTCTTGCTCGAATTGTGCAAGATCCATTCCTACAACTCCATCGCGTGCTCAACCATCAGCCCCTTCGCGCGCGCCACAAAGTCCTCGATAGTCGCACCGCCCTGATCGCCTTTGCCTCGTGTTCTCACACTCACACTATTCGTAGCCGATTCCTTATCGCCCAAAATCAAAATGAACGGAACCTTCTGCAACCCAAAGTCGCGAATCTTCGCATTCATCTTTTCATTCCGCCCATCGAGTTCCACCCGCAACCCCGCAGCCTCCAGCTTCGCCTTCACCTCTTCGGCATACGCGACATGTTTGTCGCTCGAGATCGGCACCAGCCCAACCTGCACCGGCGCCAGCCACAGCGGAAAGGCCCCCGCATAGTGCTCGATCAGCACTCCGAAGAATCGCTCCACCGACCCGAAGAGGGCCCGATGCACCATCACCGGCCGATGCATCTCGCCATCCTCGCCTTTATATTCCAGCTCAAACCGCGCAGGCAGATTGAAGTCGAACTGCACCGTAGATAGCTGCCACATCCGGCCCAGCACATCCACCAGCTTGATATCGATCTTCGGCCCATAGAACGCCGCCTCGCCCGGAATCACGCGATACGGAATCTGCCGCCGCGACAGCGCATGTTTCAGCGAGTCGGTAGCCTGGTTCCAATGCTCCGCCGATCCGGTGTAATCCGCAGGCTTCGCCGGATCCCACGTCGAAAGCTCCACCTTGAATTCCTTGAACCCGAACGTCTCCAGCACCGCCTGCGCGAAATCGATGCAAGCCACCACCTCGTCCTCAATCTGTCCCGGCGTGCAGAAAATATGCGCATCGTCTTGGGTAAATCCACGCACCCGCAGCAGCCCGTGCATAGTCCCCGATCTTTCGTAACGATAAACGTTACCTAATTCCGCATACCGAATCGGCAGATCACGATAGCTCCGCGGATTGCTCTTATAAATCAAAATATGTCCCGGGCAATTCATCGGCTTCAGCCGATACTCGGCATCGTCAAGCTCCATCGGCGGGTACATATTCTCGTTGTAATAACCCTCATGCCCACTGATCTTCCACAGCTCGCGGCGCATGATGTGCGGCGTGAAAACCATATCGTAACCACGACGGATACATTCTTCGCGCATCCAGTCTTCCATGGTCTTGCGGATCAGCCCGCCCTTGGGATGCCAGAAGATCAGCCCCGCGCCGGCCACCTCTTGTATCGAAAAAAGATCAAGCTGCTTGCCCAGCACGCGATGGTCACGCGCCTTGATCTCCTCCAGCCGCTTGAAGTGCGCATCCAGATCCTTCGCCGAGAAAAACGCCGTCCCATAGATCCGCTGCAACTGCGGATTCTTCTCATCGCCCAGCCAGTACGCACCCGCGATCGATGTAATCTTGTATGCCTTCACCCGCCCCGTCGAAGGAATATGCGGACCCCGGCAGAAGTCCGTAAACCCGCCATTCTTGTACAGCGAAATCTCCTCACCCGGCTTGGTGAACTTCTCAATAAAGTGGACCTTCATGAACTCGCCGTGTTCCGCGTAGTCCTTCAACCCAATTTCCCGCGGCTCTTCCACGCGCACAAACTTCTCGTCGCGTGCCACCACCTCGGCCATGCGCGCCTCGATCGCCGCCAGGTCCGCCTCTGTAAATGGCGTCGCGCGATATACATCGTAGAAAAATCCGTTGTCGGTCGCCGGCCCGTGCCCCAGCTTGGTCTCAGGAAACAGTTCAAGAATCGCCGTCGCCATAACGTGCGCAGTCGAATGCCGCAGCACCTTCAGCGAAGCCTCATCCGCTTCTTTCAGCAGCCAAAGCTCCACATCATCCTCAAGCGGAGCCGCCAAATCCACCAGCCGCGTCCCATCCTCAGCAGCCCCGGCCCCACCATACATCGCATCTTCTGAAGTCGTCTCAGCCTGAACTGTTGCGGCGTCATTCTGACCAGACCCAACTCCTGAAGCGTCATTCTGACTCGCAGAGTCAGAATCTCCGTCGTTGCCTTGGCCTTTGCCGGCCGCCCCCTGAAGCCCGGGTGCACCATCCTTAGCAGTCGTATCGCTAAGGGTGGGATCCACAAGAGTCAGCGGCCGTACGCGCGCCACGACAACAGCCGCAGCAAGCCGCGGCGAAATGCTATTTGCAACATCAAAAGGAGTAGTCCCGCGCGCAACTTCACGCACCGACCCATCAGGAAGCTGGACTCGAATCTGCTCTAGGCTCACGCTCTATAGAATAGCGCTTCCGCCAGTTTCTTCGTCATCACCCGGAAGCCCAACTTAGCTTGATCACCATTCCACATGGCTACACCAAGCATCTGTTTATCATTCACAGCGCAGTCTATTGGTCATCCGCTGTGCAACAGGTTTGTCATTCCGCAGCGCAGCGGAGGAATCTGCTTGTGCTTTCAGCCTGCCGAGCTTCAGCTAATCGAACGATGGCCACCCGCAGCACGCCCGCAGAAGCCCGTTTACGCAGTTTGATTCTGATTCTGTTCCGCCGCTGTCGCCCGCAGAACCTTGCCGTTAGCCTTCGCCCACACATGTCCGCGCCAGATGCCGATAAGAGGAGCACCCGCAACGACGACAAACGCATAGATCAGTACATATTCCATATAGATTTCTCCTTGTTGTAATCGGCAGTGTAAAAATGCCGAGCCGGACAACAGACTTCCATAAGACGTGTGACTCATCGCCCCGGTTGCTTCCCGTGTGCTCCCTAAACTATCGGCTCGGTGAACCTCATCCACCAATCCCACCTTCGTCATCCTCTCGAACTTTCGCAGCAGGCGCATACCACTTTGGTGGGACCCACCCCGCATGGAACGCGAATTGCAGATTGCCGTCCAACGATCGAACCCGCAGAAAGCAACCTTCACTGCCAAACCACTCTAAAATAGCGGCATGTCTTTCGCTGCAGCGGTCGACCACCTCCACGCGCTCGGACTTGAACTAGCTCCGGCCGATAACTCGCCACGCCGCAAGTTCGACCTCGAACATATGCGCATCCTCGCCACCGCACTCGGCGATCCGCAGAAGCATTTCCCCGCAATCCTCATCGCCGGAACCAACGGCAAAGGAAGCACAGCCGCCACCCTCGCCAGCATTCTCGCCGCCGCCGGCTACCACACTGGCCTCTACACCTCGCCACACCTCTCCCGAGTAACCGAACGCATCCGCACCTCGGACCCACTCAACTTTTTGCCTTTCCGCACCCTGAGCAATCAAAGCGAGTCAAAGGAATCTGCTTTTCCGCATCCCAACCAACCCGCTCCCTTCACCGAAATCCCGGAAGACACCTTCGCCCGCCTCTATTTTCAGGTCGACAGCGCCGCCCGCGAACTCGTCTCCACCGGTCAGCTCCCTCACCACCCCAGCTTCTTCGAATCGCTCACCGCACTCGCCTTCCTCTACTTCGCCGAGCAAAAACTCGACATAGCCATCCTCGAAGTAGGCCTTGGCGGCCGTCTCGATGCCACCAACATCGTCGACCCCATCCTCTCCGTCATCACCGACATCGCGCTCGACCATCAGGAATATCTCGGTAACACGATCACCGAAATAGCCCGCGAAAAGGCCGGAATCCTCCGCCTTAACGGCACTCTTATAACCCTTCCTCAACATCCAGAGGCCAACCAGGCCATCGGCGAGACCGCCATCGCCCTCAACGTCCGCGGCATCAACGCCGCCGACTACCTGCCCACCCGCACTGCTCCACCTGACCGCAGTGAAAAGTCCGCCCTTCGGAGTAGCAGCGGGCTTCAGCCCGCGGTAGACCAGGCAGGGACGTGGGGGGCTTTAGCCCCGGAGCTTACTCGGCCCACCACCCCCCTCACCCCAAACCACTACGACCTGATCCTCAACAACGAGCTCCTCCAGGTCCGTTCCCCCCTCGCCGGCCAGCACCAGCAACGCAACATAGCTCTAGCCATAGCCGCCGCAGTCGAGTTACGCAACAGCCCCCCTCCCGTTGTCATTCTCAGCGCAGCGGAGAACCCCCGCATTTTGGCAACGGCGCCTTCCCCCGGATCAAGTAACCAAACAAGTTACATATCTCCCCCCACACCCTACAACATCCCCAACTCCGCCATTGAAGCCGGAATCGCCAACACATCCTGGCCCGGCCGTCTCGAATTCCTCCCTCCAAACCTGATCCTCGACGTCGCCCACAATCCCGCCGGCGCTTGGACACTCCGAGCCGCCATTGCCACCCTCCCCGAAGACCAGCCGCGAACCTTGATCTTCAGTTGCCTCCGCGACAAGGACCTTACGGAGATGGCGCAGATCCTCTTCCCCCTCTTCGACTCCAGTGTTCCACCGCTATCGTCATCCCGCAGCGCAGCGCAGGGATCCGCTTCTCCCTCAAACCTCAAACCTCAAACCTTGCACCCGATCCACCACATCGTCCTCGCGCCCATCAACAACCCGCGCGCCGCCTCGCTCGACGACCTGCTCGCCGCGGCCCGCGCCCTCGACGTTCCCGCCCACGCCGCGCACGATCCAACCGAAGCTCTTGCCTTGGCCCGTTCTCTCACTCCCGCCAACGGCCTTATCCTCGCCACCGGCTCCATCTACCTCATCGGCGCCCTCCGCGAAGCCGCCGTTGCCCCTGAATCCGGTTGCACATAGCCCGCGCTGGGCTGGTCGAAGGGTTCAACGCGCGCTTCTTCGCGTTGACCACGGGATCACCACGCATTGCTAAGGTCCCACAACCGTGCCCTACAATACCTCTACCCGTCCGCGTTCATGACCACCATCTCCCAAACCGCCCCACCTACGAACCTCGAACCTCGAAACTCGAACCCCATTCCCCCACGCCTTCGCTACCTCACCAAATTCATCTGCATTCCGCTAATGGCGTTGGCCACTGCGTTTTTCGGCTGCATCTCCCTGGTTTGCGGACTTTGGGACCGCTCCGGCCGTCAGCAACATTACGTCGCCCGCGCTTGGGCCGTGACCATGCTCCGCCTCGCCCTGTCGCCGGTCGAAATCGTCGGGGCGGACAAATTAAATATCTGCCAAGTCGCCGTATATGCCTCAAACCACTTGAGTTACATGGATACACCAGTCCTCTTCGCAAAGCTTCCATTCCAATTTCGGATCCTCGCAAAACAGGCTTTATGGAAGATCCCATTCGTAGGCTGGTACCTCAAACGCTCCGGCCAGGTTCCCATCGATTCGCACAGTCCCCGTTCAGCCGTCGCCGGCCTGCTGCGCGGAGTAAAAGTGCTGAAAGCCGGAACCCCACTGTTCCTTTTTCCCGAAGGCGCGCGAAGTCCGGACGGAACGATGCACTCTCCTGCCTCAGGCTGCGCGTTCATGGCCATCCGCGCCGGCGTTCCACTCATCCCACTCGCGCTGATCGGCACCTACGAACTGCTGCCCATCCACGTCTACGCCCTGCGTCCGCGCCTACTCAAAATCATCGTCGGCGACGCCCTCCCAACCGAAGGCCTCACCACCAAGGACGCCGACGCCCTAACCGCCCGCCTCTACCAGGCGATCAGCACCATGTACCTTCAACATTCCGATCGTTAGTCACTGCGAACGCCGTTGCCCCGTCATATCGGGTGCCCCATGTTCAACGCGGTTCCTCGCGTTGACCATGGGAATACTCCCGCGATCGGCCTATAACAGGCTACCCGAGTCCGCGTTCCTCACCACCATCCCCTCCCAGCCCGTCATTCTGGCGCAGCCAGAATCCCCGCATTGGCTCTCGTCTCCCGCACCCGGTTACAATCGCTGAAAATCAGTATCATCGGTGCTAAGCATCCATGCCAATGACCAAGCCGCGTATCGCCATTCCCGTTCCAACCAGCACCGACCTCGAGTACAACCGCCGCTCGTGGGCGCAATACGCCAGCGCGATCGAGCGCAGTGGTGCAGAAGCCGTCGAAGTGCCGCTAAATCAACCACCTGCGGCAACCGCCAAGCTTATCGCCGACTGCCAGGGCATTCTGCTTCCAGGCAGCGGAGCCGACGTCAACCCGCAGAAGTATGGCCAGGAACCCGATCCCGAGTGCGCCCCGGCCGATCCCGCCCGCGAGAATGTAGACGAACTCCTGCTTCAGGACGCGCACAATATGGGCAAGCCGATCTTTACCATCTGCTTCGGTACCCAGATGCTGAACGTCTGGCGCGGCGGAACGCTCGTCCAGCACCTCACAGGAATGCCGGTCAACCACAAAGCCGGCAAAGCCGTCGGAGTCGCTCACATAGCTGCGGTCGCACCGCACTCGCTGCTGGGCGAATTGGCCACGCCCGAAGAGGCGCCCGAACGGGACGGTTTCCTTCGCCTCCCCATAAATTCCAGCCATCACCAGGCCATTGGCATCGCCGGAGACGGCCTGCGCATCTCCGCACGCAGCCCCGAAGACGGCGTCGTCGAAGCCATCGAACAGGCCACTGATGGTTCAGGCACGCCCGAAGGCGTGGGCGGCAACTTCATCCTCGGCGTGCAATGGCATCCCGAACGCACCTTCGACAACAGCGCCGCTTCCCGCGCCCTCTTCAGCCGTTTCGTCGCCGAAGCCGCCGCCTGGACACCCCGTGCTCCTCAACCCGCCGTTTAGTTTGTCATTCTGCGCGACGCGAGCAGAATGCCATTCGGAGCGTAAACGGAGTGATTGTCACTCTGACGTGCGCTTTCCAAAGGGAAATCCCCGTATATCGCACTTTTGCCGAGGCTTTAGTTGACTCCCGATGCCATCGCCAATCTGCTCCTGCAATATGTCGCCGCAGCGCCCGAACCGGCGTGCGGCTGGCCTGAAATCAACGCACAACTCGCTATTTATCTTGAACTTATGCGGAAATGGAGCGGTTTCACCAATCTTACCGCGATTCGAACGCCAGAGGACATCGTTCGTCGGCATTTCGGCGAAAGTCTGTTCGTCGGCACCTTTTTAGGGCCGTGTCCCACTTTGCTCGATTTCGGCTCCGGAGCAGGCTTTCCCGGCGTGCCTATTCAATTGTTGCGCTCTGACATCCAGGTCACACTCGCCGAGTCACAAGGGAAAAAGGCGTCGTTCCTACGCGAAGTTGCGCGCACTCTTCTGCTTCCTACGGAGGTTTGGGCCGCTCGCGTGGAGACAATGCCCCAAACTCGACGGTTCCACACCGTTACCCTTAGGGCAGTTGACGATATGGAAGCAGCAATCCACGAGGCAGCATGCCGCGCAACACACCGCGTCATGATCCTTGGAACCTCGAAACAGGCCGAATCTCCCGCCCTCTCCATACAATTCAACAAGGCTAAGGTCATCCCTATCCCCAACTCGACGGACAGGGTGCTTCTAATAGCTAACCGAATTTGAGCGGTGTTCCACGTGGAACATTCCTGATACCTCATTGAATTTGCCCCCGGACTTCGTGCTTCCGAGGCTCAAATCTCCCAAAACGTTCCACGTGGAACAATCCCTTGCCCGGTCTTCCCGAAGAAAGTTTTCCACATCAGCTCAGACCAATCCGCCTCTCCCATCGCCCCGTCCAGAGCCTCTCCGCAAGCTTTCTCCACAGGGCAACACCCTTCTGCACAGCCTTCCAACCTTGCCATCTCACGATTTGCGACCTAAGCTTCGTGTACATCGTGTCCACGCTATCTGCACAATCGAACGCATACTCCGACCCGCCAAGCGCAGGCCAATCCAATCCCCAGTCCAAAGTCCTCGCCGTCGTCAATCAAAAAGGCGGCGTCGGTAAGACTACGACCGCAATCAATCTCGCAGCCGGACTGGCACTTGAAGGGCTGCCTACGCTGCTGATCGATTGCGATCCGCAGGCAAATGCTACCGGAGGCCTTGGCGTCGCGCGCGACGAGACACGGCTCAGTGTGTACGACGTTCTGATGGGCAACGCGAGCCTCGACGAAACCCTGATGAACACTGGTGTTTCGAATCTTATACTCTTGCCTGGAAGCAAGAATATGGTGGGCGCGAACCTCGAACTTGTCGGCCAAGAACGACGCGAATTTCGCCTGCGTGAGGCCATTGAGCCAATCCGGCACAAGTATCCATTTATCGTTCTTGACTGCCCGCCGGCCCTTGACTTGCTGACTCTAAACGCTTTAGTGGCTTCGGATGGGCTTCTAGTCCCGATGCAGGCTGAGTATTTCGCGCTGGAAGGGATTACTGAGTTGATGCAGACGCTGGATCGCGTTTCGCAGGCGTTCAATCCCACGCTCGCGCTGGAAGGCGTTCTGCTGACTATGTACGACGACCGCACCAATCTGTCGCAACAGGTCACTGACAATTTGCGAGGTTTTTTCGGCGAAAAGTTGCTGAAGGCCACTATTCCGCGCAACATCCGTTTGGCCGAAGCGCCAAGCCACGGCAAACCGGTGCAGCTCTACGATCCGAGGTCGAAGGGAGCCGAAGCGTATACAGCGCTGGCGCTGGAGCTGCTGCGCCGCAACGGCATTGCGAGCCGAAAAGCCAAGGCGCAGCCGGCCACAGGATCGGACGGCCCAAAATTCTGGCCTTATAGATGAACGCAAAACCGGCTCTGAAATCCTGTAATCTGCAGAAAAGAGGCAACATGGAAACAACGAATTACATTGACCCGAAGCGCCGTTCCGCGCTGGGCAAGGGTATTGAATCGCTGCTCGGTCCGCGTCCGCAGGCTGCAGCTGCGCCTGATTCGACCGGGAAACCGCTGGAGATCGCGCTTGATCGCATCGATCGCAATCCGAACCAAACTCGGACCGCATTCGATGAGGAGAAGCTCTCGGAACTTGCTCAATCCATTGCGGCTACGGGTGTTGTGCAGCCGATCGTGGTGCGCGAATTGCCGGGAGGACGCTATCAGTTGATCATGGGTGAGCGACGCTGGAGAGCCTCGCAGATCGCGGGCAAGGCGACCATTCCGGCGATTGTGCGGCAAGTTTCGGATGAGCAGGCGATGGAGATGACCATTGTCGAGAACCTGCAGCGGGCCGATTTGAACCCGATGGAGCAGGCGCGCGCCTACGAACGGTTGAGCCGCGACTTCCACCTGACCCAGGAGCAGATCGCGAAGCGCACCGGCAAAGATCGGGCCAGCATTGGTAACTTCATTCGTTTGTTGAAGCTGCCTGGCGGCATCCAGTCTCTGGTCGAGAAGGGCGATCTGACATTCGGCCATGCCCGGGCGTTGCTGGCGCTGGAATCGTCGAAGAATTTTACGGACGTGGTCGAGGCTATTCTCGATCAGAATCTGTCTGTCCGACAGACCGAAGCCATGGTTTCGGCAATGCTGAATCCGGAACAGAAGCCTAAGAAGAAGGTCGCTGAGGTGCAAGCGCAGGATGCGAACGTGCGCGAAGCGCAGGACCAGCTACAGCGGCGTCTGGGACTGAAGGTGCGTATTGAAGATAAGAAAGGCAAGGGCCGGGTAATTATCGAATACGCGGGGGTAGACGATTTCGACGCGATTCTGAGCGCGTTGGGTGGGTAAGCGGTGTCAGGCATCAGAAATCCGTAAAAGCAACTGATGTGGTTACGAATTGTCGTGTCTTCGTGGGGTTAAAATCGCAAGCTGATCCCGGCACGATCGGCCGCCGTTGCCAATCTGCAGCGGCGCAAGTTCCTGGCCCAGCCGCTTGATCAATCGTGTCGCTGGAGCCATGTACTTCGCATCGCTGGTATGCCCTTCGGATTGCTTCCGGCTACATCGCTTTTTCAGCAGCCTCGCCGTCCCGCGATCAATGGGATAGCAGCAATGACATCGAGTGAATATAGAAAAGCGCGTCTGGGGACTACGCTTCTCTCTTGGTCTCCGTTGATTCGAGGGCATTTGAAGCTGCACTACATCTATACTCGAAACGACGAGGTCCGGAAGAATTGAATTATCGGCAAGGAATCGCTAGTGTTTGGCCGCGCTTTTTGGCGTGGCTGATTCGGCGTTTGCCGAACGAACAGAAGCGCCTTCTGGCGATTACTATTTTTGCCGGCGGCCTGTGCGGATTAGCGGCAGTATCTTTCCATCTCAGCATTGGGTGGCTAGAGAGACTGCTGATCAATCGAGCCAACACGGCGACGGGACATAGCTGGATCGTTTGGACAATCCTCACACCGGGCGTGGGCGGGCTGGTAGCGGGTCTGGGATTGACTTACTGGGCTCCTGCCGCCGCCGGCAGCGGCATTCCACAGGTCAAGGTGGCGTACGTGCTGCGCTCGGGGCTGGTGTCGATAAGAGAAACCATCGGCAAGTTTGTTCTTTGCGCTCTTCAAATCGGTTCGGGCGCTTCGCTGGGGTTGGAGGGGCCGACGGTTCAGATTTGCGCAGGCGTCAGTAGCATGATGGCGCGGGCGGCGCGGCTCAGCCCGGAATCCAGTCGGCGAATGACTTCGGTGGGTATGGCTGCAGGGATTGCTGCGGCTTTCAATGCCCCTATCGCTGCCATCACTTTCACGTTGGAAGAATTAATGGGCGACCTCAACCAGACCATGCTCTCGGGTGTGATCGTGGCTGCGGCTTTGGCAGCCGTAGTCGAGCACATCATTCTGGGGACGAAACCTGTGTTCCACGTATCTCGGCAGTACGTGCTCACAAACGCATCGTCGCTGATCTGGTACGCACTCCTAGGCGTGTTGGCGGCCGTAGTTTCAGTCACGTTTACGGACTCCCTGTTGTGGCTGCGGGCGCGATTCAAAGAGTTCACCGCCTTCCCCAGATGGGCGCATCCGGCGCTGGGCGGACTGGCAACCGGCGCCCTGGCGGTGGTTGGGCTCGAGTTATTTCACCTAAACGGGATTGCCGGCGATCCCTACAAGACGCTGGAACTGGCACTCACCGGGACGATGCCGGTGGTTTTCATGGCCGTGTTCTGTGTGCTTAAGCTCCTGGCTACGGTTTGCTCGTATTCAAGTGGAGGCTCGGGAGGCATCTTCGCGCCTGCCTTATTTATGGGGGCAATGTTGGGCGGCTCCATAGGGTATCTTGACGTGACCGTATTCCATCACTCGACAGATGCAATAGGTGCCTTTGCGGTAGTGGGCATGGGGGCGGTGTTTGCTGGTATTGTCCGCGCGCCCATAACATCCGTCCTGATTGTATTCGAAATGACCGGAGGCTACGGACTGGTGCTGCCGCTGATGATCGCCAACATGACCGCCTTCGCGTTGGCCCGCTACTGGCGTGAGGTGCCGGTGTACGACGCTTTGCTCGCGCAGGATGGCATCTATTTGCCGCACCGGACCACACCTGTCTATCCACCCGAGGATGCGCCACGTTCGCCCAGACTGCACGAAGGCGAAACGGAAGATGCGACGGCTTGATACTACGAGAAGCTGATGCAAGCCGTTTGCGGCCGAGGGGAAGATTCAAGAGCATCAGCATAGAACATTCCCGAGGCTGGTCGGCCTGTCGGTTCGCGAGGAAGCGACGTATCGGCGTTGCAGGCCAGCGACCACGGCGTCGATATCTTCGACGGCGAATGCGATATGGCGGATGCCCGGGGCTAAAGCCCGGTGATTCCAGGGGTTTTATTCGTGGGGTTGAAACCCCACGCTCCCTCCGTAACGTGGGGCCCGCGTAGCTTCTCAACCGGTGGTATTGGATGGTGTTCAGGGGCGAGATCGCCGGATCGTTCCAGCCGTGATACAGGATCAGCTTGCCGCTGCGCAGCGGCTCAGATCGGGATCGGTTGCGTTCAGTGCCTCCGCGGTCTTGGCGTCGGCTGCACGGACAGCCGCATCCGTGGCGGTCAAAGCGTTCCAGTTCAGATCGTCAAATACCATGCAGTGTGGTGTCTCAGAAGTTCTCATCGTGGATGGAACGAGAGGACGGCAATAACAGAGGCTAAATACGGGGATTCTTCGCTACGCTCAGAATGACAAACTTAAAACAATGGTGCGCGAAATTGTGGGACAGCACAGTAGCGAAAGTAATTCTGCAGGGGATTCAAGTAGGCGGCGGTCTGGCGTAGACTCAAACTGCCAACCTCAATTCCCCTTTTTCGAAAAGGATATGCAGCTTATGACATCTTCTACAATTCGCCGCAGCCCGTATTTGTTACTCAGAATGTTACACATTGTTTTGGCTGCGATTGTCTTGCTCAACGTCGGCGGTTACGCGAACGATGCGCAGGCGCAGACCGTAGGGCGAACGCTGATTCGCACTGGGCATCTGCTGGATGTGAGCACGGGCGCGGAGCCGGCGGGGCAGACGATTATTGTTACTGGCGACCGCATCACGGCGATTGCGCCGACTGCGTCTACGCCCGCGGGTGCTGGCGATTCCGTTGTCGATCTGTCGAATATGTATGTGCTGCCGGGGTTGATTGACGTGCATACGCACCTGACCATGGCGACTAATTTCGATCCGTATTTTGAGCTGTCGATGACGCCGGCGAAGGAGGCGATTATTGGCGTTGAGAATGCCAAGGTGACGCTCGAGGCGGGCTTTACGTCGGTGCGCAATGTTGGCGCGGGGAGCTTTACCGATGTGGCACTGCGCGACGAGATTAATGCAGGACATATTCCGGGGCCGCATATGCAGGTGTCCGGACCGGCGCTTGGCATCACGGGCGGACATATGGACGACAACCTGCTGCCGTACGACTACCACGACGTTGGGCAGGGCGTGGCGGATGGGATTCCGGCGGTGCAGCACATGGTTCGGCAGAATATTAAGTACGGTGCGGACCTGATCAAGATTGGCGCAACCGGCGGCGTGTTGTCGAAGGGCGATGACCCGCAGGCGAGCCAGTACACGCGCGAAGAGATGCAGGCGATTGTGGCGGACGCGCATCGGCTTGGGCGCAAGGTCGCCGCGCATGCGCATGGAGCGCAGGGAATTCTGTGGGCGACGGAGGCAGGCGTCGATTCGATTGAGCATGGATCGTACCTGGACGACGCGGGCATTGCGGCGATGAAGCAGCATGGGACTTATCTCGTGCCGACTGCGTACCTAATCGACTGGATGCAGACGAATGGGAATCTGCCGGCGATCTATCAGCAGAAGATGAAGGACGTCAGCGCAGTCGAGAAGACGAATGCGATGAAGGCGATCAAGGCTGGAGTGAAGGTTGCGCTGGGTACCGATGCGGCCGTGTATCCGCATGGGTTGAATGCGCATGAGATCGATGTGTACGTGAACCAGTTCGGGATGACGCCGCTGCAGGGAATCCAGACGGGTACGGTGAACGCGGCCGACCTGATGGGATGGACGGATCGCGCCGGATCGATTGCGCCCGGTAAGTGGGCCGATATTATCGCCGTCGATGGTGATCCTCTGAAAGATGTGCGCGTGCTGCAGCATGTCAGCTTCGTGATGAAGAGCGGGGTTGTTTATAAACAATAGGGGCTGGGCGGTGCGTCACGCATTCGCGTCTGAACAGGAGCAGAGGTAAGCAGGAGCCGGGGCTAAAGCCCGCCGATTTGTAGGCCACTTACCGCGGGCTGAAGCCCGCCGCTACTCCGAGAACGATGATCTCGGGCCGCTCTATGTCATTCCTCTCACCTCTCATGCCTCTCTGTCATTCCTCTCGACTCTCATGCCTCTATGTCATTCCTCTTACCTCTCATACCTCTCTGTCATTTCGTCAGGGCTAAAGGGACGCACTACACTTTACCTAGCAACTAGTGACCTCCTATGAAAGCTACTGCGTTCGAATTCCGACTCCGACTCTGGATTTTCATCGTTATCTACGTGCTTGGATTTGTCGCGCCTTGGGACTTCGCGCTGCATCTCGATGGCACGGGTCCGAACGCCCATGTATGGGCTCGGCTTGCGGTGTTGCTGTCGCGGAATGGGGCGATGACGATTGCCGCGGCGTTCAACGCAGTGCTGATTGCGGGCATTGTGTGCGCGGGCCTGGGCGCGTGGATGCGGACGTGGGGATCGGCGTATCTGGGCGTCGGTGTGATGCGCGACGGGCAGATGCGCGGCGACGGCGTGGTCGCGGATGGGCCCTACCGCTATGTGCGGAATCCGCTGTACCTGGGCAACTGGATCGACACGCTGGCACTGGCGCTGCTGATGCCGGCGAGTGGAGCGATCTTCACGCTTGTGTTCATCACCGTATTTCAGGTGCGGCTGATTCTTGGCGAAGAGGCGTTCCTTCGCGAGAAGCTTGGCGAGGCGTATGTGGAGTATTGCGCGAAGGTGCCACGGATTCTTCCTGCACTGCGAGCGCGTGTGGCGGGATCGGGCGCGCGTCCTCACTGGATGCATGCGGGAATGGCGGAGATTTTCATGTGGGGTGTGACTGCTTCGTTCGCGGTGCTTGGCTGGCGATACGATGCGGAGTTGCTGATTCAGTGCGTGCTGGTGTGGCTGGGCGTGTCGATGGTGGTGCGTGCATTTGCGAAGCCCGCGGGTCAGGCCGTTGCGACGAATTGATGAAGAATGGGGCTGGGCGGGGTGGGTATGTGTCGGGCCTTCAGCCCTCTGGTTTATTGGCGGCCGGAACCTAGACCTTCGGCCTAGATTACAAGGCTGGTATATGCCGGCCCTTCATCCCTTAGACCTGTGCCCTGATGCGGAGAGGCCCCATGGTCGACGCGAAGATGCTGCGTTGACCATGGGGCTCTCGGCGGTCCAGGGGAGAGCTACTTCTTTGGCGGAGCGATCGTGTCCTTCGCAACCTTCGCGACGCGGAACTTGACCACGGTCTTCGCTTTGATCTTGATCGGCTCGCCGGTCTGTGGGTTACGGCCCATGCGCGCCTTGCGCTCTGCCTTCACCAGTTTCCCGATGCCGGGAATGGTGAACTCACCGTTTTTCTTGGTCTCCTTGACGGCGGTATCGGCCAGCAGTTCGAGGCTTGCTGCTGCGTCTTTGTTGGTGATTCCCAGCTTCTCCGCCATGTGGCGAACCAGCGCGGTCTTGGTCATTCCCTTTGCCATATCTGTTGCTCCTTCGATCCAGGTTTGGGTTACATGCTGCGTTGTGTTGCTGTGGGTTGGTTCAACTGTCCGCATCGACCTAATTTGAAAACCATATCCATGCTGTGAAATAGCCGGTGTTTATGCGGGTGCTGAGAAACCTACCGCAATTTACGATCAGCCTTTCGGGAACCATTGTCAATGGGTTTTATGGGGTTTCCACAGGTATTTTGCCTGTTTCTTCGGTTTTTGTCCGATTCAGGGCACAAATTACGAAGATTGCGGAAAATATTGGCGCTTGTTGAGTAGAAATGCGCTTTCGCAGACACAGGTCGAGCGCGTCATGTGCGACCTGATTTTGCTCCTCCGCTTCCCCAATCCAGGCAGCGTGCGCAAGCTGTGCCCTTCACGCGCTCCAGGCTCTCCGATTCCCGCAATTCTCTAGACTCCCGGCAATCGCTCTGCTATACCGGGGACACCTATGCGTTGCTCTGCAGTGAAGTTCTGCACACTTGCGGCTGTGATGGTTGCTGCGATTGGCTACTGCCCCTCTCCCTTGATACTGGCGCAAACGACGGGTGCTGCTACGGCATCCGCGGCCGCCAACGCGAAGGCATCGACCTACGCGGATGAGTCGATCGTGATCGAGCGCAGTGACTCCATCTACACCTTTGCCGCCGACGGCACCGGCTTTCAGGATCGGACCATCGTGGCGCGCGTGCAGACCGATGCGGCCGTCCGCACGCTGGGCGTCATCTCGGTTGCCTACGCGGGCAACTCGCAGCATGTGGAGTTCCTGTACGCTCGCGTGCGTCATCCCGACGGAACGGTTGGGGAAAGCGTTCCCACAGAAGCCATCGAAATGCCTGCGCCGGTTACACGCGAAGCTCCGTTCTACAGCGATCTCAAGGAGAAACAGCTTCCCATTCGCAGTCTTCGCGTTGGCGACACACTGGAGTGGAAGGCCCGCATCACCACGACCAAGTCGGAGGCGCCTGGGCAGATCTGGGGTCAGGAGAGTTTTGTCGACGGCGCCGTCGTCCTCGACCAGACCATTGAACTTCGCATCCCTGTTGGCATCTCGTTCAAAGTCTGGAGTCCAACCGCCAAGCCGGTCGAGTCGGATGTACCCGCCACAAAAGCCACGCCTGCTCTGCACGTCTACCGCTGGACTTCGTCGCAGCTCAAACCAACTGCCGGTAAAGAGGCTGAGGCCGCCGCGGAGGCGAAGAAGAAAGCAGTGTGGACGGCCGATGAGGAGCTCGACGCCGAACAGGGCAAGCTGCCAACCATTGCGTGGACAACTTTCAAATCGTGGGAAGAGGTAGGCGGCTGGTATCGCACCGTGGCAGGCGACCGAGCCGTGCCCAGCGCCGAGATCAAATCTAAAGTCGCGGAGTTGATTGCCGGTAAGTCAACGGACGAGGAAAAAATTCGCGTGCTTTACGGCTATGTTGCAACGCAGATTCGCTACATCGGTGTGGCGTTTGGGATTGGTCGCTACCAGCCGCACACCGCCACAGAGATTCTCGGCAACCAGTATGGCGACTGCAAGGACAAGCACACGCTGCTGGCCGCGATGCTGTCGGCTGCAGGCATTCAGTCGGACGCAGTGCTGATCGGCGCGGGTGTCCGCTTCAATGCTGACGTGCCTTCACCGTCGGCGTTCAATCACCTCATCACACACCTCACTGTTGCGGGCCAGCCGGTCTGGCTCGACACTACGGCTGAGATAGCGCCGTATCGAATGCTGGTGTCGGTGATCCGCGACAAGCATGCGCTTATTGTTCCCACAGTCTCTACTAAGGCTGCATATATAGACCGCACTCCAAACGATCCTCCGTTCGCTTCGATGAGTTCGTGGAAGGCGGTTGGCTCTCTTGATAAAGATGGAGTCTCCACGTCGCGGATCACCTACTCGACGCGCGGGGATGAAGAGCTTCTGTATCGAGCTGCGTTGCGCCAGATCGCGCCGGCGCAGTACAGCGAGGCCATCCAGCGGGTCTCTGAATCGATGGGGTACCAGGGCACGGCAAATCATCCCGAGTTCAGCAGTCCTGAACAAACGGTCGATCCACTGAAGTGGAGCTATGACTATCGTCGCGAACAGGGAGGCGATTGGGAGCACTACAAGATTATTCCCCAGACCAGATACAACTCGCTGCCGTTAGTGGACGAGAAGAATTCTCCGATCCAATCGATCGAGTTGGGCTGGCCGCGCACCGAAACCAGTACAGCCGAGATGAAGCTGCCTGACGGCTGGGGCGTCGTGCTTCCGGAAGCGACGCACGCCAAGTCGGACTTCGCGACTCTCGATGAGACCTACCACTTCGACAAAGGGATCGTCTATGCCAACCTCCGTGTTGTGGTCCTCAAGGAAAAAGTCCCGGCCACGCAATGGAAGGCTTACAAGAAGTGGACTGACGACGCGGGGCTGAACAATCAGGTGTATATCCAGCTTGTCCGCCACGATGCGGGGGCGAAGATCCTGCCGGGCGCGACTGCAAAGTCCGCTGCCACTGCTGCAATAACTTCGGCCACGGATGACATGCCATCTGCGGCGGCTGCGAAGTTGATCAAACAGGCATACGACGACATCGAGAAGAGTGATCTTATTAGCGCGAAGGACTTGCTCGATAAGGCGGGCAAGCTCAGCCCTGACCAGGAATATTTCTGGAACACCAGCGGCTACCTTCGTTTCCGCAGCGGTGAAGCGACCGAGGCTCTCGCCGATTACAAGAAGGAGCTTGACCTCCATCCGGCGGCGTACCAGCGCATGTACCCGGTCATCATTAACCTGCAGTTTGCACTGGACCAGCGCAAGGATGCTGCGGACTCACTGCGCGCCTGGTCGAAGGCCGATCCGGTCGAGCCGACGCCGGTGGTGCAGCTACTGGGCATGCTGATTGCAGATAACGACGCTAAAACAGCTGTCGCCGAGGGAGAGGCTGCGCTGACGCGGCTGCCCGGGGACGGCAAGAACGACAACGTCCACGTATTGCTGGGCCAGGCGTACCTGATGGCCGGCGACAAGCCAAAGGGTGCAGCGATGCTGCGCGCAGTCCTGGAGAGATCGCAGGATGGGGGCGTGCTGAACAATGCCGCCTACAGTCTGGCCGACGCCTCGCTGGAGCTGGCGCTGGCCGAAAGCTCCACTCGCGCTGCGCTGGACAAACTCACCGAGGAGAGCTCTTCGTGGACGCTCGACGAAGATCCGCAGCTTCTGTTTGTTAAGAGTCATCTCATCACCGCCGCCTGGGATACGCTCGGCTGGACGCTCTTCCGCGAAGGCAAGCTGGACGAGGCGTTTACTTATCTGCAGGCCGGCTGGAGTAACACGCAGAGCCTCGACACTGGCAAGCATATGGGCGATATCCTGGTTGCGCGGGGCGACAAGTCTGGTGCGCTCGCCGCCTACGAACTGGCCATCGCTGCGGAACCTGGATACAACGCCATGGGCGTCCGCATCGAACCCAGCGACAAGCAAAAGACGGTCCAGGCCCTGGCCGACGCGCTCCGCACCAGAGGCGTCAAGTCACCCTCCAAAACACCACATGACCGGCTGCTCGAATTGCGCACTATCTCGCTTGGCCCTGCCACCGGAGGCAGCAGCGATGGCTCGTACCGAATTCTGGTCAAGGAGGGTAAGGCCATGCGCTCCGAACCGGCCGGAGATAAGTCTGTCCCGGGAGCCGAAGCCATGCTCGCTGCAGCCAATTTCGCCCGATTCATTCCAGCCGGATCGTACGCCACGCTGGTTCGCACGGTCTACGTTAGTTGCCTCGTCAAAGCATGCGAACTGTTCCTCGAACCGTGAGACTCTGGTGTGTTTGGAACTGTTCCGGGCGGGTCAATCGATATAGCATTAGCGTAGACTTTGAGTTGCCGACGCATCCACAACGCATCCTTGGAGCGAACGTTGGATGACGGATATTTGCATCGAGCGCGTGCTAGACAGGCCGGACCTCGCCACGACCATTCTCGTTCCATCTCGATTTGACGAGTCAACCCCGGCCGAACTACTTCAAGCGGGGTTCGCCCAATTTGCGTCGGAGAATCTGTTTCATTTGTCGCCTGACGGCATCCTTGTCACCGACGGTAAAGGCATCATCCGCGCTGCGAATGTGCGCACCGCTGAATTGTTTGGATATGCGCCTGATGAACTGATTGGGCTGCCGGTGGACAGCCTGGTTCCCGTTCGGCTGCGGGGACGGCATCCTGCGCATCGCGAGAACTACTCGGCGCATCCGCGTACTCGGCAGATGGGTGCGGCGATGAATCTGTGCGCATTGCGCAAGGATGGCACGGAGTTCCCTGTCGACATCATGCTGAAGCCGGTGGACACTACGTTCGGCCCGGTGGTGATCAGCTTTGTGCGCGATGTGACCGAGCAGCGCGCTGCGCTTGAAGCGCTGCGCATCAACGATCAGCAACTTCGCTCCGTCATTGAAAGCATCGGCGACTACGCCATCTATCTGCTCGATCCGGACGGCCACATTATCACGTGGAATCCTGGCGGCGAGCGGATCAAGGGCTATACCTCGGACGAGATTCTGGGCAAGCATTTCTCGCGCTTCTTCACCCAGGCAGAGCTGGATCGCGGCCGTCCCGCTGAACTTTTGCGCCTGGCCGCAGCGCGTGGACGCATCGAGGAAGAAGGCTGGCGCATTCGCAAGGATGGCTCGCACTTCTGGAGCAACAGCATTATGACGGTGATCCGCGACTCGGACGGCAAGGTCTCCGGCTACTCCAAGGTGACGCGCGACTTCACCGACCGCAAGCGCGCCGAAGAGGCGATCATGCTGCAGCTCTCGACTGCGCTGCTGGCGAATCTCGATGCAAGCACGCTGCTGGACGCTATCTCGGCGAGCATTCGCGAGGTGATTCCCTATGATGCCGCCGGCCTGGCGCTCTACGATCCGGTCGAAGGCGATCTGGCCATGCAGATTCTCGGCGAACACGATCACGGAAACTTCCCGCGCGAGATTCGGCTGCCGCTTGAGGGCACCGCAGCGGGGCTCGCC
>JANYLK010000199.1 GCA_025357875.1 Granulicella sp.
CCCACAGGCGGCGCGCCGCACGGTACTTGGCGACCTCCTCGAAGAGGTTGTTGTGTGCGTTGAAGAAGAACGAGAGGCGTGGAGCGAAGTCGTCGATCGCGAGACCGGCGCCGAGCGCGGCACGCAATCTTCCCGCGACTCCCCGGCATCGCGCCTTATGAAGCCGCCAAAGAGAACGGAACCGTCGCCCTCCTCAGCAGCTCAGAAATCCGCATCTTCAATCGCCTCACCCATCATGTCCACATCCTGGAGATGAACGGTGACAGCTACCGCCTCAAGCAAAGCCGCCCTAAACGCGGCTCCTAAAACACGCCCCTCCGGCCGCGCCTCGGGGGAGAAGGACCTCTTCCGCCCCCGAAATACCCCACGACCTAACTCCAAACCACTGGCCTACTTTTACTCCGCCACAATGGCCTGGTTTTACTCCGCCCTTGACACTGATGTTCTCGAACTGGCGGAACTCCAACTACTTCTCAGCAAGTTGTCCGTAAGAGAGCGCACCGTTGCTCTGCTCGACGCGGCAACAGGATTTCGGGTTAGCGAATTGCTTGCACTTCGCTGGAGCGATGTAAATTTCGAGAGTTTGGAGTTGAACGTGACCCGTGCGATCTGGCATCAGGTCGTGGGGGAGCGCAAGACGGAAGCCTCAGCGAAACCCGTCCCAATGGACGAGTACATGGCGGAGGACCTCATGCGCTGGCGTCGTCTCAGTGCGTATCCGATGGATGACGATTGGGTCTTCGCGAGTCCGACAATGGGAGGCAAGCAGCCCTATTGGCCGGACAATCTCATGAAGCGTTATATCAAGCCGGTCGCACGCAAAGCCGGCATCACCAAGAACATCGGTTGGCATACATTCCGCCATTCCTTCGGCACTTTGCTGAAGGCCAAAGGGGAAGATATCAAGACCGTACAGGAGCTTTTACGGCACGCGAATAGACGGATCACCCTGGACGTTTACACGCAGGCAGTGACCTCGAACAAGCGGGCCGCACAGAGCAAGGTTATAAGGATGATGGTTCCTAACGCGGGCACACTAAGCACCAACGTGGGCACAATGGATTCTGGGAAGATTGCGGTCAGTTGTCGGTAGCGGGCTTATTGTGCCCATATCGTGCCCGGATTTCGTTGTCACTTGAGGTCCCATTCATCCGTAAGTGCTTTTGAATGAATGGCGGGGACGACGGGGCTCGAACCCGCGACCTCTGCCGTGACAGGGCAGCGCTCTAACCAACTGAGCTACGTCCCCAGACGCATTTGCTAGACATCTAGCTATGTCACATCGAGTAAGCTACTATGCAGCATCTGCCGCTTTTACGCTTCTCTTCGTTCTCTGCTCTCAGTTTCAGGAACCAAGGCAACTACGCAATTGAGTCTATCAGAAGATAGGACATTTTTTGACATTCCATGCTTCTTGTAGAAAGCACTTTTTATCGCTGGGCAGATTTCAAACTTCTCTCATCTGGGTCACACTCGTGCATGGGACACGGTGATAGATTTAGCCCTATTTATTGGGCCACAGCCACGCCGCTCCGCGAACTCCGCTTGAATCACCATACTTGGCCGGGAGAATCGGGGTCGCTATTTCACCACCGAAGGCATATTGAGGCAATCTTTTCGGCATGTCCAGATATAGACGTTCAACCTTCGATAACCCTCCACCGAACACCAGCACATCGGGATCCATCATATTGATCACATGGGCCAGCCCACGGGCCAGTCGGTCCTCGAACCGATCCACCGTAGACACCGCATCTGGGTCACCAGACTCATTAGCCGCCATAATCTCCCGCGTCGTCAGTTCCCTGCCTGTCACCTGTCTGTGATCCCAGGCCACTCCCGTCCCTGAAATCCACTTCTCCAGGCATCCCCGTTTTCCGCAATAGCATTCAGGCCCGGGCAATTCTTCAGGCCGTGCCCACGGCAGCGGATTGTGTCCCCACTCCCCGCCCAACTCGTTCGGACCGGCGTGAACATGTCCGTTAATGGCGACGCCTCCTCCGCATCCCGCCCCCAGGATCACGCCGAACACCGCGAGCGTACTGTTCGAGCACCGTGATCCTCATCGCAATGTGGAACCAGTCCAGTACATGCTCAGCTTCCGGAGTGATTCGCTCCGTGAGGGAGCGGACTTCCTCCCCGCCGTCGGTCAGGAAGGTAACGCTTTGATTGGCTTGTAAACCCTGAGTCTTCAAAAGATCGAAGAGGCGGCGCTTGGGCTTTCTATCGTATCCATGCACCATGCCGACGTAGCGAGATTCGCGGTCTTCGGGCATCGACCACCCCACGATCAACTCGAAATTGGTCTTCCTGTCTTTCCAGTCGCGGACGTATCCTCCGTCGAGACCGACGACGATCCGCCCTTCTGGGATCGGCAACGCAGCCCAATGTCCTGGACAGCCGTCGATTAAGCTCGTTCGTTCCTCCCCGAGTTCTGCCTCGACACGGCCGGCGACACGCAAGGTATGTTGTCGCAATGTGGAAGCGTTCGCCCCGGAGGCGATCGGCAAAACATCAGCAAGCAATCAAGCCGCTGCCGCGTAGGGTACAAGCGAGGCCCAGCGCGAGTCTAGGTACAGTCTCTCTGGGGCGATGTGATCGGGCAAGAGCTCCCGTAGTGGCGAGCTGGTAGCCGGTGCGATGCCGGTCTGGCAAGGACACCGATGCAGCCGTGGACTTTGAAGGGGCACATCCCCATAGAGGGTTCGGAAGACGAGTGAATAGTGGCCTTTGCTCTTCTGGCATGTCTGGCAGATGTCGCAGGCGCGCCGCGCCTCAACCCAGGACGCCACCTGCGCCCGGACGAGCGGGAACTGGACGGCAGCGGGCATGGCTTTTCCCTCGGCAAGAGAAAGGCCGATCTGCTCCGAGCGCTGCGTTTCTTTTTCGAAGCCACAACCTCTTTGACTTCGCCGAGCGTTCCGTCCTCGGCGGTGATCTGAAGCAGTACCCTGACATGCATGACGACCTCCGCTGGGTATTGTGGGACCGGCGAATTAGGAGAGCATGAGGAAGTGTAGGGTATACCCCAGTTCGTCGATCGCAGCCCAGACCTTTTTCGCAAGCGTCTTGTCCACGGTCGAGAGCCCATTGGTGACTCTGGACACGGTTGCAGATGAGACTCCGGCACGCTTCGCGACCTCGCGAAGCAACTTGGGCCCGGTTTGCTTTACAGCGGCGGGGGGAGTTCGTTTCGACATGGCAAAGACGTGCCGTTTCCTGAACTGTGACTCAAGCCTTCTTATAAGCTACATGCAACCCAGGCGAAATCTAACACGAGCAGACCCGTGCATACGAGCAGACCAGCGGGTCGATTTCCCGGGAGCAGGCGAGTGGCGTGCGGCTATCAACGAAACCGCGGATCCTCCCCAAACGCAGGGAACTGCGGAGACTCGATCAAAGCCGCCGCAGTCCCTGGCATGGTGCTAGAAGTACAGGTGCGCTCCCAACTGGATCGTTCGCGAACTGCTGCCGCCTCGCGTTGAAAGAACTCTCCCGAATGTCGCATCAGCGTTTGTATCAGGCGACGCAAACAGTGGATGGTTGAGAGCATCGAACGCGTCGCCCTGGATGCGCAGCGAGCTCTGCTCACCGAGGGGTAGCTTGAAATCTTTCTGCAGGGACAGGTTCAGATTGTTGTAGTCAGGTGCGCTTACGTTGCTGTTATCCAGGAACCGTCGAGTGTTTCCAAAGGCCATCTGCGGAACGCTGTTGCCTTCCGGATGCAGCAGGTTCACGCTGTAGACTGTTGTGCCAGACCAGTCAAACGCGGCAGTGTTGAACCATTGATTAATGTTCCTTGGCCCTGCCGCCGGATTCCCGATCAAGGTGGGCCGGGTAGTCAACGTGCGCGCCACGTTGCCATACACGAAGCCGCCATCACTGATGCCCAAAGGCGCACCAGAGGTAAGCGAGTACACGGCGCTGAGCCGCCATCCGCCGAGCACCTCTCCGGCAATACCGTGATTCAGGAAAGCCTTCCCGGGGCCAAACGGCAGATCATAGATAGGGGATAGCTGGAAGTTATAGGGGATATTTCCTGCGCTCACGCTTCTTTCTGCGCTGCGATGGTAGAAGTCCTGCCCATATACATCCAGAGAACCGAAACCGCCGTAATCAGAAGACGAGTCATCCATCAGCTTGCTCCACGTAAATGTCGTGAGCAGCGACAGTCCCTTCGCGTAGCGTCGCTCCAGCTTGACCTGCATCGCATTGTACACCGAGCTGGAGAGCCCCCAATACCCGGACAAAACGTAATCACCGTAGAATCCGCCTAGGGCACTGAAGCTCCCCGGCGCACAATATGGCCCGTCCATGTTCTCGGCGGCGGTGCCATACTTTGCGATCTGATCTGCTGACTGCTGGCAGAGGTTGTAGCCGTAGTTGATTGGCAGGTGAACGCCGTGGCTTCCGGTATACGCCAGCTCAAAGATTGTGCTGGCTCCGAACTGCTGATTCAAGGTGAGGTTCCACTGCTGCACGTACTGCGGCGCCTGGTTGCGTGGAGTATAGGTTTGGTACGCACCTTGAGCAACGGACAAGGGTGCTGTTGCATTCGGCAGAACCACCGTCGGTAGGCTCGCAATGTTCGTCCCGGTAGGAACCTGGGTCGTCGCCAGGATGCTGGGGGAAGGGGTTCCATCTCCACTGCGCCCATGGCCCGTGACGCCGGGGAAGGTAATGCCATACCCACCGCGAAACACTGTTCCGTTGATTGGATTCCAGGCAAAGCCCAGTCGCGGTGCGAACTCCTTCCAATGCGTGTCGATGCTGCCCGCTGGTGCTCCATTCAAACCATTTTGCGTCCACGCTAACGTGTAGGGATTAAAGGTCGCAAGTTGACCGGTTTTCGCGGTCCAAGACGGATCATATTGCCAACGCATACCCAGGTTCAGCGTTAGCGTCCGCTTTAGCTTCCAATCATCCTGCACAAAAAGGGCGTCTGCCCAGGTCTGGGGCTGGAGATAGTCCGATTGCACCTGAATGCTGCTCTGACTAAGATAACCGTTCAGGAAGTCTCCGAAGGGGTTGCCGGTTCCCGTGCCCTTGAAAGAGAAATTGCCCGTCAGGCTGTTGGGCTGGATGTTGCTGATGCTGACATGGTCGATCTCGCCGCCAACTTTGATCGTCTGTTTGCCCACCGTCTTTGTGACCATGTCGGATCCCAGAGTCTGGCCAGAGGGTTCAACCAGCATGGAGCCTCCGCCGCCCACGCCGGTAAAACCTGCGATTCCAATGGTCGGAGCGCCGCATTTCCCGCCGGAATTGGGCAGGTTGCATGCGGGTATGCCCGCGATGCCGAAGTCGCTTACACTCACCTGACCATACCCATTGGTGGTGCGGAACGCGCTTCGATGGTTATAGCCAAACCGGGCGTCATTCACGAGCGTCGATCCGAAGATGTGCGTCCATCCCGCCGTGATGCTGTCGTCAGGATTCAGTGAATAGTTGTTAGCATCCGGAAACTGGCTGGTGCTCGAGTACCGTTCGCGCTGGTAATGGTAGACACCGAAGATGTGGTCAGCCTCTCGCAGGTTCCAGTCGATCCGCGGGTTAAAGCGGTTCACCACTGAAGTGTTAGACCCACTGCCGCTCCAAAAGTCCGCGCCTACAACCGAGGTTGCCGGGCCGCCATTCCCCACCGGGAACAAGGCCAGCAACGCCTTCGAGATCGCGCTGACCGGGACCTGATTGTTTGCATAGGGAAGCTTCGTCTGGGGATTCACCAGCTGCGTCGATAACGCTGAAAGATCGCCGTTACGGAACGCCGCATCAGGAACGAGTTGATCGATGATGGGAGTCGTACTGTTGCTTCGCACGCGTTGATAATCCGTGAAGAAGAAGAGTTTGTCCTTCTTCGCGGGGCCTCCGATCGTGCCGCCGAACTCGTTATAGCTGAAGGGGAGAATTGAATTGTTCGGAGCGGTGAAGTAGTTCTTTGCGTTGAGTACAGCATTCTGTGCGTACTCATACGCGGAGCCGTGGAAGTGGTTTGTCCCCGACTTCGTCGTCGCGGTAATCACGCCTCCGCTAACCTTGCCATATTCTGCCGAGAAGCTGTTCGTGATCACGTGCATCTCGGAGATGGTGTCCACAGACGGCGTGATCGCCGGGCCTCCAAAGGTAGGCTGCTCCGAGCTGGTGCCATCCAGCAGGTAATCATCCATGCGGGGGCGGCCACCGTTGATTCGAGCATTGTCCAATGCATAACCGCCCGCACCAACCTGCTGACTCACGCCGGCAGCAAGGTTGATCAGACTGTAAAAGCTCCTACCGGAACTGCCCGCCACCGGAAGATCTTCCAGCTGTCTCTGGTCCACGGTCTGACCCAGCGTTGATTGCTGTGTCTCGAGCAGTGATGACTCGGAGCTCACTTGGACCGTCTCCGATGTGGCACCAGTCTCGAGCTTGACGTCTTCTTTGGGATTTGCCGAAACCTCAAGGGTGATGCCCTTTACCATCCCGCTCTTAAAGCCCGGGGACTGCACCGTGACCGAGTACGTTCCGGGGTTCAGACTCGAGGCATTATACACGCCCGCGTAGTTTGTCTTTAGCACGACAGAGACGTTAGTACTCGAATTCGTAACCGTCACCGTCGCGCCGGGGATGACGGCTTCACTCGGGTCCGTTACGGTTCCGCTGATCGTGCCGAAGAGTCCCTGGGCCAACAGGAGTGACGGCGCGCAGACACAAGCTGCGATCGCCAACCCGGTTCTTAGTCTGTACCATAGCTTTTTGCGCATCGTGAAAACCTCTCTCCAGGCCCGGACGGGCCGGGGCTGGTTTTGGGGGATTAGAGTGAGAAAACGATTTCTCAATACGGCATGAATTTAAGCGATCGAGGTTGGGATTGTCAAGCCGCCAGAATTTTGTCAGGGGCACATGTGCGCGGAGCTGCGGCCGTCGTCTGCAGGCTCATCGCTATAATTTCCTCTCGTAGCATGAGTCTTTCGTGGGCATTCTTCGTCGCACTCCGTCCCGCTGGCGTTTCCAATTGACCACTATCCACATCCTCTGTATCGTGCCTTCTATCGCGGAAAGCGATTTCTGGCGCGTGGAAATGTTTGCTAACCATCGCAGCGCAAAACAAGTGTCCGGGATGATCCTTCTCGCGCTCGCTTTGGGTACAACCACTACGGGCGCACAGACAGCGAAGCTCCCCGCACAGATTCCGCCCTGGTCGCCCCCGACCGTGCTCTATGGGACGGCGTGCTACCACGAGTACATGCCGTACGATCGGCTGCAACAGGACGTGGAGCTCATGTCCAAGGCTGGCATCACCGTCGTCCGCATGGGCGAGTCCACGTAGAGTCTCTGGGAGCCTGAAGACGGTAAGTTTGAGTACACCTGGATGGACCGCGTCGTTGCCGCGATGAGCAAAGCGGTATCAAAGTCATCATGGGCACACCCACGTATTCCATCCCAACCTGGATGTACAAGGAGCACCCGGAGATATTGGCCCGCCCTCTCGGCGGGGCGCCGACGTTCTACGGCATGCGCCAGAATATGGACTTTGATAACCCCGACTTCCGCCGCTACTCCGAACGGCTCATCAAGAATCTCGTCGGACACTACCGTGACAATCCCAATGTGATTGGTTGGCAGATCGACAACGAGACTTCCTCTTACGGTGCTTCCAACCCCGAGGTATTCGAAGGGTTCCGCAGCCACCTCAAGCAGAAGTTCGGGACGACAGACGCGTTGAATAAGGCCTGGTTCTTGAACTACTGGGGTGAGGATGTGAACGGATGGGAGAACCTGCCCACCCGCGACAGCGCCACCAGTACCAGCTATAAGCTCGAGTGGTCGCGTTGGGAGCAGATGCGCGTTACGAACTTTCTCACCTGGGAAGCCGAGCTAGCGCGCG
>JANYLK010000216.1 GCA_025357875.1 Granulicella sp.
CGCGCATGCGATCAATGAGCACATCGTCCGGGGCGAGCAGGGCCGCAGCTTTCGGATGCGCCACCTTCCACCGCTCAAGGCCAGCCTCAGCCGCAGCTTTGTCCTGGCTGTTGGCAACAACAATCAGCGGCATCTTCGGCACGCGCGCAGCTCGCTTCGGTTTTACTTCCGAACCGGAAGCCGCCGCAGACGCTTCTGACTCTGGTGACGCTGCTGCTACCGAGCGTTTCCTGAATCGCTGTGCGCCAAATCCTTCGCCGTGCTGATACGTAAAAGATTTATCCGCCGCTGAAGCTGATTCCGCCTTGGCCTTGGAAGGCTGAACCCGCTTCGGTTCTCCCGCCGCCTTGGCGAAGTGCGGAGGCCAGGGCGCGTCCCCCAGGCCTTCTGCTTCGTCCCGTGCCGCGAGCTCGAGCAGCGGCTCCAGCGAGCCCGCATGCTCATCCATATCCGCATGCGGATCGCCAATCGTCGAGAAGCGCTCGGGCATGGTGAGCACGGTAAAGTCTGCCGGTTCGCACGCGGGAACTTCATGCCAATGCAGCGGTGCAGACACCCGCGCATCAGATAATGGGCGCACCGAGTACGCCGACGCAGTAGTGCGGTCCTTCGCGTTCTGGTTGTAGTCGAGGAAGACGCCGTGGCGTTCCTCCTTCCACCATTTTGACGTCGCAAGCGCAGGTGCACGCCGCTCAACCGCACGCGCAACCGCCAGCGCAGCGCGTCGAACTTCGGTGAATGTCCAGCGTGGATGAATGCGGACGTTGATGTGAATACCACGCGAACCGGAGGTCTTTGGCCACGCGCGCAGGTTGTGTTCGGCGAGCAGCGCCTGAACTTCGAGCGCGACGCGTCGCACGTCGTCCCAGGCGACTCCCGGCCCCGGGTCGAGATCGATGCGCAGCTCATCGGGATGATCCAGGTCGCCGGATCGAACCGGGTGCGGATGAAGCTCGATGCAGCCGAGATTCACTATCCACGCCAGACCCGCCGCGTCATCGACCACAACTTCTTCCGCGGTGCGTCCGGAGGGAAACGAAAGCGTGACGGTGCGTAGCCACTCGGGCCGCGACTTGGGATCGGGCGCTCGTTTCTGGTAGAACGGCTCCGCGTGCGCTCCATCGACAAAGCGTTTCAGCACGATCGGCCGGTCGCGAATTCCAGCCAGCGCGCCCGGTGCGACCGAGAGATAATAGCGCACCAGGTCGAGCTTGGTGAGTTGAACTTGCTGAGAGAAGTAGAGCTTATCCGGGTTGGTGACCCGCACCGCCCGCGCGCCATCAGCGCCCTCGAAATTCAGGACCTCGGCAGTATCTTTTTTGGCGCCAACATGCACCGGGTCAGAGTACAACAGGTGACGATTGATTCGGTAGCGCACAGCCGACATTGAGCCTTGAGCGTCAACGCCCGCATCAAAACGTCATCTCAAAGGAGACAGAAAATCATGGAGATCAAACGAAACGGCTCGCAGCCATCGGTCAAAGGGCCGTCAGATTGGTTCACAGGCAACGTCCGCATCGATCAACCGTTTCAAGGAACCGAAACCGCCCGCGTCGGCGGCGCGATCGTTACTTTCGAGCCCGGCGCCCGCACCGCGTGGCACACACACCCGCTCGGCCAGACCCTGATCGTAACCGCCGGCTGTGGTTGGGCGCAGCGAGTTGGCGGCCCGGTCGAAGAGATTCGCCCCGGTGACGTAGTGTGGTTTTCGCCGGGCGAGAAGCATTGGCACGGGGCCGCCACGACCACCGCAATCACCCACATTGCAATCGCGGAAAAGCTCGATGGCAAAGTCGTCGACTGGATGGAGCACGTCACCGACGACCAGTATCGAATGTAATGCCGAGCAAACATAAGGCGAATATAATAAAGGGTGCAGAGGTGCGCATGGCCGACGATCTCCAAACCGACCGGTTCGGCTTCCTGCACATCGACCTCAACAGTTTCTTCGCCTCGGTCGAACAGCAGTTGCATCCCGAATATCGCAATCGCCCGCTCGCAGTCGTGCCCACGATGGCCGACACCACATGCTGCATCGCCGCGAGTTACGAAGCTAAAGCGCTCGGCATTAAAACCGGAACGCAGGTCGGCGAGGCCAAACGCATCTGCCCGGAGATCGTCCTCATCGAAGGCAGCCTCAGCGTCTACGCTGAGTATTCGCACAAGATTGCGCAAGCCGTCGAACGCTGCTGCCCGGTCGCGCACATCCCCTCCATTGACGAGATGGTCTGTGAATTGATGGGCCGCGAACGCGAACCTCCACGCGCCCGCCAGATCGCTCTCCACATCAAGCAGGCGATCCGCAATGACGTCGGTGAGACCCTACGCTGCTCCATCGGCATGGCGCCGAATCGCTACCTCGCCAAAATTGCCAGCGACATGCAGAAGCCCGACGGGCTGATTGGTCTGCTGCCGTCGCAACTACCGCGGGCGATCTCGCACCTCGAACTGCGCGACTTGCCGGGAGTAGGCGCGAAGACCGAAGTTCGCCTGAACGCGAAGGGCATCACCACGATGCAGCAACTGCTCGCACTCGATCGAACCGGAATGCACGGACTTTGGGACAGCGTCTGGGGCGACCGTCTCTACCACTGGCTGCGCGGCGCAGAGACGGGCGACAACGGCGCGCCGGTCGACTCAGGCATTCAGAAATCGCTCGGCCACTCGCACGTTCTCGGTCCGGAACATCGCTCCCCCAACGGTGCCTGGGCGGTCGCACACAAGCTACTGCACAAAGCTGCAATGCGCCTGCGTATGGAGCATTTCTACACCACGTCGATGGGTGTGACTATCCGCTACGCGTTGACGAAAGAGCAGGCGGCACGCATCAAGAGCAAAAAACATTTTAGTGGAATTCGCCACTCCGGCTGGGGCATGGAGGCGCGCTTCTCACCCTGCCAGGACACGCTTACGCTGTTGAACGTACTGCGCGGCGCGTGGGCCAAGCGTCCCGAAGGCCCGGGATTTGGCCGCCCCTTCTTCGTCGGCGTGACCATGCACAACCTGATCCCAGAGAACGAATTTCAGGCCTCGCTCTTCGGCGATCCCGACAACCGCGCCGAACTCGCCGCCACTATGGACAAGCTCAACCTGAAGTACGGGCACACCACGCTGCACTTCGCTGGGATGTTGCCCGCGAAAGACTCCGCGCCGACTCGAATTGCCTTCACCCAGATCCCCGTGCAATATGGCGTGGACTATATGTAACCTAACGTATTCTTCGCATGAGAAACATGTGACAGCATATGCCACATTATCCATTTACCAGACAGGATGGCGCGGTGAGATCAGGCAAACTTGTCTCGGCTTTGCATCCGAAAGAATGCCAAGAAGAAAGCCCCGTCCACTCATTAAAGAGGGCGGGGCTCTTTGCGTTACCAAGCAGATGTCTACGCCAGGTTGTTGTTCTGTGCGGCGTGGAGCGATTCGACGATTTTGGCGGCGAGCACGGGCAGGCCGAAGAGGGCGCCGGCGGTTATCGCGGTCGAGGCGAGGTCGTTGCGGTAGAACGGGAGCCCGGCGGTATAACAGGCGGCGAGTCCGGCCAGCGTGCGCGGATACATCGCTCCAACTGCGCTTCCGGCCCAGACCATGAAGTTCGAGAGCAGGAAGAAGGATGTCGCGGAGGCGAGCACGCCGACGCCGACGCGGAGGATGCTGGACTTCTGCAGTAAGCCCATGCCGATCAAGCAGACTGCGGCGTACCAAAGCCAGGTGACCACATACGCACTCGCATGGAAGGCATATTGATAGGCGTAGACGGTGAGGTAGTAGTCGGTCGCGATGAGGACGGCGACGGCGGAGGCAAGTTTGAGAGCGGCGTTGCGGGTGACGTTGGTCGAAGAGCCTGAGCCCATTCTGGAGCCAAAGAAGAGCAGGCCACCGCCGACCGCGGTGAAGTTCCAGGCAGTGGCGTGGTAGGCGTGAGGAAGGATGCGGCTAAGCACGGCGAGCAGGAGAACGATGTAGGCGAGCATGGAAACCTCGGAAGACTCTGAAGGGCAGGCGCGAAGACCGCGCGGGTGGGAAAACCTTGTCACTTTCGATTCTCAAGCTTCACGGCGGCGCGGTCAACCCCAACACTGCTGGGCACCGCCCGGAGTATGTCAGCAATTTGGTAGTTTACTTATCGAGAAAAGGGTATCCTTTACATATTCCCATATGAGCATGTAATGTTTCGTCATGGCAAGAGCGAGTACCACTTCCGATGCTTTCAACGCGATTGCCGAGCCCCGTCGGCGGGAGATTCTGAGCTATCTTGCCGGAGACGAACGGCCGGTGGGAGAGATCGTGGCAGCGCTCGGGCTGGAGCAGCCTTCCGTCTCGAAACACCTGCGCGTGCTGCGCGATGTTGGGCTGGTTCGGATGCGCTGCCAGGGCAGGCAAAAGCTGTACCGGACCAATGCCGAGGCGATACGTCCTCTGCACGAGTGGACGGAAACGTTCGAGCGCTACTGGCAGCACCAGTTGAATCGAGTGAAGGAACTGGCGGAGGCGACGGTACGCCAAGGCTCAACCGTTTTGAAAACCCCTAACCCAAATCAAAAGGAGAAATCATGATTGCTACCGAACAGACTCTCGAAAACCTGACACTAACAATCAACCAGGAGATTCACGTTAAGGCACCCATGGATGTAACCTTTGCCGCGCTGCTGGAACAACTGGGTCCCGGCAATGAGACGCCAGACGGAAAATCGCTCAACATGAAAATTGAAGCGTGGCCCGGTGGCAGGTGGTATCGCGACATGGGCGAAGGCAATGGACATTTCTGGGCCAACGTGAAGGCCATTATGCGGCCCACGCTGCTGGAATTCGCGGGACCATTGTTCGCTTCGTTCCCGATGGTCTCGAACGTGCAGTATCGCCTGAGCGAAGTTAATGGGGGAACGTTGATCACCTTCCGGCACACTGCGCTGGGCTTCGTTCCCGAGGAGCAGAAGGCTGGGATGAACAAAGGCTGGGCGTCGATGAATGAACGCGTTCGCAGGCACGCCGAGGCTGGGTGACGCCGGCAGCGTATGAGGATGGGGCAGGCTGCGATCGAATTATTTCGAGCGAGTGCGCGGCGGATCGTAGTGGAAGACCTGTTCCAGTGGAACTGCAAAGACGTGCGCGATGCGGAAAGCAACTTCGAGAGAAGGCGAGTATTTATCGCCTTCAATCGCGTTGACGGTCTGACGGGTGACGAAGATACGGTCGGCGAGCTCCTGCTGTGTCATGGAGCGGGCGCCGCGAAGTTCGCGAATGGTGTTGCTGATTCGAGAAGTCACGGCCTGCCTACCTCTTTGTTTCTCGGGCTGGACAGCGGCCATCTCACGCGGACATCCGATAGGCGACAAGCTCGCGGATGATGCGAGCGGAACCGGCGAGGATGAGCAGGTGGAAGAGAATGCCGATGAGGAAGTTGGTTGAGCGCATGCTGCCGTGATCCCAGTAGAGGACGAGGATGACCACCAGACCCAGCCAGAGGATCATGTTGCTCCAGCGCGTGCCGATGCATGCGACGGCCAGGTCGCGCTCGTCCTCTACGACGTTGCTGGAACGACCACGAACGAACATGCGGACTGAGGCGAACAACAAGAGCAGAACGATGACGACCGCGTGGAAATAGTGGTATCCGGGAGTAGAGTGTGCCAGAAAATGCGCGTAGTACGCGACGACTATTAGGATGCCGGCAAGTTGAGCCCAAAGAATCTTTTCTTGAAAGCTAAGACGTGCCATGCGTTTTCTCCATGGCAAAAATAGTTGACATGGAGAACTGTACAAAAGCGCTGCTTTGATGTCAGATATTTTTTACATTATCAGCAAAAAGTTGAGATGCTTTCGATTGCTGACGTTTCTTCAATTTGTGGGGAGCAATGAAATGAGTGATTCTGCGACACCTAATCTGCCATCACGCAATTTCGAGAGGACTGCTGATTTCTACAGAGCTTTAGGCTTCTCGGAACAGTGGCATGACAAACACTGGATGATTCTGAAATGTGGCAATTTGGTGTTGGAGTTTTTCCCGTATCCGGACCTTGATCCGTTGACCAGTTCATTCATGTGCTGCCTGCGGTTGGATGATCTTGATGCTTTCTATGCAGTCTGTAAAGACGCCGGGATCTCAGAAAAGTCTAGTGGTCAGCCGCGGCTCCATGCTCCTAAGGTGGAGTACTGGGGAGCCCGCGTGGGTGTGCTGATCGATCTGGATGGGACGCTGGTGCGGCTGATTCAGAATTAGCTAGTCCCAAAGGCTAAAGCCCCTATACATTCTGTGGCGGCATGCCGGGACTAAAGTCCCAGCTTATCTCAGAAGCGAGTGGTCTCGAGGACCAGAACTGTAGCGACGGGATCGAGAGGTTTGGCGGGAAGCTGGACGTCAAGAGCATCGCCGGTCTGGGTCAGTTTGAGCGGCGTGTGGGCAGAATCGGCGAGCAGGTAGGCGTGGGTTACTTTGCGTGGAAGCTTGTCGAGGTGGAAGGCTCTGGTCGGCCAGGCGAAGAGTGTGATGTAGATGCGATCTGGCCTAGTCGTGGAGCGCCAATCCCAGGTGGGGATAAATTTGGGCGCGCCCTTTTTATCTTTCTCGGTGGCGGAGAAGGCACCGGCTTCGGGACCGAAGAGGGTGGGCTGGGTGCCGTAGATTGCCGCGCCGTTGACGGCGAGCCAGGCGCCCATTGCGCGGAGGCGATCGGCTTCGGCGGGCGGGACGACGCCGTGCGAGTCGGGGCCGATGTTGAGCAGATAATTACCGCCCTTGCTGGCGATGTCGATGAGGTTCCGGAGCAGCGTTTCCGCGGACTTGAAGTTCGTGTCGTAAGACTTGAAGCCCCAGGTGTCGTTCATGGTCATGCAGGATTCCCAGTCCCGGCCGGGAAAGCCCTGCGGCGGGATGTACTGCTCGGGCGTCTCGGTGTCGCCTTTGTAGCCGCCGCCGAGACGATTGTTCCAGATGAGGTTGGGGTGCTGGTTCAGGAGCGCGACGATCTCGGCAGCGCGCGCTGGCGTCATGTTGCCGGTGGGCGTGTCGAACCAGACGACCGTGGGAAAGTCTCCGTAATTTGTCAGCAGCTCTTTGATCTGTGGAATGGCCTTGGTGTGGAGATAGGTGTCGAAGTCTCCGTCCTGCGCCTTGTCCCAGTGATGGGTGGGAAGATCGTGCCGGCCTGTCTTCATCGCGCTGGCACCGGGGGCGGTCCAGTCTTGATCCTGCGAGTAGTAGAAGCCGAGTTTGAGGCCTTGCTTACGAGCTTCGTCTGCCAGCTCGCGGAGTGGGTCGCGGTGGAAGGGTGTGGCGGCGACGATGTTGAACGAGTTCGCTTTGGAGTCGAACATGGCGAAGCCGTCGTGATGCTTGGCGGTGATAACGATGTACTTCATGCCGGCGGATTTTGCAAGCGCAACGATGTCGTGCGCGTTGAACCCGGTGGGATTGAATTGCGTGGCTAGATTTTTATAATCCGCGACTGGAATGGAGGCGTTGTTCATAATCCACTCGCCGATGCTGGGAATTTGCTTGCCATCCCACGTGCCGGCGGGGATGGAGTAGAGACCCCAGTGGATGAACATGCCGAAGCGTGCCTCACGGAACCACTCCATGCGGGCATCTTTTTGGGCGGGGGTTTCGGTGTCCTGGATTGCGGCGATGGGATGTTGGACGGGCTGCGCAACGAACTTGCCGCCTTCGAGCTGGGCGTGTGTCAGCGGAGAGGCGGCTAGCAGGGCGACGATGGTGAGGAGGTGAGTCAGTTTCAAAGCGATGCTCCGGGGTGGAATGGCGGCGTGGAAATTGTAAGCGCAAACCTCGGCCATGCGCGCGGGAAGGTTAGTGTCACCAAGAAAAACGTGGCCGGAGACAAATAGGCTGACGGACCAATACGTGTATACGGGCGGGCCCTTCCGGATACCCGGGACCGCAACTACCGAGATTCTGGCTGCGCCAGAATGATGACGTTATGGTGGGTTGGCGCTACCTACCAAAGGCCCCAGGCGCGGCTGATGTAGTCGGAGAGGGTCATGGTGATGAGGACGAGGAAGCTGAAGAAGCCAGCGCCTACCGTCATCTTGATCAGGTTCGATTGATACTTTACGTGCATGAAGAAGAGGATCACGATGACCGCCTTGGTGCTGGCGATGGCGAGCGCAATAATCGGGTTGAAGACACCCATATCGAAGTTGGCGGCTAATACGGTGATCGCCGTGCCGATGAGCAACGTAATAAAGACGAACGAATATTGCGCCGGCGAGACGATGTGGTGTTCACCGTGTTCCGGGTTGGTGATGTTCGCGGCGTCGTAGATGTGTTCGCTCATTCGGTGCTCCTTGGTGCTTTTGGTAGGGCCCAGGGCTGAAGCCCCTTATTTCTTATCCTTGTTTCCCGCGGGCTGAAGTCCGTTGCTACTCCAAAGTTAAAGCACGGGTTTGAAGATCCCTATTTCCAGTTTGGCGGCGGCGACGGTGATTGCTGCGCCGATGAGTAGCGTAATGAAAACGAACGGATACTTCAGCGGCAAGACTGCGTGTTCTCGGTTGGTGATGTTGGCGGCATCGTTCATATGTTCGGTCATTGCGTTGCTCCAAGCAAAACCAATACAGGGATTCTTCGATGCGCCCAGAATGACAAACATTGGTTCCAACGCTGCTTGTGCTCTTGCTGACCACTTCTCGTATTGTTGCCGACTACTTCAACGGGTGGCGGTTGATCAGGTAAAGCAAGGGGAACAGGTAGAGCCAGACGATGTCGACGAAGTGCCAGTAGAGGCCGAAGTTTTCTATGGGCGCGACATAGCCCGCGCTGAACTCTCCGCGTTGCGCTCGCCACAGGAGCCAGAAGAGAACGCCGATGCCGATGATCATGTGCAGCGCGTGCATGCCGGTCATGGCGAAGTAGAGGAAGAAGAAAAGCTGGGTCTTCTGCGCGGCGTCGGGTGCTAGCGGCTTCTGGGTGGGCTTGCCTGTCTTAGCATCAATGGCCGGATTGACGAACTCGGACACGTCGAAGCTTGCACCGGGAATGTGATGCTTGTCCCACTTCTCCTTGTACTCAACCGACTTGATGCCCAGAAAGGCGAGGCCGAACAGTGTAGTAAGAATAAGGAAGAGGACAAGTAGACCTCTTTTTCTAACTTCAGCGGCCCACACTCCGAGCGCCATAAAGAAGCCGGACGAGATCAGGATCGCGGTATTTGTTGCACCTAGTGGCACGCTCAATTGATTGGAAGCAGTCACGAAAGCGTCGTAGTACCAATTGCGGAAGAGCAGGTAGGCGAAGAACATTCCGCCGAAAAACATGATTTCCGTCAGCAGGAAAAGCCACATTCCGAAGCTGCCGGCTTCGCGCTGCTGATCCTCCGTCTCGAAATGATGGCGGTGTTGCGGCACATACACATGCTCGTACGGCTCGTACTCCGAGGTCTCGTGGGGCATCAACGGCTCGGATTGTATGGTGGATACGATCGTGTTATCCAACGGTCGTCACCTCTGGTTGCGTCTTGTGCTCGAGCCAATCGTAGTCGTACGCTTCGTGGTCCATGATGGGGATCTCAATAAAATTTTCGGTCAGCGGGGGCGACTGGATCTGCCACTCGAGGCCGGTGGCCTGCCAGGGATTGGCTCCGGCAATGGCTCCGTACTTCAGCGACCATGCGAGGTAGAGGACGGGCATGAGGTAGCCCACACCGAGGATCGTTGCGCCCGCGGTCGATAGTACGTTGAGCACTTGGAATTCCGGCGGATACGCGTGGTAGCGGCGTGGCATACCGAGATAGCCAAGGATGAACTGCGGCAGGAACGTGAGGTTGAATCCGATGAACGTCACGACTGCGGCCAGCTTTGAGAGCGACTCGGGATACATGCGGCCGGTCATTTTGGGCCACCAGAAGTGGACGCCTGAGAGGAACGCCATCAACATTCCGCCGACCATAACGAAGTGGAAGTGAGCGACGATGAAGTAGGTCTCGGTGAGGTGAATGTCCATGCCGAGCGAGCCGAGGAAAACTCCGGTTAAACCGCCGATGGTGAAGAGGCCGATAAAGCCGAAGGCGTAGAGCATCGGCGTCTCGAAGGTGATGGAGCCCTTTTGTAGCGTGAAGGCCCAGTTGAAGATTTTGATGGCGGAAGGCACCGCGACCAACATGGTGAGAAGGGAGAAGACCAGCGCGGAGTAATTGGAGACGCCCATGATGAACATGTGGTGCTCCCAGACGAAGAAGCCGAAGAGCGCAATGGCGACGGAAGAGAACGCGACGGCAGTGTAGCCGAAGATGCGCTTACGGCTAAAGGTGCTGATGACTTCGGAGATGACGCCCATGCCGGGAAGAATCATGATGTAGACAGCCGGGTGCGAATAGAACCAGAAGAGATGCTGGAAGAGGAGTGGATCGCCGCCCTTGGTGGGATCGAATACGCCGATGCCTATGAGGCGCTCGAGCGCGACTAGGACGATTGCGATGGCGAGTACCGGTGTGCCGAGCACCATGAGGATCGACGCTGCGTAGTGCGCCCAGACGAAGAGTGGCATGCGGAACCAGGTCATTCCAGGGCAGCGCATTCGGTGGATGGTGACGATGAAGTTCAGTCCGGTGAAGATGGAACTGAAACCGGCGACGAAGATTGCGGTGGCCGTAGTGACGACGTGCGTATTCAGATAATGCGTGGAAAGCGGCGTGGTGAAGGTCCATCCGGTGTCGACGCCGCCGAGCACGAGTGCGGTGAGAGTGAGCGTTCCGCCAATTACATACAGGTACCAACTAAGGAGGTTGATCTTGGGAAAGGCGAGATCGCGTGCACCCAGCATGATGGGGATAAGGAAGTTACCAAGGGTCGCGGGAACCGACGGCACCAGGAACAGGAAGATCATGATGACGCCGTGCATGGTGAAGAATTTGTTGTAGGTATCGGACGCGACGAGGTCCGGTTGCGGTGTGAGCAGTTCCAGGCGGATGAGGCCGGCAAAGGCTCCTCCGATGAAGAAAAAGAACGTGATCGAGATGAGATAAAGCACTGCGATGCGCTTGTGGTCGCCCGTGAGCAGCCAGCTTAGGAGGCCATGCTCGTTGGATATGAAGTTCCGCTTTGGAATCTCTGCGGTGCTCTGGTCGGGCAGGTTGATGATTGTGTTGCTGCCTCGGACTAAGTTGTGTGTGGTCATGGTTTCACCATCCCTGACGCCGGAGGCGCCGCCTGGTCGGACTGCGATGTGGTCAGCGTCTGTTGGACGCGATAATTTGTGTTGAGCGTTTTCAGGTATTCAATGAGATCGATCAGGCCGTCTTCACTAATCTGGCCTTGGTAGGTCGGCATGATGGGCGCGTATCCCGCGGTGACGTGCTGCGAGGGATTGAGGATGGAATCGCGAAGGTACGCTTCGTTCACAAGTACCTGCGAGCCGTTGGTGAGTTGGAGCCTAGAGCCGTAGACGCCGGCCAGGTTTGGACCGCGCGCGGCTGCGTTGCCGGAGTGGCACGAATTGCAGCCCATGCTGGCGAAAAGGCGTTCTCCATTCTGCGCAAGCGAGGTACCGCTGGTCGACCCCTGCGTCCACTTCTTATAGTCATCGGGCGAGAGCGCGGTGATGGTGCCGATCATTGCAGAGTGTTTGGTGCCGCAATATTGAGTGCAGAAGAGGTGATAATCACCGGGCGTGGTGGCTTGGAACCACACTGTCGAATAGCGGCCGGGGATGACTTCGCGCTTGATGCGGAACTCGGGGATGGAGAAGCTGTGAAAGACATCCTGCGAGATCATGGTGAGCTGAACGGGCTGGCCAGTGGGGACGTGCAGGGCATTGATTTCGTGCTGGCCGCCGGGATGCTCGGCCTTCCACATCCACTGCTTGCCGACGATGTAGATGTTCATCGAATTGACGGGCGGGTTATAGATGCGGAAGTACAGCAGCGCGCCCCAGACGAAGGTGATGAGGAAGATGGCGAGCGGAATGATGGTCCACGTGGCTTCGAGTAGTGTTGATCCTTCGACCTGAGTGGCGACCGGATGGACTGACTTGCGATAGCGGATGGAAAACGTAACAAGGATGGCGCCCACCAGCAGCAGGCCGGTGATGGTCATGCCGACGAGAAAGACATAGAGCGCGTCCATGTAGGGCGCGATGGTCGACGCCTCGCGCGGGAAGAGCGCGGAGGCGGTGAGCCACTTCACCAGAAACTGCCATATGACTGGACTGATTCCCATTGTTACCCTTTATCATCCGTACGCTTGCGGGTCAGGTCATGTTCGCGGCCGAGGCGAATGTCTCTGCGAAACATGACGAACATAAAACTGCCAAGGCTCACGACGGTCACCATTCCGCCAAGCTGCACGACGCGCACGACCCGGATGGAATGCTTGTTGGTCTGCGGATCGTAGTGGTAGCAGTAGGTGAGGATGTTGGCGACCGGCGAGCCGATCTTGTTGCCCGACGCGTCGATTAGACCGAGCATAATGTCTTTGGGCGAATACTCGACGCCGAGGTAGTACTGAGCGAGCTTGCCCTCGGTGGTAACGAGTTCGATGGAGCTGGCGTGGGCGAACTGCGAGAGCTTGCCGTCGGGGCCGGGAACGCGGACATAGCCGAAGCCGGTGGCGGCGGAGACCGCATCAATCGCAGGCTGCTGGCCGGTGAGGAAGTGCCAGCCATCGGCGGTCTCAGGGCGTCCATAGCGCTTGAGGTAGAACGCTTTTTTCTTGGCAGCGATGGCGGGCGTTTCGGACGGATCGATGCTGATGATAACGATTTCGAAGTCTTTGCCTGGGGTCAGCCTAACCATTTCAAGCGCAGAGGCGAGGCCGTCCATCTCCTCCGAGCAGAGCATCGGGCAGTTGTAATAGACCAGCGAAAGGATGGCAGGATGCTTGCCGAAGTAGTCGCCCAGGCGGACGGTCTTGCCAGCATCGTCGACGAACTGCGCGTTCAGTGGAAGCTGCCGATTGAGATGCTGTTCGACCTCGACCTTCTGCAGCACAGTGGGAAGTTGGTCGCCAGTATTCTGGCCGGTCTCTTTATCACCGTAGCTGGAGACTTGCGCGAATGCGGACGCTCCAAACAGCGCACAGCAGCAAGCGGCGGCGAGGCTGCCATGGGTAAACGTCCGCCGAATTGTCTGCCAGTGCTTCATTGCTGTCCCTCGCTTCTGTGAAACAGTGGTGCGGGTGAATCTACTTCTCAGCAACGGCTTCTGCGCGGTTGTAGTTCATCTTCTGCTGGCGCGCTTCGATGGTGGTAAGTTCGTAGCCGGTACGTGCAAATCCAGTGGTCAGCGGAGTTTTGATCGGCTCCATGGTGGCATAGGCAACTGGAGTGTTTACATTTGAGGATTTGGTTTCAACTGGCAAGCCGCGCTGCGCAATCAGTTCCATGGCTCGACTGATGGGAATGCGGATGCTGTCGGGCTGGCCATCGACCTTGCTGTAGTGGTCGAGCAGAAGATCCTCGCGGGCGTGCAGGTCAGCGGTGGCCTGGTTGCCATCGTCGATGTCAAGGCGCGGCTGCGGGAAGTTCGCGACCATCTGCTGCAACTGTCTCTGCTCCATCTCGGGGTTGCTGGCGAGATTGCCGCCCTTACCGGCTGGGATGGTTCCCGCGGCGATGGTCCACTTGGTGGGTGCGCCATCCTGCTTGACCCAAAGATTGTTGATGACCTTGCCCATGCCGTAGCAGAAGAAGAAAAAGACGATGACCGTCCCGAAGAGGCCGGCAAGAAACACGGCGACTCCCTTGACGTGCACGTCGGAGGTCTCGTAACCGGGATGCTCTGAATCGAGCTTCGGGGATTCGGCCGCTGGCGGAGTGTTGCCGACGATTTCCTTTCCCATGTCATGGCCCTCAGTGTGCATGTTCAGGCTCCATCATTTCTTCCAGGTGCGGATCGTTCACGTTAACAAGAGGACGCTCCAGTAACTGCGTCATGTAGTAAGCCGCCCACAGAGCGATAACGGTGGCGGGGACGGTGATGTATGCCAATATTCCGATGTTTCCTGCGATGTGTAAGTTTCCGGCCGCATCGGAAAAGTTTGGTTCTATCAACCAAAACATGTCTACGCATCGTGCGAACAACATGAAGCAGGTAATCCAAATCATCTTCTGTTTGCTGCGCTTGAGATCGCGCGAGAGCAGAAGGCAGAAGGGGACCAGCCAGTGACAGACGAAGTCGAGCGTGCAGATCGTCCACCATCCGCCATGGATACGACTGAGGTACCAGGGGATTTCGTCGGGCAGGTTGCCGGACCAGATAATGAGGAACTCAGCGAACGTGAGGTAGATGTTCAACATCACGAAGGCGAAGAGGAATTTGCCGAGGTCGTGCTGCTCAGTGGTGCGCAGGAGCGTCTTGAGCGGCTCGTAGCGCGAGAGCAGGATGACGGTGAGGATGCCGAGCGCGAGCACGGCGTAGCCTTGCGCGACCAGGAATTGTAGGCCCCAGATGGAGGAGTACCAGGTGACGTCGAGCGACTTGATCCAGACGATCGCGCCGATGGTAAGCATCACGACGTAGATCAGAATGCCGGGACCGCTGAGGTTTTCAAAGCGGGTACGCCAGCGTTCATAGCTCAGCTCGGTGCCGCGAAGGGTGTCGGCATCGCGGTTGAGCGACCACTTGTTGAGCAGGTACATCAGCGTGAGCAGGACGGCGAAGATGATGCAGTACTCGACGATCATGGAGTAAGGATTGAGCATCGGGCGTTTGAAGTTCGCCGTGATTGCCTGTTCCTTCGTGATGAGTCCCTGGGCGAGCGCGTTGTTGGTCGAGGCGGCGTCGGGATAGCGGATCCATTGGTAAAGATGCTTGCCGAGCGTGGGGATCAGGATGGGGATGTACATGAGCGCGACCAGTGGCAGGGTACGTGTCATCGCCTCCAGTGGACGGCGCAGCAGCAGACCCCATTTTCCGCCGGTGACGTATTGCAGCATTAGCACGACCAGGCCACCGCCAGCGAAGTTGAAGCAGGTCATGTAACCCATCAGGTAGGCGCGGAGGATGTGGTTGCGGCCCTCGTGCGTGAACGCGAAGAATAGTGAGAGCAAAGCGAAGGCGGCGGCGATCATGAGCGCGCGCGTGCGCCATGCCAGCAACTCCGAAGGCGCGTTCAACGAGGCCGGAAGCGCACGCGGACCGTTATGGCCGTGAGTGCTGATTCCTCCGTGATTTTCGTGTGCAGATGACATTCTGTCTAGGCCTTCGTTGAAGATGATTTCGTCAAAGTCATTTACTTCTAATTTCCACCTTGTGCTGATGCGGGCATAGTGGGCGCGGGGTTAGCCATGGGCGTTCCCGGCGTCCCGACTAGATTTGCTGGAATTTTATATGGATCGCCATCCGGAGTTCCCGTGACGGCGGTGGGCGGAAGCGTCCACTCGTTTGCGAAGTTCGCGGGCAGACCCTCGCGCTCGGCGATGTTGGGGAGCAACTCGATCTGTGCGCCTGCACCGGCGTCGGATGACTTCGCAGACTGGCTCAATTGCAGCGCCCTGATATAGGCCACGATGGCCCAACGGTCTCCTGGAGAAACCTGGGTCGCATAGTCGGGCATGGAGCCGTAGCCGTGGGTAACGACGTTGAAAAAATGGCCAAGCGGAGCCGTCTGCAGCCGGATGGTATGGAAGTTGCCGGCCCTGCTGTAGCCACGCTGCACGATCATGCCCGCACCATTCCCGACGCGCGAGTGGCAAGGCGTGCAGTAGATGTTATAACGTTCCTGTCCACGCGCGAGTACCTCCGTCGTCACCGGATACGGCATCACGTTGCCTTCCTTGCCATCCTGCAGGCCGGTATAGAAGTAGGAGTCCTCGTGCAGTTGGCCGCGAGCGACGGTGTTCTCGACCTGCGGCCGCGAGGAACGTCCGTCGGCATAAAACTCGGTGCCGCGCTGGGGAATGAATTTGGGCTGATTGTGCATGTCTTGACGGCAGCCGGCAAGCAGGCTCGCGAGTGCAAGCGCACACACCGCAGTTGCTCGCTTCGTTAACACTCTTGAACCTTGAACCTTGAATCTTGAACCTGTGCTCTGCATTAGTGCTTCACCTCCACGACGGAGATAGGTGCGAACCGCTCGAGGAAGCTTCGCGCTTCGATGATGGAGAACCTTGGGTCGTGCGCTTCGAGGCAGAGGAAGAATTTGTCGGTGGTGGCCCCGTTACGGAAGTTGGGCGCGTTGAACAGCGGGTGATAGAGCTGCGGCAGACCGTTGAGCGCAAACATTCCGAAGGCGGTGGAGAGGCCGGCGAAGAGGATCGTCCACTCATACGCCGGAATGATGAAAGCGGGCCAGGAGAAGAGCGGACGGCCGGCGATGTTTAGTGGATACGACCAGACGGAGATCCACGTCTGCATCAGGAAGGCGGTAATGAGGCCGATGATGCCACCTAGGAGGCAGAGCAACGGGACCCGAGTCTTGTGGAAGCGCAGCGCAGCGGCGGCTTCTTCAACTGGGTAGGGCGTGTAGCATTCCATGCGGCGATAGCCGGCCTGATGCGCTTGCTCGGTCGCGTGGACAAGTTCGCCGGGAGTGTTGAACTCCGCTAATAATCCGTAGATTCCCTCGCGCGGCGGCATCAGACGGTCTCCTGAATTACTTTTTCAGCATCTTCTCCGCCGCGACGGATCTTCGTCTGCGGCAGCATCATGCGAATTTCGGACATGGGGATCATGGGCAGGAAGCGGACGAATAAAAGGAATAGAAATGTGAATAGGCCCCACGTTCCGATAAAGGTCATGTAGTCCCACTTGGTGGCGCGATACGTTCCCCAACTGCCGGGAAGATAGTCGCGATAGAGACTGGTGACGACGATGACGAAGCGCTCAAACCACATTCCGATGTTGATGACGAACGACAGCATGAAGAGAAAGAGGGCGTTGACTCGCAGCTTGCGCGACCACAGCGTCGTTAGTGGAATGGCGAGGTTAGTAAGGATGAGCATCCAGTATGCCCAGCCCATCGGGCCAAACATGCGGTTCCACATCATAAAAAATTCCCAGTGGCTTGCGGCATACCAGGACATGAAGACTTCCATCGCGTAGCCGTATCCAACAATGCAACCCGTCCCGAGCATGACCTTCGCCATGTTGTCGAGATGGCGCAGCGTGACCAGATCTTCAAGGTGATAGAACTTGCGGATGGGCACAGCGAGCGTGATGACCATCGCGAATCCGGAGTAGATGGCGCCCGCCACGAAGTACGGTGGGAAGATAGTGGTGTGCCATCCTGCCATCGCTGCCACTGCGAAGTCGAAGCTGATGACGGTGTGCACGGAGAGCACGAGAGGCGTTGAAAGGCCTGCCAACAGCAACGATGCGGTTTCGTAACGAATCCAGTGGCGTGTCGATCCGCGCCATCCTAGCGAGAGTATCCCGTAGACGTATTTAGCAACCGGCATGACCGCGCGATCGCGCATAGTGCCGAAGTCGGGGACCATCCCGAGGTACCAGAAGACGATTGAGATGGTGGCGTAAGTAGATACCGCGAAGACGTCCCACGCGAGCGGCGATCGGAACTGCGGCCACAGGTTCATCGTGTTGGGATACGGGAACAGCCAGTAACTGACCCATGGGCGGCCGACGTGAATGAGCGGGAAGATGCCGGCGCAGACGACGGCGAAGATAGTCATCGCCTCGGCAAAGCGGTTGATGGAGTTGCGCCAGCTCTGCTTGAAAAGCAGAAGAATCGCGGAGATGAGCGTGCCTGCGTGGCCGATACCGATCCACCAGACGAAGTTGATAATCGCGAAACCCCACGCGCCGGGGATGGTGACGCCCCAGATGCCGACGCCCTTAAGAAAGAGCCATGTCAACGCGACCACCAGCAAAGTTGCTATGCCGCCGGCAACCATGAGGCCGCCAAACCAGCCGAGCGGCGTGTTCGACGTGAGCACGATGCCGGCGATCTTCTGCGTGACCGACTTGAAGTTGTGGCCCGGCGCGATGACCGCGTACTCGCCGGTGCGCGGGTCGATCATCGGATCGAGTTTCGGATCGTGCATGGGAGATTTCGTCGCCATACTATGCGAGCTCCGGATTCGGGTTGATAACGCCGGCGGTGTAAGTTGTGCGCGGCCGGTAGTTCAAGTCGGCGAGCACCTGATAGTCACGTTCTTTGGCTTTGTGCTTGGCTACTTCGCTGGCCGGGTCGTTGAGATTGCCGAAGGTGATGGCGGAGGCCGGGCACGCCTGCTGGCACGCGGTGACGACGTCGCCATCGCGCATGGGGCGATTCTCCTTGTCGGCTTCAATCTTCGCGGCTTCGATGCGCTGCACGCAATAGCTGCACTTCTCCATAACACCGCGCGAACGCACGGTGACGTCGGGGTTGCGCATGAACTTGAGGCTTTCGGTGTCGTAGTCCGAGTAGAGCAGGTAATTGAATCGCCGCACCTTGTAGACACAGTTGTTGGAACAATATCGCGTGCCGACGCAGCGGTTGTACACCATGGTGTTGAGGCCTTCGGGCGTGTGCACCGTGGCGCCAACCGGGCAGACTTGCTCGCATCCGGCGTTCTCGCAATGCTGGCAGGCCATGGGCTGGAAGTGCGCGCGAGGCGTGTGGAGATCGCCTTCGAAGTAGGTATCGATGCGCAGCCACTGCATGATGCGACCGCGCTTGACCTGGTCTCGGCCGATAACCGCAATGTTGTTCTCCGCATAGCAACTAACCACGCAAGCGTTGCAGCCGATGCAGGAGTTGAGGTCGATCGCCATGCCCCACTTGTTCTGGATGGCCTGCGACGAGACGTCCTTGTGGTCGTAGCGCCATGCATCGGGAAAGAAGCTTTCGTCATGCTTGGGCTGCTCGCCGATTGGGCTGTAGCCGACCTTGTTGATCAGCGCGCCCTTTACGTCGCCTTCGTTTTCGTGCGCGAAATTGGGGTTCGCTTTCACTTCGGCGAGCGTCGCGTAGCGAATGATGGCGCGCTCCATCGCCTCATGTCCGGGCAGCGAGTAGGTGCCTTCCTTGTCGGACTGCTTCGCGTTGAGGTCCTGCTGCGCGAACGCGCCGCGATGCTCAATGGTGTTAACCTTGGTTACGCAGATGTCGTAGATGTCTTTTGTTTTAGTAAGCGTGCCGGTAGTGACGTTGGGTGCGTTCGAGGAACGCAGGAGGTAGGCGTTGAATCCAACTCCGGCTCCCACGCGGCCTGCTTCGACACGGCGTCCGAGGCCCAGATGCACCGTCACTGAACCATCGGAATGACCTGGAACCATGAGTGCGGGAGCGATGACCTTGCGGCCATTGCAGTTGATCTCGACTGCGTCGCTCTGCTCCAGCTTGAGCGACTCCATCGTTGCGAGGCTCATCAGAGCGGCGTTGTCCCAACTAAGATTCGTGATCTGCTTGGGAAGTTCTTGCAGCCACCCCACGTTGGCGAAACGGCCGTCGTAGAGGGATGGATCGGCACGGAAGGAGATCTCAAGGCCGCTGGTCTGCGCAGAGGCGGACGCGGGGATCGATGCGCCCTTTGCGGCCGCTCCGGCCTTCGCAGTGAATGCTGTGCCTTCGACCCAACCGTCATGCAGGGCCTTGCGAAATCCGGTGGTGAAGTCGCCCTTGATGTAGGTCTTTGCATTCTCGACTACCGCGTCGAAAGCGGACGCTTCGGGATTGTCGAGTAGCGACTGAAGCACGTCGTGCGCACTGTGTCCGCCATACATAGGAGCAATCATCGGCTGCACGATGGATATTGTGCCGTCGTATGCGCGGGCATCCGACCAGCTCTCGAGGTAGTGTGACTTGTTGAGATGCCAGACAGAGACAGCGCCAGTTTCATCGACATGCGTGCCGAGGTGCGCGGTGTTGGGAACCTTGTCGAACGCGGTCTGAAACTCGAGATCGGGAGGAGCAGAGTACAGCGGATTGACGCCGAGCATCACCAGCCACTGCACTTTGCCAGCGTGCATATCGGCGACGAGAGACTTGAGGTCGGCGACCTGCTCGGACGGCATAGGGTTGACGGTGTCCGTGTAGATGACGGTCTTGCCGACGTTGCCGAGCGAGGCATTCAGCGTATATGCCGCAGCGTGGACTGCGGGCGACGCCTGCTCACCGGGGATGACGACACACTTGCCGGAGTTGGCTTTGAGATCAGCGAGCAGGGAGGCGAAGAATTTCTGTTGATCAGGATTCGCGAGTGACGAGGCCGCACCGCTGGCAAGAGCCGTTGCGAACGCATCAAGGTCGCTCGGCTTGAGGGCGAGCCTATGCTCTGCTTTAAAACCGGTCACCGTCGACATAGACTCGACGACGTACATGCGGTTCATCGTCTTGCCTTCTTCGTAACGATGCCGCTGGGCGTAGGCGGCGGCCATGGGCAGGAAGCCTGGATGAGCGATGCCGCCAAGAAAATCCGCGTCGAGCGAGAGGATTACGTCGGCGTTTTCAAGCTTGTACTGCGCGTCGGTGTAGCTGCCAAACGCGGCCTTCGACGCAGCCATCGCTGAGTCGCGATTCACCGGCTCCCACTGAACTAATTTCGCAGAAGGAAGCTTCGCCTGTACCTGCTTCCACTGCGCGGCGAGCGTGGGCGACGTAATGGTTTCCGAGAGGAAGTAAATTCCCTCGCCGCCGGAGGTCTGCTTGACGGCCTTCGCGAAGGCTTCCTGGAAGTCGGACCAGCCGCTGCGCTGGCCGCGGTAGGCTGCTTCCTTCGAGCGGTCAGGATCGTAGAGGTCGAGCAGTGTTGCCTGGGTCAGCGCGTCGGACTTACCCTTTGACATTGGGTGGTCCGGATTGCCATCGACCTTGATTGGGCGGAATGCGTCCGATTTAACCAGCACGGGGATCGCGCCAGTAGGGAACGGGAACGCGGTCGCGAAGTACATCGGCTTGCCAAGGATTAAATCTTCGGGCGCCTTGACGTAGGGGTAGATCGGTTCGTCGGGCTGTTTGGTGCAACCGGCGAGGCCGGCCAACGCGAAGGATGCGCCCATGACCTTAAGGAATCCGCGGCGGCTGACTGCGTCGACCCACTCGTTGGCCTCGCCGCCGGCCTGTCGGGGAAACTCCTCGGCGAGCATCTCGTTGAAGCCCGGTGTGTCGGCGAGTTCGTCGAGATTCTTCCAGTAGCGCTTGCCGTTCTTGCCATCGAGCTTGGCACGCACCTCGGCGAGCGTCAGCTTGGCCGGCGCGATTGCGGTTACCACCTGCGCGGCGGGTTGCTGGCTGTCCATGTCGGTCTCGCGTGTTGTTTTCATCGGTGGCATGTCTCGCAGCTCGAAAGTTCGTTTGGTGGGCGGATGTGGTACTGCGCAGTCAGGAAGCGGCCGAGTTCTACCTGACTGGAGAACTTCTGATAGGTCGCTGGCATCGTTATACCCATGGGCGGTGCATCGCTGACGGTCTGACCGGTACTGAGCGGGCGGGGCTGCATGCTGGTTCCCGATTGCGGTGCAGCCTGCATCTGCAATTCCGCGACCTCGGGACCGCCGCTTGCGGTCGGATTTTTGGTCACGCAATTTACGCTCTGCGCGGTGGGGCCGGTTCCGGATGCGCCCTTGCCGGTCGGCGCGCACCATACGGGCTTGCGGCCGGAGGGACCTTCCCATGCCATGTTGTAGATCTCGCTGGTGGGTCGCAGGTTGGCGGCCGGGTTGCGATGGCAGTTCAAACACCACTCCATTTGCAGCGAATTCTGCATGTACATCAGCGGCATCTCGTCGACGCGGCCGTGACAACTGGCACAGCCGATGCCCTTGTTCACGTGGATGGAGTGATTGAAGTAGACGTAGTCCGGAAGGTCGTGGACCTTGATCCACTGAATCGATTGGCCGGTGGCCCAGCTATCTCGGACGGGCTGCAGCAGAGCAGCGTTGGTCCAGATCTGCGCGTGGCAGTTCATGCAGGTCTTGGTGGGAGGGATGCCGGCGTAGCTAGAAACTTCGACCGTGGTGTGGCAATACTGGCACTGCAAACCGAGGCCTACGGTGTGATGCTTATGGCTGAACGGGATGGGCTGGTCCGGGCGCTGGCCCTGCCTGGTAACCCAGGGGGAGCGCTGCAGCTGGTTCAGCGTGACGCCGAGCGCGATGACGATCAGGCCGGTGAGCACAAGACTTGCCCGGGCCAGCGCGTTCGAACTGCGGTCAAAGACTTGCGCCATGAGTGCGTTCCTGTTTCCTCTACGTGTTCTGGGTTGGAAGATGGGAAGTTGCGTACAAGGGTTATGTAGCGCTGGCTAGTTCATGATCGGCGTCCACGAAGATGGCTGGGATCGGCATATGTCCGATTCAGCGAGTTTGACTTTTGCGAGATCGAGTATAGCAGTGGAAAACGACTCTCGAAAAGCGTGCGTGTCTGTGATGTAGATCACGTTAGTTTCAACATTTCAGAAGTCGAGTATAGCAAGCGAAAATGCGATTTCCAACAGCGTCCGACACCCGCAACTGCTTTTATTTTAGGAATATCCGATTATCGAACCGCGTTTGTGACTGCTGATGAACATACGACGGCAGAACACCTCTCCGCGACTTCAAAATCGAGATTCTTATTTTGCCGACGCGAAAACTCGTGGCGCTCTAAACAAGTGTTCCCCAATCTGGAGTTGGTATGTCGCACGCGAGACTTTCGCTCCAGGGTGCGTTACCGTCGAGCTATGGCTCGCCCAAAGCACCATGCTCGTCCACCACGCTACGACTCTGCATTGGCATGCCGCGAACTCTCAGCCGCGGATACAAAGCTGGGTCGCCTGATCACCCGCGCCGGCCCATTCACGATGAAGATCGCAAGCGCGCAATCGCCCTTCGAGGCGCTGGTCGAGAGCATCGTCTATCAGCAGCTTCACGGCAAAGCCGCGGCGACGATCCACCGGCGACTGCTGGAGGGGTTTGTGCCCCTGGTTGGCCCCGGCGTGGATGGAATTGCGGCGCCCCCTTCCCCGCAGCACTTTATCGATTGCCCAAATGAGCAGCTACGCGCGGCGGGCCTGTCGCACAACAAGTCGCTGGCGCTGCGCGACCTTGCGGCCAAGACCATAGACGGCACGGTACCTACACTCGCGCGCATTCGACGGATGTCCAACGACGCCATCATCGAACACCTGACCCAGGTCCGCGGCATTGGACGATGGACGGTGGAGATGTTGCTGATCTTCCGGCTGGGCAGGCCGGACGTTCTGCCTACAGGAGACTACGGTGTTCGCAAGGGCTTCGCACTTACCTTCGGAAAGTTGAAGCCTGCGGATAAGGTGACTCCCGCGGATTTGCCGACGGCTGCGGAGATGGAACGGCGCGCGAAACGCTGGTATCCATGGTGCTCGGTCGCGAGCTGGTATCTGTGGCGCGCGTGCGACCTGGCCGCAGCAAAGCTGCCGCCGGCTTGATCGAGAAAGAAAGTTCGCGGTGGGGACTCTTCTAAGTGAATGCGCTTGTCTCTCCCTGCGCGATTCGCTCCATCGCGTTACCCTTATAAGTTGATGGTGAAACGAACCTCCCTTAAAGCCGCGAAGCCGTCGCCCTCCCCCGGCGCAGCGAATCGATACGTCTGTGTGCATGGGCACTTCTATCAGCCGCCACGGGAGAATCCGTGGTTGGAGACGGTTGAGGTTCAGGATTCCGCAGCGCCGTATCACGACTGGAACGAGCGCATCACGGCGGAGTGTTATGCGCCCAACGGCGCCTCCCGTGTCACCAATCAGAAGAATGAGATTGTGCGCATAGTCAATAACTACGCACGGATGAGCTTCAACTTCGGGCCCACGCTGCTGAAGTGGCTGGCCGACCAGGCGCCTAGAACCTATCGCATGATCCTGGATGCGGACCGCGCCAGCGCGCTGCGTTACGATGGCCACGGCTCGGCGGTTGCCCAGGTTTACAACCACATCATTCTGCCGCTAGCCAGCGAGCGCGACGCAGTCACCCAGATCCGCTGGGGCATCGCCGACTTCGAACATCGTTTTCAGCGACGGCCGGAAGGTATGTGGCTTGCCGAGACCGCCGTCAGCCGCAAGGCGCTCGACCTGATGGCCGCTGAAGGAATCCAGTTCACGATCCTTGCGCCGCATCAGTGTGGTCGTGTGCGCGCGATCGCGGCGGAGAACGAGCAGGACGGCTCGCGTCCGTGGACTTCCACTGCGAACGCGACTGTCGATCCGACTCGGCCTTACACCGTCATGCTTGACGAGGGCAGAAGCATCGCGGTGTTTTTCTACGATGGTCCAGCCTCGCGTGCGATTGCGTTCGAAGGCCTATTGAATAGCGGCGAAGCGTTTGGCAGCCGTCTACTGGATGGTTTCCGCGCCTCGGATGTTTCGGACAGGCCGCAGCTCTCGCACGTGGCGACCGATGGCGAAAGCTACGGTCATCATCATCGCTATGGCGAGATGGCGCTGTCATACGCCATGCATTGGATCGACGATAACGACCATGCCAAACTCACCAACTACGGCGAGTTTCTAGATAAATTCCCTGCGACGTGGGAGGCCGAGGTGGCCGACGACACGTCGTGGAGTTGCATGCATGGCGTGGAGCGGTGGCGTTCCAACTGCGGCTGCAACGGCGGTAAGCCAGGCTGGAATCAGGAGTGGCGCGGACCGTTGCGCGAGGCGATCGACTTTCTGCGCGATGCCACGGCGCCGCTCAGCGAGACGCTCGCAGCGCCTTTGCTGGTCGATCTGTGGACCGCGCGCGACGGTTACATTGAGGTCGTGCTGGACCGCTCCGCAGAGTCAAAGGACCGCTTCTTCGCTCGCCACGCGAAGCACGTGCTCACTGCAAAGGAGCGCATTACGGTCCTCGAACTGCTGGAGCTGGAACGCCACGAGCAGTTGATGTATACGAGCTGCGGATGGTTCTTCGATGAGATCTCCGGGATCGAAACTGTGCAGATCATTGCGTATGCAGGGCGCGTGCTGCAACTCGCCGCTAAGCTGTTCGGAGAAGCCGGCGTCGCACTGGAGACACGTTTTATGGAGATGCTGGCCAAGGCGAAGAGCAACGTCGCCGAGATTGGCGACGGCGCCGAGTTGTACAAGCGCTACGTCATGGGCATCCGCATTGGCCTGGAGCAGGTGGGCGCGCACTACGCCATCAGCTCCGTGTTTCGCAGCTATCCCGAGGACGGCGAGCTGTTCTGCTTTGATTTGCATCGCGACTCGCACGAGGTCTTCACTTCGGGACGCGGCAAGGTCGCGCTTGGCCGTGCTCACATTCGATCGCGCATCACCGAGGAGACCGAGGAGATTTGTTTCGCAGTACTTCACCTGGGCGACCAGAATCTTTCGGCAGCAGTGCGTCACTTTTCTTCTGATTCACCCGATGACGTTGCGGCCTTTGCGACGTTTTCAAACGAGGCAGGGAATGCGATCCGGCGCGCCAATCTGCCTGAAGTGATTCGCCTCATCGATCGCTTCTTCGGGACACTGGCCTACTCGCTGACGTCGCTGTTCGCCGATGAGCAGCATCGCATCCTGCACACTATTCTCGACCGCACGCTGGCTGAGATGGAGGATTCGCTGCGCAAGATCTACGAAGACCACGCATCGCTGTTGCGCTTCCTGACCGAGTCGGGAATGCCCGCGCCACCTGCGCTTGCGATTGCCGCCAACTTCGCCATCAACTCGAGTTTGCGCCGAGCGATAGCTGCTGACAATTTCGACGCGGTCGAGATTGGTGCGCTGTTTGCGCGGGCCACGGCTGACCAGGTAGTCGTCGATACCCAGGTGCTGAGCTTTGCCGCCGGAGAACGCATGAAGCGCGCCATGGTGCAACTGGAAGCGTCCGCGGAGAAGGACCGCGCCATGAAGGTCGCGCTGCAGACGGCGCTCAGCATAGCGGTTGGGTTGCGCTCACTTCCGTTCGATGTCAACCTGTGGCAGGCACAGAATATCTGGAATGACCTCTACCGCCGCAGCGGCAAGAACTACTGGCCGCCGGAGTGGAAGCTCGCGTTCAAGAAACTTGGCGAGGCACTCTACATCAGCGTCGATGAACTGGTTATCGATGAGGGCGTAACTGTGTTTTGATGGGCGGTCATAGTATGTAACTTAGCCGGCTACATATTTATTTACCTGTAATTATCACTGGGATATATTAGCTGCGCCAATGCAGTGTGACTGGGCCGTCCATGGGATGTTCGGCGGTCTCGCGCAGTCTGGCCTGCTTCAGGGCGAAATACCACTTGGCCGGCTTGTCTGCGTCGTCGATCAACATCAGCGCCGGGCCGTAGCGGAGGCCCTGGGCTTGCTCGACCATGGTCTCCTGATCCTGACGGACGAAAATTGCGCCGAAGAATTTGAGCATCTGCGTGAAGAACGGGAACCAGGCAAGCACGTTCCACGCCGCACATACGTCGATGCGACAGGTAGATGGAGTTACCGGCGTGACCGTGGTGAGAGTCGCGAACCACTTATCGCCACTGCGTATGGTCTCGTAGCGGCGGTTGGGCATGACGAAGTCGATGGTGGTGGTCACCGGTCCGTGCGCGCCGAGCAGCTTGTACGGAAGGCTGTTGCTGGAGGGAGCGTGGGCCGCCATGCGGAAGCCGGCATTGCGTCCGCAATTCTCGAGATCCAGCAAGGGCTCGAATTGCTTCTCTTTTGCGTGAATGCTGGAACCGCTGCGCCACCACCACGATCGATGCACAAAGGGTCCGTGCGCGGGATCCATCAGGCCGATGATGCCATGGTCGACGTTGCAGGGAAGGTCGGCATGAAGATGCGCGGTGCGGAAGTGAGCGGAAAACTTCGGTACCTCGGGGATCGGCGGCAACTCGCCCTTGATGCGGCTTGCTCCAGGCTGTGGAAGATAGACCCAGGCATGGCCGTCGCGTTCTTCGCAGGCATACGACGCAGCGAAAATTTTGGAGGCGTCCAACGTGTCAGCCTCGGTCAGCGACGGGATCAGCTTGCACTGGCCGCTGCAAGGCTCGAACTGCCAGCCGTGATATTTGCAGGTCACGGTTTCGCCATCGAACCAGCCGGCTGAAAGTGGAATGCCGCGGTGCGGGCAGAGATCGCGCATGGCAAAGATGCGGCCATCGTTGCGGCGTCCGAGCAGCAGCGGATGCCCGAGCAGCAATGCTGTCTTAGTCGTGCCGCGGTGAAGCTGGTCGGCGCGGATCGCGGGATACCAATCGCCGAAAATCAGCTCTGCCGACGGTCCCGGGATGCTCGCAATACCAACCAGATCACTCACGCTTTCCAATATAGTCGCGATATGCCATTGGGAAGCATACCGAAGCGCACGCTGGGCAATACGCTTGTACTACTCGGGCTGTGGTTTGTCTTCTACGGCAGCTTCACGCTGTTTCGGCCGGCGCTGCTGGATGACGCCGACTCAGTCCACGCCGAGGTTGCGCGCGAGATGCTGCTGCGTCACGATTGGGTGACGCTGTACGCAAACGGCATCCGCTATCTCGAAAAAGCTCCGCTGCTGTACTGGTCGATGGCGGCGAGCTTCAAGGTCCTCGGCGCGTCGACGGCGGCAGCGCGCCTCCCAAATGCGCTCACAATCCTTGCGCTAGCGTTCGTGGTGGAGGCGTTCGCACGCCGCGCCTTTCGCAGTGCACGGGCCGGCTTATACGCCGCGCTGATCCTGCTTTCGAGCTTTGGCATCTTTATCTTCACCCGCATCAATCTCCCCGACGCAATGGTCTGCCTGTGGCTTACGCTGGCAATCTATGCCTTCTGGCTGACGGAGCAGCAGGAGCACCCGAGCCTTATGCAGGCCTGCATCTTCTCCGCGTGCTGCGCGATGGGTGTGCTTGCCAAGGGGATGATCGGGCTACTGTTTCCGGCATGCATCGTCGCCATCTATCTGACTGCGACCCGCGGCTGGAAGGGATTCTTGGCGCGGATGATCGAGATGCATCCGCTCGCCCGCACGCTGGTGTTTGTGGTCATCGTCGCGCCATGGCACGTCATGATCGCACTTGCTAATCGGACGCAAGGACATCCCGGTAGCCTCACATTTACTCATGGACACTGGACGGTACCGTTGCCGACCGACGGCAACGTGCATGGATGGCTGTGGTTCTACTTCGTCAACGAACAGGTGTTGCGCTACCTCAATCTCCGTGTGCCGCGCGACTACGATACGGTCCCGCTGTGGCTGTTCTGGGGGCTATGCCTGGTGTGGCTGATGCCTTGGAGCGCGTATTTGTTCCATGCGATTTCCGGCGCGCTGCCTCTGCACTCGGGTGCGTGGCGCGACGCTTTCCGTCGCCGCGCACTTAACCCTCAACAGAAAACGCGCCTCCTACTCGTCGTATGGGCGGCGTTCCCGATGCTGTTCTTCTCGCTCTCTACGCGTCAGGAGTACTACGTTTTACCCGCGCTGCCCGCCATGATTGTGCTGACAGCGGGCTTCCTTGAGCTTTTCACTAAGTACAACAACGACGCAGAAATGCCCATACGTGGTCCCGGTGAACTGGCGACTAGCCGGGTCTTTGTCAGCATGGGAGAGAGCGAAGCGACCGCCGTCATCCGCGCGGGCGTTGCCGCGAATCGCATCGCCGTCGTTTTACTGGCTATCGGAACTATCTTCGCGGCGGCTGCGGTCTACTTCTTGCTGCATACGCGCGCGCCGTCGGCGAATACGGATTTAGCCGCACTGCTACAGCAGAATCCCGGTGACTACGCATTGTCGATGGGACATGTTCTCGATTTGAATTCGCAGGCGTTGGGACCGTTCCGACTACCGCTTGCGATCGCTGCGACTAGCCTCTTCTTCGGGCCACTGACTTCGTACATCCTGTGCAGACGAGCACGGCCTCATGCTGCGACATTGGCTCTCGCGGCCGGAACGTTCGGTTTTCTGCTGGCTGCGCATCTGGGGCTACAGACGTTTGCGCCGGTGTTGAGTTCGCAGCAACTTGCCGCTGCAATCGCGCCGCAAATTCATGCAGATGATCTCATCGTCATCCATCAGGAGTACGAATACGCCAGCACCCTAGGCTTCTATCTGCGACGAAACGACATACACATCCTTGAAGGACGCAGCTCGAACCTTTGGTACGGAAGCTTCTTCGCAGACGCTCCGAAGATCTTCGAGACGCCGCAATCGCTCGCGCAAAAGTGGTCTGGTTCACAGCGCATCTTCCTGTGGCAGGATCTCGCGAATGCTCCTAGCTCGCTGCCCACGCTGCCGGCTCCCGCCTACGTCATCGCAAAGTCCGGCGGCAAAGAAATCGTCAGCAATCGACCTGACGATTAGGTCCTCTTGCGATGCTTCCCCGGAACGGCAGCCGCTTTGAGCCGAATTGTTTTGAGGTGCTTGAGAAAATCCACGACGATTTCCAAATCGCTCTGAGGGACGGTCAGGATGTATGCATCCAGTTCCTTGGCGAGCCCGGCATAGTAGACGTCGATCTTCTCCATCTTCCTCGCGTTTACGCGCACCAGCACACTACGGCGGTCGTCTGGATTCGGCTCGCGTTTAACACATCCGGCCTTCTCCAGGCGATCGAGCATGACGGTGACGCCGCCCGTAGTCAGTCCCATGCATTCGGCTAGTTTGCCCGGTGTCGAAGTTCCAAGCATGTCCAGCAGGTTCATGCACTGCATATCGGTAAGGTGCAGCCCCACACAGTCCGCGACCTTCTGGTTAAAGAGGATTGCGCCAGCGCTGAAGCTACGTAGCTGGACGATCATCTCGGCGTGAAGGACGCTTCGGTTTGACTTTGCCATAAGGTAATGCTATTCATAAAGTATCTTGTTTAGCAAGATAATTATGAAATAAGACATGATGCGCAAGTCCAATCATCGAGGTAAGACCATGACCGTCGAATACGCTGTACCTTGTGCTGCTGCGCTGGATTCAAATTTGGACAATAAGGCGGCGCTGATCGCCGGTACCGAGCAGGTGATGTCAGCATTTCTGTGCGCGGTGCAGCGAAGGCTCGGGCCGGAAGCTGCTCGCCGCGCCGCCGGTTATTGGATAGAAGCGTTTGAGGCAGCCACATGGAATTGCGGGCAAGCGGGTTTGGCGCTGAAAAGAATCACGATCGCCGCCGCCAGTCGCCTGGCGCAAGAGACTGCCGCTACAAGGTTGACCGGCCAACCTTCGTAACGCACCACCCCACAGATTTCCATGGCAGTGGGCTGCTTACTGCTTCCCATCACAGTGCGCCAGGCGCCCGTCTTGCAGCGTGAAGTGTTCGCCGCGCCAGACCACCGTGTGCGAGGCGAAGCTCCAAGCCCAAAAACCCAGTCCGAAGAAATCGCGCAGTGGAAGCAGCCAGATATCACGCAGCACCTGCTCATCGCGTAGAATGCCGACCCCAACAGTCAGCGCCACCGACACACGCGCCAGTACGACGAGGCTGAGCAAGGTGAAGCTCCACAATTCGAAGCCGCTGGCAATGCAATTCAGCACCGCCCACGGAATGCAGTAGGTGATGCCGAGGCCTACGTATCCCCAGCGACGCGAGTCACGCGTGGAGCGGGCCCAACGTAGTTGATGATCCCAAAAACCGCGAAAGTCATACGCGGGGACGGTAGTCTCAACGGTCTCGCCGCATAGTTCGACGCGGTAGCCTGCGCGCGCGATGCGCACGCCGATCTCGTAGTCGTCGGCGAGGTAGTCCACCAGCGGCTCGAGACCTCCAACTGCCGTCAACGCTGTGCGAGAGACAGCCAGCGTTGAGCCAAGGCCGAAGCGAATGCCACCTTCGATCTTGCGTGCGGTCAGCACACCAGGTAAGAAATCGGTCGAGATGCCAAGCGCCTCCAGTCGCGCCCACACGGTCAGACCTTTGCCCTCGGCGGCGGTGCGGCCGAGATACGGCACGGTGACCATCCCGACGCGCGGATCTTCCTCTCCTGTCGAGCCGCCGAAGCACGACATCACGCGCGTCAGGTAGTTGGGCAGAACGCGGATGTCGCTGTCGTTGATCAGCACGTAGTCGTATCGCGCGTGGCGCAGCATCTGGATGAGGTTGCTGACTTTGCCGGAGGTGCCAAGGCGCTCGGGACATTCGATCAACCGAATCGCGCAATCGGGAAACTCCGCGCGCAGGCGTTCAATCTCCGCGACCGCGGGATCGTCCATGCTGCTGACGCCGAACAGAATCTCAAAGCTGCTCGCATACTGCTGCGCACAGTGGCTGACGAAGCCGGCGTACATGCGCGCATCGACACCTTTCAGCGGCTTCAGGATGGTGACGTTGGGCGAGTAGCTCGGCGCATTCAGGCCCGCCGCGCCGCTTCGCCGCCAACTATGCTCAAAGTCGCGCGCGCTCCATAATGCGAGCAGCGTGTAAACCAACCCGCCCACAGTCAGTAGCGTCGTAACAACCTCTACCGACGTCGCCATACCCCTAGTCTACCCAACCCGCGTTCGCAGGGTCCCTGTAGTCGGGTTACTCGATTGGCTTCACCTAGCTTACTCGGATGGGAGAATGAGGTTGCGAACGGTTAGTCTCGAAACTGAAAACTACATGAGAATCGCCAATCCATCTATCTTGCGCCGAGCGGCGCTGGCCTCTGTCCTGCTAGTCGGTAGCTATGTCTTCTCCTGCGCGCAATCGAAAACTACATCCAGCGATACGCCGCAGAATCCGACGGCTCCGCTAACCCAAGTCCAGGTCGATAACGCAGAGTCGACCTCCAAGCCGGACGATGTGCAGATACCTGAGGCCAATCCTGCCCGGCCGACGGTCACGAATCCAGCTCACATTCCTCCGGTGGGGTATCTGCAGTTCGAACAGGGATTGGTGGAGGCGAACGGTTCGCCCTCAGGCCTGGACGGTCAGTTCAGCCTGGTTCAGTCTTTTCGCCTCTCCCTGCATCCGCGGCTGATGGTGCAGTTTCAAAGCCAGCCCATCGCCGTGAGCCGATTCGGAGCCACTCCAGACAATGCTGCGAGTTCGCAGACCGATCCGGGCGACTTGATCCTGGGCGTTCAAGGATTGCTAATCAAAGAGCTAGGGCGGAGACCCACGATTGCGGTAGCCTACTTGCAACGGGTTCGCTCTGGCAGCTCGCCTGACCTGGATATTGGCAGTTTCTCGCGGTCGGCGGTGGTGCTGATCAGCGGCGACCTGGGAAACTTTCACTACGACACCAACTACATCGTGTCTGAACAGTTGGCGGACCCTGTTCGTCGCGCGCAGTTTGGCCAGACGCTTTCAGTCACGCACGACCTGCTACCCGAGATCTTCGACGACAAGCTGGAGATTACCGGCGAGCTGTCTCACTTTAGCCAGCCGCTGGTCGCCACGACGCGCGATGGGGCGATAAGTCCACGCAGCAATGCGGTCGGCACGCTTTGGGCGCTCGGCTATTCGCTGCGCCCCAATCTCGTGCTGGACGCCGGATTCGAACACGGACTGACATCAACGTCCACAGCGTGGCAAGGGGTTGCAGGATTTACGTATCTCCTGCCCCACCGTTTGTGGAACCGTACCGAGGAGGCACGTGCGCCAGGCACTCACAAACATGTGCATCGGCGGTAGTCTCGCGCCCGCGGCCCACCTGCGCCATCGTCTCAGGAGGAACTACTGATTGCCTGAATGATGCGGCACTCGGCCATCGGCCTTTTGCCGCTGCAAGACACGCGGATCCGGCGCAACTCCGATGCGAGGCGCTTGAGGTCGGCCAGCTTGCTCTCCACCGAATCAAGATGCCGGTCAGCGATCGCGCAAACGTCTTGGCATGTTTCTGCGTTCTCGGATGACAGCCGCAACAGGTCTCGAATCTGTTCCAGCAGAAAGCCGAGCTCGCGACACCGGCGGACAAAACGCAGCCTCTCGGCGTGCGACCGGTTGTAGCTGCGGTAATTTCCTTCCGTGCGTTCAGGACTGGGCAAGATGCCGATCTGCTCGTAATACCTGATCGTAACGACTTTGACGCCAACTTCCTTCGCAAGCGCTCCGATACTGAATTGATCGCCCATGTTCACCTTGACCCTATAGTGACTATAGATTCTATTCTGGCAAGGTATGGGAAAACGATTTGCAGCTTTGCTCTTGCTCGCAGCGACGGCGGCGCTCGGTCAGGGGGCCCAATCCTCCATTCACGTCGCGGTAAAGTCGGACGCAGGTCCGGTCAGCAATGCCGTGGTCACAGCGAACGGTCAAAGCGTGCGGACCGGGGAAGACGGTGTCGCTATTGTGCCGGCTATGTCGGGCCGGGTTGAGGTGAGCGTGACCGGCGAAGGATTCATCCCTGCACACGCCACGCTCACGGTGGATACCTCTCAGCAAGCCCAGCTTGAGGTTGAACTGCAGCAGCAGAAGGCCGAATCAGAGGATATAACGGTTTACGCGACTCGCACGGATGCCCGGCTGCAGGATTCGCCCCTGCATGTCGAGGTCGTATCCAGCGATGAGATCACCGAAGAGCTTGCCATGAGGCCCGGCGATATTGGTATGTTGCTGAACGAGATGGGCGGCATGAGGGTGCAAACTACTTCACCCGGCCTTGGGGCTTCCAGTCTTCGAGTTCAGGGGATGCGCGGGCGCTACACAGCTTTCCTCAGCGACGGCCTGCCTCTCTTCGGACAGCAGGGTGCCGGACTTGGGCTGCTGCAGATTCCTCCGATGGACCTTGCACAGTTGGAAATTATTAAGGGAAACGCCTCTGCTCTCTATGGCAGCTCGGCGATGGCCGGTGTCGTCAACCTGATCTCACGCCGTCCTGCGAAGGAGCCGATTCGCGAGTTCCTTATCAATCGATCTTCGCGAGGCGCGACGGATGGATCGATGTTTCTCGGTGCGCAAATCTCGCCACACTGGGGAGCCACACTGCTGGGTGGCGGCTACAGCCAGACAAGCGAAGACGTGAATGGGGATGGTTGGGTGGATATCGCGGGTTACGGCCGCGGCGTTCTTCGGCCCCGATTCTTTTGGGATAACAAACGCGGCGGCACCGCTGTTTTGACAGCCGGAACTACCTATGAAAACCGCTCCGGAGGTACGGTAGCTGGCGCCGTTCTGTCGCAGACAGGCCAGTCGTATACGGAGGCGCTGAAAACCGCTCGTTACGATCTGGGAGGCAACGTGCAATGGGTACTCGGGGGCCGCTACGTCCTCTCAACTCGCTTTGCCGCTTCCGATCAGGACCACCGCCATCAGTTTGGAGAGGATGTCGAGAAAGACAGGCACGATCTGCTGTTTGGCGAGGTATCTGTGCGCGGAACGGCGGGCAAGAATACCTACGTCGCGGGGTTTGCCGGGCAGAGAGACGGATACCGTCCCCACAACGTCCCGCGTTTCCCTTACACCTTCGTGGTTCCAGGAACATTTGCTCAGGACGATATCCAGATTGCTCCGTGGCTGAGTGTGTCGGCGAGCGCCAGAACTGATTTCCATAACATCTACGGCACGTTCTTCAGCCCGCGGGTTTCTATTCTCTTGCGCAAGAATGGGTGGACCAGCCGCATCTCAGCCGGGCAGGGATTTTTCGCTCCCACCGCCCTGACGGAAGAGACCGAAGCAGCGGGCTTGGCTAAGCTGCTGCAGCCGACAGCGCTCACGGCTGAACGTGGACGGAACGCCTCTGTCGATCTCTCACGGATTATCGGACCTGTCCTGGTCAGCTCCACTTTCTTCGCATCCAACATCGATCACCCGGTCTACGTGGATCGCGGCGATGTGTATGAAATCACCAACCTGGCCGGTCCCACCAGGAACCGTGGAGTGGAGTTGCTGGCGACGTATCGGAAAGCGCCCTTTGCCGTAACGACGAATTACACTTACGTGCGAACCAGTGAGCTGGAGCCAATCGTGGGTCGCGTCGACGTTCCGCTTACCCCCCGACACAACTTTGGAGCGGTGGGGACATGGGAAAGAGAAGGCTCAACACGGATCGGGCTGGAGTGCTACTACACCGGAGAGCAGCGCCTGGAGTACAACCCCTACCGTGGTGTCTCGCGGCCGTACGTTCTGGTGGGCGCCATGGGCGAGCACAAGGTCGCTGCGCACGTGAAGCTCTTTTTGAATCTGGAAAATCTTACCAACGTTCGTCAGACGCGGTGGGATCCCTTGCTGTTACCGCATCGAGAGTCAGACGGGCGTTGGACTGTTGACGCGTGGGCGCCGCTCGAAGGGCGCGTTATCAATGGCGGCGCTCGCTTTACGTTTTAAGGATTGATGGGGGACGGCATGGAACAAGCTGTAGATCATTCAAACCGACAGGCGTCCGCAGTCCGAAGGCTTCAGTTGTTCACCATTGGGTGGATGGTCGTCGAACTAGGTATTTCACTCTATGCGGGAATCCGTGCGTGTAGCACCGCTCTGACTGCCTTCGGTGCAGACAGTGCCATCGAATTGGTCTCCGCCGTCGTTGTTCTCCGGCGTTTCACTCTGGGGCCCGCGACGGAAAGACGCGCTGCCCGCATCTCGGGCGTACTCCTCTATCTCCTCGCCGCATACATCCTCGTCACCTCTGCCGTCAGCATCTTCAGCAAACAATTTCAGCCCAAACCTACACTGCTGGGGATCGTGCTTCTGGCCGCGGCTGCGATCATCATGCCGCTGCTTGGGAATGCAAAGAAGAAGCTCGCGAAACAAACTGGTAGCCGCGCTTTGAATGCGGACGCAGCGCAAAGCAACATCTGCGCCTACATGTCCTGGATCGCGCTTGCGGGACTCGTGGTCAACTTCCTATTCCATCTCCCATGGGCTGACTCACTTGCTGCCCTGCTGCTGCTTCCCATCGTTTTGAAGGAGGCTGATGAGGCGCGCAAGGGTGAGGTATGCGAAGGCTGCTGAATGGGTTCCCTCGTTGAAGGTATGGGCAACTCCCATCACATCATGCGCACGGTTCGCCCCGAAGCGCACTGGTACTTCAATCAGGGCATTGATCCGCCCGATGCTCCGATCTCCTCAGTTCGCATCAAATCGTATGGAGCAGGTAGAGTTGTGGGGCTCCGCTATATTCCTGATTCGAACTGAAGAGCAAGGAGCACACACCGCGTGCCGACACTAGCGACCGATGCACGAAGGAATCTCCTGGGCACGAGCGGGGGTGGGCTTGTCACCGCAGCCATTTGCATCGCTGCACTCTATTTTGCCCGGGACGTGTTTGTTCCGATTGCGCTCGCAGGGCTGCTCGCTTTTCTGTTGGCCCCGGCAGCGACGCGGCTGGAGCGATTGGGACTCGCGAGAGCGCCGTCAGCGTTGTTGGTGATCTTCCTTTCGCTAGCCGGAGTTGGCGTGCTGGGCTGGGTAGTCCTGGGACAGGTGTACAACCTGGCCATCGAATTACCGCAATATCAGCAGAATCTTACGGGCAAAGTGAGTACCCTGCATCTGAACTCTGCGGGCAGACTCAGCAGCACAATCTCCATGCTCAGCGGCTTGGAGAAGCAGATTTCCAGCGGCGGAGAGACGCGGCCCATCGTGCCGATTTCACCGCCGTCCAGGCGAAGCACGCAGCGCGCCGGCCCGGTCACCCCAACCACGCCAGCACAGCCGCCACAGCCCATCGCCGTAAAGGTTGAAGAGCCGGATCAATCCTTTGTAACCGTGGCAACCCGATCGATCGCACCGCTTGTGCATCCTCTGGCCACGACTTTCATTGTGGTCATTTTTCTGGTCTTCATGTTGCTGGGGCGGGAAGATTTCAGGGAGCGAGGAATACGCCTGGCCGGGAGCGGCAGGATGCACGTCACCACGACTGCGATCGAGGATGCAAGCCGTCGCGTCAGCCGCTATCTGCAGATGCAAATGGTTGTAAACCTCAGCTATGGAACCGTCGTAGGCCTGGCGCTTTGGGCTATCGGACTTCCGCATCCTCTGCTATGGGCGGTGCTGACATGCCTGCTCCGCTTCATTCCTTATGTCGGAATCCTGATGGCGGCCGCGGGTCCACTGTTGCTGGCATTCGCGGTTTCGCCAGAGTGGAAGCCACTGATCTGGACCATGGTGATCTTCGGCCTGCTTGAGATAGTGACGGCGAACTTCGCCGAGCCGATGCTGTACGGAGAATCTACCGGCATCTCGGCAATCGCAATTCTGATCGCTGCCATCTTCTGGACTGTGCTCTGGGGTCTGCCGGGATTGTTTCTTTCGACGCCGCTGACTGTATGCCTCATCGTAATTGGGCGGCAGGTTCCCCAACTGCAATTCCTTGAAGTATTGTTCGGTCAAGAGCCTGACCTGCCGCCCCGGGAGCGCTTCTACCAACGTCTGCTTGTTTCCCACTCACACGAAGCCAAGGCGCTAATCAGTGAGCTGCTGAAGTCAAAGTCAAGAGAAGCCGTGTATGACGAGATCCTGATGCCGGCTTTGGTCCAGATAGAAGAAGCCAAGCATGCCGAAGAGATCACCGGGGAGCGGGCGGATGAGCTGCTGCAGACTGTCGATGAGATTGCGGAGGATTCGACCAGCAGACAGACCAGCACTGCCGCTATCGAATCAAAGCCGAAGAAACGGGTGGTCTGTGTGCCGGCGCGAGACCTCGCTGACGAGGTCGCTTCGCAACTTGCGCTGCAGGTGCTTGCAGACCTGGCGTCGACGCGTGTGCTCTCCGCGGACACCTCCACACCCGACATGTTGCAAGCGCTGCAAACTCAAGGGTTCGACGTAATCTGTGTCATCGGCGTGCCCCCTCGCGCATTGCGGCACATACGAATGCGCTGTCACCAGATCCGCGTAGCTTTTCCTGATGCAGTGGTGGTCGCGTGCGTGCTGACGAATGAGAACGATCTTTCGAATCTGCGCAGCAGAGTTCCCACCGAGGACGCGCAGCACGTGGTCTGCTCCCTGCAGTTGCTGAAGGATTATCTGGGTTCAATTCTCGCACCCGAGGCGCCGGCCATCGAAGCTCGGCCGGAGACGGCAGAACGTAAGGAAGAGCACAAGGAGGCGGGGAAAGAGATCAGCGAAGTCATCCACCAGATTCAGACCGCGGCTTTCGATGAGCCGGACGAAGAGATGTTCAACCGGCTTGCGGCAAATCTGGCGAAGTATTTCGATGCTCCGATTTCTCTGATCACAGTGCAGGATGGACAGAGAAAGTTCTGGGAAGCGCAATGCGGACTTCCGGAAGACACACTGCGAACGACGGCTTCTGAGCGGGATTTATCCATCTGCAGCCGAATCGTGTTCTCGGATACCAGCCTCGTGATCTCGGACATTACGACCGATGAACGATTCGCTGAAGATCGATTTCTGCTGGATCGAGGAATTCGCTTCTATGCCGGAGCACCGCTGAAGCCGCATGAAGGCGAGGTGATTGGCTCGTTGTGTGTGCTAGACACCCGCCCGCGGACCGCTACCGACGAGCAACGGGAGATGCTGATTTCAATTGCGAATTCCGTGATGACCGCCATCGAACTCCATGGCACCGGCAGCCCGTCGGAAGAGGTTTTGACGTCTCACGAGTTGTAAGTGACCAGGTGGTCCCAAGGCCGCGACCTACTCATATCTCAGTGCTTCGATGGGATCGAGGTTTGCGGCTTTCCATGCGGGATAGATACCGAAGATCAGGCCGATCACGCACGAGCACAGGAACGCCACCGCTACCCACCCCGACGAGAGCAGTGTCGGCAGGAAGA
>JANYLK010000034.1 GCA_025357875.1 Granulicella sp.
GGCGGAGGCGGTGGGGACGAAGGTCATAATCGCGACTAAGCCAGTAGTGACAACGGCCTGCGAATGGATGGCCGCGGCCGGCGTGGGCCGGTGCGGGTTCGACGATGGGAACACCTCCGTGGCTGCGCTGAAGCAGATGCGTGTAGCGGTTCCTTCAGCGGTGCGGAGGAAGCTATTCGTACCGGTGGGTTGGTTGGTGGCAAAGCTACGGTGGGTGAAGGACGCCGACGAGATTGCGACGATGCGCGCAGCGGCGACGCTCGGGTGCAGGCTGTTCGAGAGTATTCTGGCGACCATGGAGCCGGGGATGACGGAGACGGCGGTGGCTGCGGAACTTGAGCACGCGGCGCGGATGGCTGGCGCAGAGGCGATGTCGTTCCCGACGATTGTTGCGAGCGGCGAGCGGAGTGGGCTGCCGCACGGAACGGCCAGTTCAGCGAAGTTGCCGAGACGAGGTTTCGTGACACTGGATTTCGGCGTGGTACTGGATGGATACTGCTCCGACATGACACGGACAGTGCATATGGGTCGCGCGCTGCCGGGTGAGCGAGATGCCTATGAGGCCGTATTGGAGGCCCAGGAGGCGGGCGTAGCATCTGTCCACGCGGGCGCGATTACTGGTGATGTGGATGAGGCTGCACGCAGTATATTGCGCAAAGCCGGACTCGCGGATTGGTTCACCCACTCCACTGGACATGGGGTTGGGCTGGAAATTCATGAGGGCCCGAGGCTGGCGGCAAAGCAGACTCAAACACTTGAAGCCGGAATGGTGGTTACAATTGAACCCGGTATCTATATACCGGGTAAGTTTGGCGTGCGCATCGAGGATATGGTCCTGGTGACGGCCAAGGGCGGAGAGATTCTTACTCCTGCCACGAAGGCATGGATTGAGCTTTAGGCAACAGGTTCAAGGGAAGACTACATGCAAGGGCGCGTGGTGCGCGGGAAGAGTTGGCGATGGACGTGAACAAGTTGGATGAATTACGGGAATTGGTCGATTTCTTAAAGGCCAATGGGATAGCCGAGTTCGACATGGAGCGCACCGACCTGAAGGTGCGCATCAAGTTTGCCGGAGCGGCTGGCGCGAGTGCGGCGGACATGGCGCTGGCTCGGCAGATGATCGCGAGCGGCGGTGGCGAGAACATTCCGAGCCTGGGCACACCTCCTGCTCCGGCCGCCGTTGCGGCTGTCGAGGAAGAAAAGCTGCATGAGGTTAAGTCGCCGATTGTGGGAACGTTCTACGATTCGCCCTCGCCGGGTTCGCCAGCGTTTGTTAAGCCGGGCGATCAAGTGGAAGTCGGCCAGATCCTGTGTATCGTCGAGGCGATGAAGCTGATGAACGAGATCGAGAGCGATGTCGCCGGCGAAGTCGTGAAGCGCATCGCGGCGACCGGCCAGCCAGTGGAGTATGGACAGCCGCTGTTTGCGATCCGGCCTCATTGAGACATGGGCGAACGCTTGAAGAAGTCTGAAGCGCAGCGACCGAGACCAGGAAAGACGACCATTGTGCACGTCAAAGACGAACTGCGGGGCTCCTTCGCTACGCTCAAAATGACAGACAAATTGTGGCGGACGGAAAGTACTGGTGAGCATGTTTCGTAAAGTATTGATTGCAAATCGTGGTGAGATTGCGCTGCGGGTAATTTCTGCGTGCAAGGAGATGGGGATTCGCACCGTCGCGGTATACAGCGAGGCGGATCGGCACAGTCTGCATGTGAAATTCGCCGACGAGGCGATCTGCATTGGGCCGCCGCGATCGGCCGAGAGCTATCTGTACGTGCCCGCTGTAATCTCCGCTGCAGAGATTGCGGATGTCGACGCGATTCATCCGGGATACGGGCTGCTGAGTGAGAACGCAAACTTCGCCGAGGTGTGCCGCGCGTCGAACATCAAGTTCATCGGGCCACCGCCCGAAGTCACGCGCATGATGGGCGAGAAGTCCACCGCGCGGCAGACGATGAAGAAGGCTGGCGTGCCGATTCTGCCGGGGTCGGACGGAATTATCGAGAACGAAGGGAGCGCGCTGGATTGGGCGAAGAGCATTGGCTACCCTGTCATCTTGAAGGCGGTGGCTGGCGGCGGTGGACGTGGGATGCGCATTGTTCGCAGCGCTTCGGAGTTGCCTGGAATGTTTCAGCAGGCCTCGAGTGAGGCGGCGGGCGCGTTCGGCAATGGCGATCTCTACATGGAGAAGTTCATTGAGCGACCGCGCCACATCGAGTTCCAGGTGCTGGCCGATGAGCATGGCAACGTGATGAGCCTGGGCGAGCGCGAGTGCTCCATCCAGCGCCGTCATCAGAAGCTAATTGAAGAGGCGCCCAGCCTGATGGTGACTCCGAAGCTGCGTGCGGACCTGGGACAGACGATCGTGAAATGCCTGAAGCACGTCGGCTACTGGAACGCAGGCACCATCGAATTCCTGATGGATGAAGACAGCAAGATTTACTTCATCGAGATGAATACGCGCATCCAGGTAGAACATTGCGTAACCGAGATGGTTACAGGGATCGACCTGGTGAAGGCGCAGCTCCGGATTGCCGCGGGCGAAAAGCTTTCGGATATTGTGACCAAACCAGTGACAATTACGGGGCATGCCATCGAGTGCAGGATCAATGCTGAGCACCCGGAGAAATTCACGCCAAGCGCGGGCAAGATCACGGCATTCAATCTGCCCGGAGGCAACGGCGTACGCGTTGACACCGCTCAATATGCAGAGGGAGTTGTGCCCCCGTACTACGACTCGCTGATTGCCAAACTCATCTGCCACGGCAAGGACCGCGAAGAGTCGATCAGCAAAATGCAGCGGGCGTTGAGCCAGTTTGTTGTGCAGGGTATCTATACATCGATTCCTCTGCACGAGAAGATCTTTGCCGATAAAGAATTTCGTGCAGGCCAGTTCGACACCAAGTTCATGGAGCGGTTCTTCGAGCGCGAGGGTCACAAGAAGGACGCCACCGCGGACGATCATTTCTCGCCGAACGAGCCAATACGCATGGGCGGGAAGAGCCACGGATGATTTCGCGGCTGTATGCGATCGTCGACGCGCAGCTGCTGGCGAAGCGTGGGGTTGAGCTGGAAGCATTTGCAAAAAAGCTCCGGGCAGCCGGGGTGGTGCTTGTGCAATATCGTGACAAGCTGGGCTCTCCGCAAGATGTGTTGAGAGCGGCTGCGGTGCTGCGCGAAGTTTTGGCCGGGATAGACTGCAAACTCATTATGAATGACCGGTCAGACCTCGCCGTGCTTGCCGGATTCGATGGGGTGCATGTCGGCCAGGAGGACTTGTTGCCCGAGGATGCGCGACGTTTGATTGGAGCACCCCGCCGGGTCGGGGTTTCGACCCATACGGACAAGCAGGTACGCGCGGCGGATTTGAGTTGCGCGGACTATGTCGCTATTGGGCCAGTGTTCGCCACCGGGACTAAGGCAGATGCGGAGCAGGTGCTGGGGCTTGAGGGAGTGCGGCGGGCGCGGGCGTTGACCACGAAACCGCTGGTGGCAATTGGCGGGATTACGCGGGCCAATGCGCGCAGCGTGATCGATGCCGGTGCGGATTCTGTAGCGGTGATCTCGGGCCTATTCGCCGAGGGCGAGAGCGCGGAGAAGGTTGCGCGGGACTTTCTTGAGCTTTTGCGGTAGAACTAACGCAGCTTGAACATCCCAACAACAAATGAAAATGCGGGGACGCTCCGCTCCGCTCACACTGATAAGCAAGAGGTAGGCGCGCCGCATTTTGTGCGCGGCATGGGGTTGTTCTCCGCGACGGCGATTGTGATGGGCTCGATGATCGGATCGGGCATCTTCATCGTGTCGGCGGACATGGGCAGGTCGGTGGGTTCGCCCGCGCTGCTGATCGCGGCATGGCTGGTAACGGCTGCAATGACGATTATTGGCGCGCTCAGCTACGGCGAGCTTGCTGCCATGATGCCGAAGGCGGGCGGGCAATATATTTACCTGCGCGAGGCGCTCGGGCCGCTGTGGGGATTTCTCTACGGATGGACGCTATTCCTTGTCATCCAGACCGGCACCATTGCGGCGGTCGGGGTCGCGTTCGGAAAGTTTCTTGGAGTTTTCTTTCCGTCCGTGAGCGCTACCAACTGGCTGTGGCACATCGGGCGGGTGCCAGCTATTCCGGTGGGGCCGATGGTTCTCGGCAACATGGATATTGGGCTGAACACTGCGAATCTGGCTGCAATTGTGATCATTACGCTGCTTACGCTGTTGAATACCTTCGGCGTAAAGCTGGGCTCCTCCGTTCAGAATGTTTTTACGAGTGCGAAAGTACTGGCGCTGATGGGTGTGGTGCTGGTCGGGCTTGTCGCCAAGAACGCGGCGGCAATTGCGGCGAACTTTGGCGCGGGATGGCCCAATTTCTGGGCCGGTGCAGGGTGGCACACGTCGCATGCAGTGCAGGTCGGCGTAGGCGGGCCAACTGCGTTTGTAGGCCTGCTGACGGTCGTGGCCGTAGTCCAGGTGGGCAGCCTGTTTAGTGCGGATGCGTGGAACAACGTGACGTTTACGGCGGGGGAGATTGAGAACCCGAAGCGGAACCTCCCGCTGAGCCTGGCCATCGGCACGGGAGTGGTGTTACTACTCTACATCGCTTGCAACTTCGTTTATCTCAGCGTGCTGCCGATGGCTGGCTCAGCTGACGCGACGACAATTGCGGGTCGCGGCATACAGTTTGCCGCGCAGGACCGAGTAGCGACTGCAGTCATGGAGTCGGCGTTCGGCGGCATCGGCGCGAAGCTGATGGCTGGCGCAATCCTCATCTCGACCTTCGGATGCGTGAACGGAATGCTGCTCGCAGGGGCGCGCGTCTACTATGCAATGAGCCGCGATGGCCTGTTCTTCAAATCAGTCGGCAAGCTGAGCAAACGCAGTGGTGTGCCGGTAAATTCGCTGTGGGTGCAGTGGGCGTGGACTTGCCTGTTATGTCTTTCGGGCAGCTACGGCCAGCTGTTGGACTACGTGATCTTCGCGGTGCTGGTTTTCTACATCCTGACGATTGGCGGTCTGTTTGTGCTCCGCCGGACTCGACCGGATGCTCCAAGACCCTATAAGGCATTCGGGTATCCGGTGCTGCCTGCAATCTATATTGCGATGGCAACGTGGATTTGTGTTGTACTCTTGCGATACAAACCTCAATACACGTGGCCTGGATTAATCCTTGTGTTGGTCGGGGTGCCAGTGTATCTGGTGTGGCAGCGATTGGGCACGGTAACAGAGGCAGACGGTTCCTAAGGAGATCAAAGCGCGCATGGCGAATCTTTTCGCGAAGAAGTCGATGGATGTGCTGATGGCGGAGTCGGAAGAGGTCGGCTCCCATACGCTGGCGCGGGTGCTTGGACCGGTGCAACTAACGATGCTTGGGATAGGCGCGGTAATCGGTGCGGGTATTTTCGTGCTGAGCGGGCTTGGAGCGCAGACGGCGGGTCCTGCTTTGATGTTGTCATTTGTATTGAGCGGACTGGGGTGCGCCTTCGCAGGTCTCTGCTACGCGGAGTTCGCGGCGATGATCCCCCTTGCCGGGTCAGCGTATACCTATGCGTACGCGACCCTCGGCGAGTTGATCGCATGGATCATTGGCTGGGATCTGACGCTCGAATACGCGATGGGTGCAAGCACGGTGAGCTCCGGATGGTCCAATCATTTCGTCGAATTCCTAAACATCTTTCATCTGAAATTCCCGCTTTGGCTGGCGTATGACCACTGGACGGGATTGAAGCAAGCGACCGACATCGTGGCGCGCCGGATGGTGTTGCAAGCAGATCCTTCTCTGATTGTGGGGACGCCTTCGTTTGGAGCCGCACTGGATGCCATGAAGGCAGCCGCCGCGCCGGCGCTTACCGGGCAAGCGCATGCACTGCTCAACGCCCCGACCATCGGAGGAGTCGAGATCGGATTCAATCTGCCTGCGTTCCTAATCGCGCTGGTCATCACAGCCGTTCTGGTGGTCGGAATCAAGGAGAGCGCGAAGTTCAACGGCGGAATCGTGGCGCTCAAGGTGAGCGTGGTCCTATTCGTCCTTGCACTGGGTTCGCATTACGTGGATCGTGCAAATTGGGGAACGGATTGGGCGTCCTTCGCGCCGGCGGGATTCGGCGGTATCGGACTGGCGGCCGGACTCGTCTTTTTCTCCTACATCGGGTTCGACGCCGTGTCGACAACCGCGCAGGAAGCGAAGAACCCGCAGCGGGACTTGCCCATCGGAATCATCGTGTCGCTGAGCATCTGCACCGTACTCTACATCGGAGTTGCAGCCGTATTGACGGGCATGGTGCCGTGGCACCAGGTTAATATCGAAGCCCCGATTGCGCGGGCGTTCCTGGATCACAACCTCGGCTGGGCTTCCAACATAATCACCGTGGGAGCGCTGGCAGGGCTTACCAGCGTAATGCTGGTGATGCTGCTCGGCCAAAGCCGCGTGCTGTATGCGATGGCGAAGGACGGGCTGTTGCCAGGAAAGTTTTTCGGCGCCATCCACCCCCGCTTCCGCACACCGTGGAAAGCGACGATTCTCGCGGGCCTCTTGGCAGCGATCGTGGGAAGCGTCACACCAATCGATGACATCGGCAGGATGGTCAACATCGGAACGCTGCTGGCATTCGTGATCGTATGTATATCGATCATGGTGCTACGGCACAAGGACCCCGACCGGCCACGTCCTTTCCGCACTCCCTGGGTCCCACTGGTGCCGATGCTAGGCATACTTTTCAACGGATACATGATGTACAAGCTGGGAGTATGGAACTGGGCTCGCCTAATCATCTGGCTTATCATCGGGCTGTTTGTGTACTTCTTCTACAGCCGGTACCACAGTAAGGTGCAAGGCAGGTTAGACAAGTCGGCGGGTTGAAGTAGGGTGAGGCACAACAACAACGCCTGGCTTCGGCTGGGCTTTGTTGCGTCTGGCGATTCCCTTACGGCCTAGAGTGGGCCTGCGGGGAGGCTGACCGTGTTGATGGTGCTCGGATCGTCGCGGAGCCGCAGATAGTACGCTCCGCCGGTGGGTGGCGGCACAGCCAGAGACAGGCCGACAAATCCTTCAGGAACGCGAGTTGGATTGGCGAACGATGAGTCGGTGGCGATCGAATCGAGAAAGTAGAGACCGGTGCCCGACAGGGTGCAAGACGGGGCGGCTGGCGGAGTGACGGACGCGATCGCACTTGGGGTTTCCGGCGTGTCGCTGGACGCGGAAGGCTGGGGTGCGGCGACTGGGCAACTAAGTCGCGTGAATGTAGGCAGGCGGACGAGCGTGACAAGAGGCAGCCAATCGCCGGCTGTGCCGTCAGGAGAGATGGCACGCATGCGGATTGGGCCGAAGGCGGAAGGGCCAAAGGCCTTCAGCGGTTGGAGCGTCGCCAGTAAAGTATCGGGGCTCTCGAGAATGAGCGAAGCGCCTGGATCGGTGAGGCTGAGCATCGCATGAAGCGAGTCGTCGGCGCTCGCGATCTCGATCTTGCCGGCACGAGGAAACAGTTGCGCGGATTTGAGCGAAAAAATAAGTGCATCACCTACAGGCAGGTCATCCGGGCTGGCTAGTTTGATGTTGAATAGTGTCTTGGGCTGGGCATCCGGCAGAACGTCCGCCTTGCTTAGCAGCGTAACTCTAGGGCGGGCAGCCTCGACCAGTAGTGGAAGATGGAGCGTTCGCCCGTCGTTCAGCGCGACCTGGGCGGTCAGCCGGTCACCTGCCGCCAGCGACGAGACTCTAGCATTTTGGGGGAACACAAAGCGTAGCTCCTTGTTGTGGGTCGATGGCGAACCGGGGGTCGTGTCTTGGGGTTCGGGCTTGAGGGACAAGCCACTAACCTCGACTTGGCGAACCTGGTCGAGGCCCGTGCCGGTAAGCACCGCGACGGTGTCTCCTGCATGGAAGCTAAGCCCATCCAGCTTTGCTGGCGGGTTGTAAGAGACAAGGCTTACGCTCGCCGGCTTCCCGTCGCCAAATTGTCGGATCGCGAGGTGCAGCGCATTGGATTCACGGGCAGGCACGTCCAGCGTGACAGCAACTTGGTTTGGCTTGCCGGTGGCTTTCCACGTCTCGTTCTCTGTCTTGCCCCCGGCGTGCTCCAGACTAATGCTCTGAATGCAAGCGGTTCCAGTGGAGGTGAGGATCAACTGCTGATTCTTGCCAGCGATCAATGGTTCGTCGCCGGCCAGTTTCCAATCCTTGCCCGGCGTCTCTTCCAGTGGCATAGTTGGGCCGGTGAAAGCGTCGAAGCCCCAGTAACCTCTGATCGTGCCCGTCAGCTCAGCGCCGTTGGCGGCATCAGCAACGGGTGCTAGATCGGGGGTAGCCGACGCAGTCCGCGCTGAGCTCGACAGAGCTGGCGGTGTTGTAGTCGATGGAAATGGCAATGCGTGGCGTTTGGGAATCGTTGCGAGGAGCAGGCCTCCGCGGTATGCATCGGCGATGAGCGGTATGTCCTGTGGCTCGGTCGAACCAACTTTCGCTCCTGCAGGATCGTTCAGATGCAGCACGAGATTGTGCGCAAATCCAGTGGAGAATACCAGTGGCGCGCCCTCGACCGGCAGCACCACGCCGGGCTTTTGCAGGCACGATACCTGATTCGGATTCGCAGCGCGCAGTGGCAGGGTAAGCGTCTTTTGGATCGCCGGAAGGCCGATAACGATCACGGATTTTGGATTGTGGAACGACGGCGGCGTGTTGAGTCGCAGGTTCAGCGATTGCTGCTGCGGAAACGCAATAGCCGGAATGTACTGGTACTGCGCCGTGTGTAGCGACCCCATGATGTGTACGAGATCGACGATGCTGCCGACGTAGGCGGAATAGAGACCGCCGCCCGCCAGTGAGGTGCTGGATGCGGTGCTGATGAGGCCTGCGCTAGCCCCGCCCGTGAGCGCGTCGACGATTGTCTGGCCATGCCCATCATCGAGCAGCGTCTGGCCGCCAGACTGTGTGAGGCACGTGTACTGCTGGTCGGGTGCGAGCTTCACGCAATCTCCATTCGGCTTAAGTGCGAGCGTAGCCGCGATGAGATTCGAGTGCTCCTGCAGTTGCTTCGGGTCGGCATCCTCGGCGGGCGACAACTCGCGCATGGAGGCGATGTATTTCTCGATACGTGCCTGCTCGAACCCAGCGGCGGCGAGATCCTGCGAAGCGCGTACGAAGATCCCGGGACGGCCCTGAACCGCCGAGCGCAACGTCGTAAAGTCGCCGCCAGTCACCGGCGCCAGAAAAAGGACCGCTTGCTGCGCCTCGTCGGGCACGGTGACTTCAACTCCCTCAGCGCGGACTTTCTTGCCCCATGTCTCGACCCGGATGAACCAGTTGTCGGGAGGCGGATTGGTAGTGCCGCGCAGGAAGGCCAGCACCATGAGGTAGTGAACCGATTGCGTAGGCGGAAGATCGGGATGCAACCACAGTCGGTCTCCGGGCTGTAGGTTTGGCACCGACGAGATGGGCAGCGTGACGCCGGCGCGAGTGACGCGTACTTCGACGTTGGGGCCGATTAAATCGAACCGCGCGTTCTGACTCTGGGCCTCGGCTGTCAACCCTGTTGCAATAAGCGCGGTCGCGACGACCACACTTAGCCAAAGCCGACGGATCGCGACAGGACCTTCAGTGCGAGAAGCTGTTCGGGGCGTGAAACCTAATGCGTTTTGAGCCCAAAGGCGGCGAAGCTTGACCATCCTTACATGTTAGACGTTCACCGGCCTAGACGCGACACCAGCCGAGTTCCCTTCGGCGAGCGCGGCTTCATAGGCCCTGATTCCTAGTTTTCCGTAGCGGCCTTCTCCACATGATCGACGACGAGTTGCTCCACCATTGCCTTGCTCTTCTCCAGCTTCAGGCCGATCCTGGCCAATGCGTCCGAGACGGTCGAGTCGCCGCTCGGATCAACTGCCGCCGCGCCTCCTCCACCACCACCACCGCCCGGTCCAACCGGAATTTCAATGCCCTGGTCATGCAGGCTAGACACGAGATCGGAGAGCGAAAAATCTACCGCCAAATCGTAGTTGCCGGTGAGCCCGGTCTGATCCACAACCTGACGGCCGTTTCCTCCGCCCAGCGTAGTCAACATACTGGCAAACCCCGTCATCGTCATGCCATTGGAAGTCAGGTGCATGGTACCCGTATTGCCATCCACTTTCAGCGTCATGGTCCCTCTGGAACCCATAAGATACGTGGTCGATCCATCCGGGTTCTTGATCACGTGCAGCGGCCCGTCGGTCGAGTCGACCTTGGTCTCGCCCGGCTTCAGCGGCGCGCTCTCATCAATCGGCGGAGGCGCCGCCACAGCCTGCAGCTTTGTCCCACCCTTCGCAGACATCAGCCCGAGCACCGGATGCTCCTTCGTCTCCAGGTGAGCGGCCAGCTTGAATCGCTCCGTCAGCAGAGCCTGCAACATAGCAGGAACATCGTCTTTCGAGGCACCATCCGGCAGCTTGGCCATAATGTCGAACCGATCCGTGGTGAGCCAGTCGGGACCGCTTACTTGATAAGTCCTCACCTTGTGGGCGGAGGCAATCAGCTCTTTCAGCGACATGTAGGTATAGGTCGCCCGCGATCCTTCGATGCGCATCCACTGTGGCCGCCGACCCTCTCGAAGGCCTGCGAAAATAGCTGCCTGGTCGATTGGTGCAGCCGGCCTGACTGACGCCACGTCGAAGGTGAGGCTGGTGGACGCGGGCCGCGCGATGGGGGACGCTGGTGCAGCGGGAGACGTCTGCGCAAAGAGTGCCGATGGCACAATCAATACGGCGGTGATGCAGGCGACTGACAATGGATTTTGCATTGTTCCTCTCAACTTCGGAGTAGCAGCGGGCTTCAGCCCGCGGTTAGTGGTACAGAAAATCAAGGGGCTTTAGCCCTGGGCCCCTTCGTCATGGCAGCAAGACAGCCTTATTCCGCAATCTGATCAGCCGCAGCGGGAAGATCGAACATTATTCAGAGGGTCCCTAAAAATCGCGTGCCTTCATTCTGCTAAAAGATGCGCGTAAAACATAGTGACAAGTGTCATTTTCTTGCTATGAAAGCAAAGATTGCTCATATCCTAAAAGGCCGCGCCAAGCAGCAGTTTCAATGCAGCCACGTAGGTTGCGAGAGCTTCGCGGCCGGCGGGCGTCATGCGGTACAGAGTCTGCGGCTTACGCCCTGCGAAGCGTTTCTCCATGGCAACGTAGCCGGCTTCCTCCAGCTTCAGCATCTGCGCGCCAAGGTTGCCGTCGGTGGACCCGGTCTTATCTCGCAGCCAGGTGAAGTCCGCCTGCTCCACTCCGATGAGAAGCGAGAGCACAGCCAGCCGAAGCTTCCCGTGGATGACCGGATCGAGTTCGGGCAGATCGTCAGACATTGGCGCTCACGTGCCCTCCGCCTTCGCGACGCTCCAGCATCATCGAGTACAGGCCAAAGAGGACCATGCCGAAAAACATCTCCAGCGGGAAGATGACGAAGATCTCATTCGACGAATGGGCGAAGAACATGGCAACTCCACCGGCCCACCAAAGCGCAGCGACGACGCCCTGGACACGCCAGCGCAGGATCATGGCGCTGATCGCGTGGGCCATGCCGACGAGCATGAAAACTCCGGCAATGAACGAGAACTGCCAGGCAAGGTGGCGAAAGATGGCCGTGAATACGTAGATCGTAGTTGCCAGGCCCATCATGCTCCAGATCGCCCCGATGATCCGGCCTTGCGAGTTATTTGCACAGACCGGATGGGCTTTCCACCGGAGCCCGATGGCGAACTGAATAAGAAAGCCAACAACGAGGGTAGTCGGCCATATCCAATACGACGGCCAACGCCACTCCCAGCCCATCCCTGCGATATCCATTAGGCCCCAAAGGACGAAGATCCACCCGCAACGCGTCGTGGTGCGTCTTCCTTCAGCAATCATCGTTTCCATCAATGCGAGACGCTGGATAAGGTCGTCGCGGGTCGTACCGTCTTCCGACTCAGGATTCGTCATTGTGCTATCCCTCTCTCGAAATACTCTGTATTATAGAGTTCTCTATGTCAAGAGATAATTTAAACCTGGCTTATCAAAGTCACTCCAAGCTCCCAGGCCCACGCACCCGTCATTCTGGACTTAGTTTCATCGAGTCCAGAATCTCCGTAGCTTCTCTTGGCCCGCATGGTTCGGAAGCAAGACCAGGCGAATCCTGTCAACCCCCAAAATTGTGCAAAACCACGCCAACTAACACAATCTAAGGCGCAAAGTAGTTTCGAATAGTTGGCGTAACAGTTTGGGTCAACCTTGTATGATTTCGGTAGTGGGAATTGAGAAAGGCTCGGCGGGAAACGCCGAGCTTTTTTTGTCGCCAAAAAGCTGTGTCAGGTGGACTTGACTCAGGACCTTTCCTGCTTGTTTAGAAGACTTTAGGACTTCCAAGGGAGGGGGCCTGCCGAACGAATGCTAAGGAGCGCGATCGGGCTCCCAACCGTCCTCGCCCGCAAGCCAGACCTTGGCAGTGTATCTGACTAGATCGGCCGCTGTGAGCTGGCGGCTGGGGGCGATACGCTGGGTGAGGTCGCCTGCCAGGCCATGGGAACCGTACTCGGCGTAGTCGCTGGTCTTCAGGCGTCCGGACCACTCCATCCAGCCTTTCGGGTCGAGCGTTCCTTTGAACTCGGTGTTGACGAAGACGGCCGTGGAATAGTCACGCCACGGTCGGCCGAGCAGGAGGTCCCGAACCGCGGGATCGGCGGTAATCGTGCAATTACGAAAGAGATAGCCGGAGTCTTCGTCGGGCCGGACACGACTTTGCGCCGTGATGGTGACAATCGGGTGGGCCATGCCGTGGATCTCGCATCGATCGAAGACAGCCTTGGCGTCGCCGAAGATGAAGTCGACGTGGCCTTCGATATAGCAGTCCGCAAAGTACTGGCGCGAGGCGCGGCAAGGGCCGGTTTCGCCCGCTGCGTGGCAAGTCTTGGAATCCGCGTAAAGCGTGTCTTGGTAGCCGAGGAAACGGACTCGACGGAAGATCTCGCGATCACCAGTGATGTGGAGCGCGACCGCCTGTGAACCCTCTTCGGCGCGGTCGTGATGCTTCTCGAAGTCATTCGCGATTGTGAGATTGGTGGCGTGGAAGTCGTCGCCGGAGACTGTGACCGTGGCGGATTTTCCGGTGCCGCCGGCGGATGTGTGGGTGTTGTCGAAGACCAGCACCACGTCCTGCGGAGTCTTGCCAAGACCTCGCAGTTCGACGCCGTTCGCGCTGATGGTGAGGACCTGGCGATACTCGCCGGGCTTGATGTCGATGCGCACATTCCCGTCGGGCGTGGAGTCGATTGCGTCCTGCACAGTCTTGAATTGAGCGGAGCCGTCAGCGGCAACCAGGATCGTTTTCTTCGCTGGCGGCTTCTGTCCGAATACGGCTGGAAGCAGTACAACCAAGGCCGCAGTGATTACGCATGCTGCGAACCATTTTGCTCGAATGAATTTCAGGACGCGCCTCCAAGGTGGGGCTGATCAAGTCGCGAGGCGCCGGGGCGACGGACGGAGCAAACGTAATCAGGTGTGCGGATCGGCGACGAGTTCGGGCGTCCACGCGGCGTGACGGGCCTGCGCGATACCCATCACGACCAGGCCTGCGATTGCGCTGGCGATTGCGGCCACTTGTGCGTTGCTCATCGTGTTGTGAAAGTAGAGCTTCGGATTGATGCGCACGAACTCGACTAGAAACCGGCCGATTCCGGCAAGCACGAGGTACAAGCCGGTGAGCCAGCCTACAGGCTTCGGCCGCTTGGCCAACTGCCAGAGCAGCCAGAACAGCACAAGCGAGAAGAGGAGTTCGTAGATGGGCGTCGGCTGAACGAGCGCATTCGGCGGAGTCGGAGGCACAAGTGCATCCTTCGCCATGTGCACGCCCCACGGCAGCGTGGTGTTAATGCCGTAGTCGCCATCGCCGGACAGCAGGCAGCCGAGCCGGCCGATGCCATAGCCGATAGCCGCTGCGGGCGCGGCCAGATCGAGCATCCGGATCGCGCCAACGCGCGCGCCTGGGATGGGGCCGGGATCTTCGATGGACTTCCATCCGGGACCTTTGAAGCGTGCGCCCTCGCCTTGCATGATCAACACGGCGATGCCGGCGAACATGCCGCCGAACCAGGCAAAGCCGTCCCGAAACCACTGAAGAAAGCCCAGCACAACGTTCAGGGGGTGATGCCAACCGGGGCTGGCAATATAGTGAAGCGCCAACTTAAGCTCGTGAAGGTTTTGCAACTCATGCCACATCTTTGCGCCAATCACGCCCGCGACGACAACGAGTGCGACAACATTCAATGCGTCCGCATCGACACCATTGCGTACAAAGTTCTTGTGCAACACGATGGTCCCAGCCACCGCCGCGAGCCACAACAGCAGCCCGAACATTCCAAGATGCACCGGGCCAATATTCAGATAAGGGTACATAAACCTCGCTTCTGCTAAAAGTATATCCGCCATGGCAAGTTACCCAGGAATCGACTAACCTTATCCCCATGTCGACGAGCACCCCCGCCTTCCCTCCTGCCTCCCAAATGGACATCCTTTATTCAACCGCCGCGATCGCCGAACGCGTCGCGGAGATTGGCCGCCAGATTACCGCCGACTACGAAGGACAGACTACGGGCCATCCGCTGGTGTTGATCGGTGTGCTGAAAGGCGCTGCGATTTTTCTCTCCGACCTCGCGCGCGCCATCCGCATCGACAACACATTCGACTTCGTGGCTGTTTCGAGCTACGGCCGCGCACGCGTTTCCTCGGGAGCTGTGAAGCTGATCAAGGACATCGACAACCCGATCGAGGGTCGACACGTGATCATCGTCGAGGACATTCTCGACACCGGCCTGACACTGAGCTACTTGCGCGGCTTGATGCTGCAGCACAAACCTGCGTCGCTGAAGATTGCGACCTGTCTCGATAAGCCGGAACGTCGCCTGGTGCCGATTGAGGCTGACTATGTCGGCTTCAAGATTCCCAACCAGTTTGTGATCGGCTATGGAATGGATTACGCCGAGGTCTATCGCAATGTGCCGGACATTCGACTGTATCCCAATGACCCAGGACACTAGACAAGCGGATTCTGGTTGCAGCGGATAGGCTTCGCTCTCCATCGAGCCAAGCGTAATCGGCCTATGATAAAAGTAGCGGGGGAACACACCGCTTAGCAGGAGCAACAGAAGATGAACACCACACCGACACTCTCCATCGCAGAATCCGCGTCCTTCGACGCTAATGCTTTTGCAACTCACGCCCTTTCCTCCGCCGGCACACTCGCAGTGGTTTTGGACCACACTCTACTAAAGCCCGAAGCCACACGAGCCCAGGTAATCCGGCTGTGCCACGAGGCCGCCGAACACCGTTTTGCATGCGCCATGGTGAATCCCACGTGGGTTGCTGTGGCCGTCGAAACTTTGGCTGGCACAGGCGTTCCCGTTGGAGTGGTCATCGGCTTTCCGCTGGGCGCGTCCCTCTGCGCTTCCAAATGCGATGAGACCAAACGCGTGCTGAAGCTCGGCGCGCACGACGTTGATATGGTGTTGAATATTGGGCTGCTGAAGTCCGGCTCAAAGGAAGATTTCGAGGCGGTTCGCCAGGATATTCGCGGCGTGGTCGAGTTGGCCCATGGCGCCGGTGGCATCGTGAAGGTAATCCTGGAAACTTGCCTGCTGACCTTCGAAGAGAAGATGCGTGCGTCGGAGCTTGCGCTTGCTGCGGGGGCGGACTTTATCAAGACGAGTACAGGCTTCTCTTCGGGGGGCGCCACGGTGGACGACATTACGCTGATGCGCTCGGTGGCTGGAACGCGCGCTGGGGTAAAGGCATCCGGAGGAATACGCTCGCTGGCGGACGCAAGCGCTATGCTGCACGCGGGTGCGACGCGGATTGGGGCGAGTGCCAGCGTGAAGATACTTGCGGAACTGACTGGGAAATCTTAACCCTGATTACACGGATGCGACCGCTCAAAGGCGCAAACAAGGTTGTTGCGTGGTCCGGTCAATCGGTCGGGTCACAGTTACGTCATAGGACACGGAGGACGACCAGCGTCTCGTCGTCGAAGTGCGCTGTGCCAGCCTGGAAGGCGGCAACTGCTGCAAGGATCGCGTCGACCGTGGCTTGGGCCGAGTTGCATGCGGAAGGATGTTCGCGCAGCACATCGGTAAGGCGCTCGGTGCCGAACATCTCGCCATCGGCGTTTTCCGCGTCAGCGATGCCATCGGAGAAAAGGACGAGCACGTCGCCTGGCTTGGCTTGAATGGTAAGTTCGTCATATTGCGCGTTAGGGAACAGGCCGAGCGGGAAACCCTCAGCCTGAATGGTGCTGACCGAAAAGCCGTCTTGCGGGCCCGCACCATCTGTAACTGAAGTCGTCACATACAGGGGCTGCACGGAGCCGGCGTTTGCGATATTCAGCGTGCGCGTGTCGTCGTTCCACAACGCCATCAACATGGTGACGTATTGGGAGTCCAGCTTACGCACTTGCAACTGGTTGTTCAGCTCGGCCAGAAGGTCCGCCGGAGGCAGATATCGTGCGGCGAGCGAGCGCAGGATGCCCGAAACCAGCGCTGCGTAGAGCGCCGCTGGTGCGGCTTTGCCGGAGACATCGCCCAATACGATGGCGATGCGCTTGCGCTGCGATGTTTTGTAAAGCGCGTTATCGGCAGCACCGTAGTCAATGAAGTCGTAAATATCGCCGCCGATGGAGCGGGCGGGCAGGAACGCAGTGGCAATCTCGGCGTGGCGCGGCTGCGGCGCGTCGCTGGGAAGCAGCCGGAGTTGCACCTCGCGAGCCATCTCCAGGTCGCGCTCCAGCCTCTGTTCCTCCTCGGAGATGCGCTGGTAGAGTCGCGCATTGGCGATCGAGATGGCGACCTGCGCGGCGAGCGTAGACAGCGTGGTCTGATGATCTTCATTGTAGTAATTCACCCGCGTGTGTTCGAGATCGATCACACCGATGACCTTGCCTTTGTAGATAAGTGGCACGGAAAGTTCCGAGCGGACCTCGGGGTTGGCGACGATGTAGCGCGGATCCTTGCGCACATCCGGGACCAGGAGCGGCGTTCTCTGCTGTGCGGCGTGACCGATGATGCCCTCGCCCAGCGTTACATTGTGTTCGCGCTTGATACGCTCGCCGAAACGGGAACTGAAGCGGTGCTCGAATCGTTCGGTGCGTTCGTTCCACAGCAAGATGGTGAACATGTGGAAGTCGATTACGCGCTTGAGAAGATGGCCGATGCGCTCGAGCAGGTCGTCGAGATCGAGGATGCTGGTGATCTCGCGCGAGATTTCGTTGAGCACGGTGAGCGTCTGGGCCTGACGCGAGACACGCGTGTATAGACGTGCGTTTTCCACGGCAATGGCCATGCGCGAAGCGGTCAGTTCCAGCAGTCTTTGGTGCTCCTCGGTGAAGTAACCTGCCTGCTCGGACTGGAGGTCGATGACGCCAATAACGCGATTTTTCACGATCAATGGAACCGCAAGCTCGGACATCACGTTCGGATTCACGTCGATATAGTTTTCTACTTGGCGCACATCTTCGATTAGGAATGATCTTCGCTGACCTGCAGCTTGTCCCACGATGCCGCGCCCGAGCTTGACGCGCATGCGTTCAACTTCGGGTGTGTGACCTGTCTGGAAACGCATACGCAGATCACCGGTACGATCGTTGACCAGCAGGATGGCGAAGATGCGGTAGTCGATGACGGCACGCACGAGGTCGGCGACGCGGTGCATCAGGGTGTTCAATTCGAGAGTGGTGTTAAGGGCATCTGCCAGACGCATCAGAAACTCAAGTTGAAGGGGCTCGAGGCGAAAGTTGTACGTGGTTGCGAAGGGACTCGACAAGAAAGGGGACGAGGGGTCGGTCGCTTCCGGTGGGTTGGTCTCCGCGGGACGGTAGTCACCCTCGAAGTGCTGAGGAGGTGCCTCGGATTTAGGATCGGATTGAGTATCGGATCGCAGATTTGCGGGACGGTCGGATTGGCGGACGGCTGACATGATCAATCCCTGATTCTACGCGTAGACCACGCTGTGGAGAGATCAACGGCGCAGCAGGTTTGCAGGTGGCGTGTCAACTCCGAACAACGTGTGCAAGCGTTAGACTTTCCACTCGCGCCGTGTTCCGTCTATGATGGCGGGCATGTTCGCTAATCGATTTACTCGTCGCCGCCTGCTGAAATCTGCCCTCGCCGCCGCACCTGTTGCTGCTTTCGCGCCGAAGTTCCTGGCCCAGACTCCGCCGGATGTACACATTGCGCCGGGACCGTTTCAACCCACATGGGAGTCGCTGAAGGCGGGGTACAAGACTCCCGACTGGTTTCGGGATGCAAAGTTTGGCATCTGGAATCACTGGACGGCGCAGTGCGTACCCGAGCAGGGCGACTGGTATGCCCGCCGGATGTACCTGCAGGGCGACAAAGACTACGACCACCACGTCGCGACGTATGGTCATCCCTCGAAGGTCGGCTGGATGGAGATGGACAACCGGTGGAAGGCAGAGAAGTGGCAGCCGGAAGAGTTGATGAATCTCTACGTCGCGGCCGGCGCAAAATACTTTACTGCGCTGGCCAATCATCACGATAATTTCGACAACTACAATTCGCGGTTCCATAAGTGGAACTCGGTGAACATTGGGCCGAAGAAGGATATTGTTGGTATCTATACGAAGCTCGCACGCTCGCATGGGCTGCGTGTTGCGGTGACCAACCACGGTTCCCACGCATGGCACTGGCTGCAATCTGCTTACGCTTACGATCTCGAAGGACCACTCGCCGGTGTTCGCTACGACGCCTACAACGTTACCAAAGCCGACGGTAAAGGCAAATGGTGGGAGGGCTACGACCCGCAGGAACTCTACACGGGGCGCAATATCGTGATGCCCGATGGATTCAAAACCATTGCCGAGGCGAACGCTTGGCACAAGGGAAACGACGCAAAATGGCATGAAGAAATTCCCGCGAACAATCCAAAGTTGGCTCAGAATTGGTTCATGCGAGTCCAGGATCTCGCCGATACGTACAAGCCAGACCTGGTCTACTTCGATGACACCGAACTACCCTTCGAGCAGTATGGGCTGGCATTTGCCGCGCACTATTACAACTCGTCGATCCGCGACAAGGGGCATCTGGATGTGGTTGTGAACGGCAAGGGATTGCAGCCGGATCACGTTGGTGCGATTACGCTCGACATCGAACGCGGCAAGGCGCAGGGGATTCTGGCGGACCCGTGGCAGACTGACACGTGTATCGGCGACTGGCACTACAACCTGGCGACGTTCCAGAATCACAAGTACAAGACGCCGAAGTCCGTAATCCACTCGCTGATCGACATCGTCAGCAAGAATGGGAATCTGATGCTGAATATCCCTGTAAAGGGCGATGGGACGATCGACTCGGATGAACGCGCGTTCCTAGAGGCGATCGCAACGTGGATTCCCAAGCACGGCGAGGCGATCTATGGCACGAGACCGTTCTCAGTGTTTGGCGAAGGACCACCGGACGTGACCAATAACAGCAACTTTAACGAGAGCCACCAGCGCGCGTATACGTCGGAGGACATTCGCTTCACTCGAAAGGGCGAGACGGTTTACGCGTTTGCTTTTGTGTGGCCGACCAACGGCAAGCTTTTGATCAAGACGTTGGCCCGCAATTCCAGCGCGCTGTCCAAGCCAATTCGGCACGTCGAGTTGATCGGCGGCGGGACGGTCAAATTTGCCCAGGATTCTGCTGGGCTCACGCTGACTTTGCCGTACAAGGCTCCGAATGAATATGCCTACGCCTTCATCATCCGCACGTAGGCCCACCCAACGGCAGCAGACCGCCTAAGCCCTCTGACGGGCTTAGGCGGTTCGGCGGCGGCCTGCGGCTAGTTCGCGAACGTGGTTGAGGAAGATGGAGCGCTGAAGTTCGTTGAGCTGCGAGGTGTAGGCCGCAATCTCTGCAAGGAATGGGTCTGCGGTGAGTACAGCCGTCTCGTCCGAGTGGCGGTTGTTGGCGTCGCGCAGAAGCGAGGCAATATCCACTTTTAGTGCGCGAGCAAGGCGGTCGAGTGAGGAGAGCGTAGGCATGGCCTTGCCGTTCTCGATCTTGGAGATGTAGGTGCGCGGAACGCCCATACGAGCGGCGAGTTGACGCTGCGAGAGATTGCGGACGTGGCGAAGATCGCGAACGGCGGTGGCAACCTGGAGACCGTCGCGCTTCTCCGATGGCGAAGGAACCAGAGCAATGGGTGCAGCTTCAGGCTCGGGCAGCTCCACCTCAAGACACTTGCGGCAGCGCCGGCACATGGCGCTAATTGTGCGGAATTGCACCAGGCTGCAGTGGTCACAACGGAGCACTTCCCGTTGTTCGACAGACGCCATCATAGTAGCCATAAGTTGTAGTTGCGGGCGGATCCAGAGCAAGAACCGCGGCACACGTCCGATAACGCCAGTCGTGTGATGTGCCTAGAGTGACACTGGGAATCGAAAGAGTCAAGGGGTATTGCCGAAGATTCCCTAAGATAAAAGGAAGAAAGCCGAAGTCGAACCAAGAGAGTAAACAGGTATTAGGTTCAAGGTGTGCGGTTCTCGGGACAGCATCGGCATGTAAGCTAGCTTGGCGGGAGGAATTCAATGGGTTCGGAACATACGCGGGAGCGGGCTCTACAGTTGTTGGAGGAGTGGACGAAGGGTGAGAGCCTGCGCAAGCATGGGCTGGCTGTGTCCGTGTGTACCGAGGCGTATGGGGCGATGGAGGCGGCGCGCTGTGGGCTCAAGGAAGACGAGGCCAAGGAGTTCGTCGGCATGTATACGAGTGCGGGATTGCTGCACGACATGGACTACGAGCGGCACCCTACGCAGGAGGAGCATCCGTTTGTCGGCGTTGACGCATTGCGCGCGGAGGGATGGCCGGAGCCGGTGCTGCACGCGATTCTGGCTCACGCAGATTACTCGGGTGTGGCGTGCCAGTCGCATCTGGATAAGGCATTGTTTGCGTGCGATGAGTTGTCGGGCTTTTTGACGGCGTGCGCGCTGGTGAAACCCACGAAGTCAATCCTCGACGTCGAGGTAAAGGGCGTGCTGAAGAAGATGAAGGATAAAGCATTCGCGCGCGCGGTGAAGCGGGAGGATATCACCACCGGCGCTTCCCTGCTTGGACTTAGCGTCGAGGAGCACGTGGGAAATTGTCTGGGCGCCATGCAGGCTCGGGCGGGTAACTTGGGGCTGGCGGGTGTCGCGTCAGAAGTCGGCGTCTAGCTACAACCATGAAGGATTGCCAGCCAGATCAGCGATAGGATTACGGAGCCGATGATGCCGATAGCGATAAGCGGGCTGCGCGAAGGTGAGGCGCCTGGGCCAGAGCTGCGGCTGTTCTGCTCGGGGTGTAGCGGGTTGTAGGTGATGGAGATGCGTTCGTTCTGTGGGATAGCGATGGGTGATTGGAACTCGTCGGAGTAGAGGTGGCCGTGGGCATAGTAGTCGAATGTGATGCGGAATTTGTCTCCGGTCTGGATGCCGAGGGTGAAGGTGTTCATCCGCGCGAACTGGAATTTGCAAGAGGTGACTGTGGCCTCCGTGGTGATCGACTGCGGTGATGCTGGCGCGTCGGGCTTTTTCACAGGGCGAGGATGTCTGCGGACTGGACGCGCTGGATACCGGCTTCCTCGAAGGCCTGGTCGGTGGCCTTTACGCTACCGGGCAAGTTGACGGCGCGGGTAACGTCTTCGAAGATGAAGCACTCGAAGTCGAGGGCGGTGCCGTCAATGGCGGAGTGGCGGACGCAGAAGTCGTAGGCGAGACCACAAAGGAAGAGACGGGTGAGGCCGCGCTCGCGGAGATAGCCGCCTAAACCCGTGGGTGTGCTGTGATCGTTCTCCAGGAAGGCGGAATAGGAGTCGATTCCGGTGCGGAAGCCTTTGCGCAGGATTAGTTCGGCGTGCGGAACGGAAAGAGCGGCGTGGAAGGCCGCGCCGGGTGTGTTCTGAACGCAATGATCGGGCCACAGAGTTTGACTGCCGTAGGACGCGTCGATGGTGGTGTACGGCAGCGCGCCATTGTGGGCGCTGGCGAAGGAGATGTGCGCAGGCGGGTGCCAGTCCTGCGTGAGGACGACGTGGGCGAACTTCTGCGCCAGCAAGTTGATGGTAGGGACGATTTCGTCGCCGCCTTCTACGGCCAGCGCGCCGCCGGGGCAGAAGTCGTTCTGCAAGTCGATTACGAGGAGCGCGTCGGTGGCGGTGTTGGGTTCCATATCTAAGTTTGGCACGAGGCTTCACGTTTCGTGAAGCAATATTGGCGCTGCTCTTGTACGCTGGATATTCGATCGGGGGCGGACATGATTTCGCGGGTGACCTTGTTCTCCCTGTTGCTGGGGCTAATGCTGGGCGCGGGACTTCTACTCTGGTCTGTCGCGCAGCGGGACGCTTGCACCCCGTATCTTTTGGGCGAGAAGCCGGCGCAAACCTCCGAGTATGTTGAATCGGGGACGCGGACGATTGAGGTTCCGTGCAACGACTGGTTCATGCGACAACCACTCCGGGTGCAGGTGCTCTGCATGTTGGACTTGGCTTTGGCGGTCGTGTTCGTGCTGAATGCACTGTCAGATCTGCGGGAGTGGCTGGAGAGTCGGCGGCGATGGCGGCAGACGAGTTGAAGTACGCTCCGCCTAGTGGAGCACCGCTATGCCAATTCGCGGGTGTGGCAAGCGGTTCGGTAGACTTGCAGGATGACTGAACATGTAAGGAAGAACGTGGTTGGCGAGACGCGAGTGCGTGTGCGCTATGCGGAAACCGACCAGATGGGCGTGGTGTATCACGCGAATTACCTGGTGTGGTTTGAGGTAGGCCGGGTGGAATTGATGCGTCAGCACGGACTCAACTACAAGCAACTGGAGATCGAAGAGGATTGCTGCATCGCCGTGGTGGACGTTACAGCCCGCTATAAGGCGCCCGCCAGATACGACGAAGAGTTGATCGTACAGACCACGGTGATGTCGGCTCGGGGGCCGGTGATTCGGTTTGCTTACAAAATTTTGCGTGCTGAAGACAGGCACCTGTTGTGTGAAGGTGAAACCGTGCATGTCGTCATTGGACGGGACATGAAGCGTCGTTCCTTACCAAAAAAATATGCAGAGATTCTTGACGCTGCGGCATCTCATCCTCATAACTGAAACTTCGGACGGAGATGACCTGCGATGAGTGATGAGGCCGGAAAGATTGCGTTGATTACAGGAGCAAACAAAGGCATCGGGCTGGAGACAGCGCGGCAACTGGGCAAGCTTGGCGTGATCATCCTTGTGGGTTCGCGTGACTTGGCGAACGGCGAAGAGGCGGCCTCGGAGTTGAAGAAACAAGGCGTCGATGCGCAGGCTATCAAACTTGACGTCGACAAAGATGCCGACATCGCCGCGGCTGCAAAGTTGATCGAGAAAAAGTTCGGACGGCTCGACATTCTGATCAACAATGCAGCGGTAATGCTGGATGCTCGGACGGGGAACGAAACCAGCACGACCTCTGCGGAGATTCTGCACGAGACGTTCGCGACGAACTTCTTCGCCGTGGTGGCGCTGACGCAGACGTTGCTACCACTGCTACGCAAGAGCAAAGCCGGGCGCATCGTGAACCTGTCGAGCATTCTGGCGTCGCTGACGTTGCACGCGCAGAAGGATTCGCCTATTTATGATGCGAAGACGTTTGCGTACGACACATCGAAGACGGCGCTGAATTCGTTTACGATCCACCTGGCACATGAGTTGCGCGACACAAAGATTAAGGTTAACTCTGCTCATCCAGGATGGGTAAAGACGGAGATGGGCGGCGTCGGCGCGGTGATGGAGATTCTCGATGGTGCAAAGACTAGCGTAGAACTTGCTACGCTCCCCGAAGACGGGCCGACGGGTGGCTACTTCCACGTGGGCAAAGCGCTGCCCTGGTAACGAGTAGTTCAAGATATTTTTTCTAATGTGACAATCGATCGCGGCTTACGGGCTTACTCTGCGCGCGGTTTGCCACGCCTTCGCATATTTCCAGCTTGTATAAGTCGCATGGTAGAGATGCAGTAGAAGCCCCTCGCGACCATCAAGGAAGCCGAGCCGAAATATATAGTTCCATATGAACGTCAGTTGCGGAATCAAAAAAACATTGAGGAGGAACGAAGGCAGTGACCGGCTTGTCTTGCCCGCACTGACCAGAAGTCCGCAGCCCAGCGTGCTGTAGCGATCCATGTGCTCGATGTAGGTTTCGAGCGTGGGGTACGCGTGGTGGATGAGGTCGAAGTCGAGCGTATCGGCCTTGCCGTCGAAGGCGATGGTCTCGTGGACGGGGCGGTTTTCAAACTGCGGCGCCATAGTGAAGTTAGCTGCGGCGCGGCGGAAGAGGCGCAACTTGGGATCGGGGTAGAAGCCGCCATGTTTGATCCAACGCCCCAGGAAAAGATTGCGGCGCCGCAGATAGTACGCGTCGGTGGGTGGATTCGAAGGCAGGAGTGTCTTGATCTGCTGCTGCAGCTCGAGACTAAGTTCCTCGTCAGCGTCGAGCGAGAGGATCCACGTGCCGGTGCACTTGGCGATTGCGGAGTTCTTTGATCCAGCGAAGCCCTGCCAGGCTTCGTCGTACACCCTGGCATTGAATTCACGTGCAATTTCGACGGTGCGGTCAGTGGAGGCCGAGTCCAGAATGACGATCTCATTTGCGAACTGGACACTGGCCAGCGTGCGCGCCAGATTCGCCTCTTCATTTTTAGTGATGATGGCAACAGAGAGCGTTTGCGATGATGGCAATCGTGTCACAGTCCTCTCCCGCTTGATCCGCCGCAGCAATGTATCGGAGGTGATGCAAAATATGCAGGCGACGGCTAGTCTATTCCGAGGCCCAGGACGATGCAGCGTTTTTGGTGCATTCAGACTTTGACGCCTGACCGGAAGACATTCATCGATTCTGTCAGTCCTGCCCGGTTACCGTTTTCCAACGATTTAAAGCGATTACACGCAGTCTATCGGATGACAGGCATACGCGTAAGAGTAATGTGTGCAGTCAAACTTCAAGTCCGAATCCGCATACGTGGCGCACAGACGAATCAGCGCAAAGTGATGCTCGGATCGCTGAGGTGTTCGCGCAGTAGCCGCTGCATCAGAAGGATCAGCGCCTCGCCTGTTTTGGGTAGAACGAAAGCACTCGCGGTTTCGGACCATTCGAGTTTGTAACTGGTGGACTGCGCGGAAATCCAAATCTGGCGAACGGGAGTGTTGGGAGTGACCACAAACTTACTGGATCCATTCTCAAAGATGATATTCATGACGCCGTTATTGTCTTCAAACTCGAAGCTGCCAGACTTGTCCTCGGCAGCGATAAGGGCCTGCTTGAGGGATTCGAGTGCATTGTCGGATTCGCGGCGGAAAGTGGCTTCGTCAAGCATGGGTCTAGTGTAGCGGCTACAGCTGGCAGTACGCTGTCGCTGATCAGGCAACTTTCATCCCATCGATCTCATAGAGTCCGCTGAAGCTACATTACGTTTTCAGTTGGGGGAATGAGGTGATCCGGAGCTTGGCCGCAGCGTAGGGCACCAGTGTGATCGTCTCCTCGACCTCATCGCTCTTGACCGGGGATTGCGGTATGGGCTCCGCCACACCATCCACGGCCCGCCACGTTGGAACTTTGCGCGCAGCTACGTGCAATTGAACAGGAGCTTCCATAAGCCCGAATGGATAGGGACCCAGGGGATGTTCATCGACTGCAAGTGTTTGAACTGTGCCCTCGTTCACGGAAAGGGCATAGTTCCACTGTGACGAAGGAAAGATCTGCCAGTCGGCCGTCATCCCGCGGTCCCGCAATTTAACCCAGTCTTCTCCGATCGGGTAGGAGAAAACCAACGGCCCGCGGTTGATCGAGACAGAATCGTTGTAACCATGCGAAAGCCTGGCGGCAAGCGGGAATCGCAACTCCACAATATCGCCCATCTTCCAGACGCGGTCGATCTTGGTGAATCCGGCAAGTTTGGGAGTTGCCACCTGCTGCCCATTGAGCTGGAGTGTTGCGCCTTCGGCCCACGCTGGAATACGGAGCCGAAGTGGAAACTTGATTTCTGCCGAAGGATTCAAGGTGATGCGAACCGTTCCGCGGAATGGATATTCGGTTTCTTCGACAATGTGCACAGTGGTATTGCCAACTTTGGTGTGCACTTCACATGGGGAATAAACGGCCGCGACGAGTCCGCCATCGTGCGAAGCCATCCACAGGCTCGCGGCAAATTTCGGCCAACCCTGATGAAAATTGGCCGTGCAGCAGCCGAAGTTGGGCTCCAGGCCAAAGAGGTTTGACTCAGGACCGTCAGTGGTCCACGGCTTGCGATGCAGGCTTACTTCAACCTGGTTTGGCTCCTGGTTATATTGGTGCGCCCACATGTCATCCGTGAAGGTACCCGGCAGCGCATTGAACGCGATCCGCTCGAGGCGATCTCCGAGCGCCGCGTCACCCAGGATGGCGAGCGACTGCTCCAGCGAGAACATGGTTTCGACCACCGTACATAGTTCACTGCCTTGCGATGGATTGCGCCCGGCAAAATGCTCATCGCAGGAGAACATACCATTAGGCAGCCCATGGTAGGTATCGAGCGCAGTCAGCATCTGCTGGAGACCCCGCCGGTCAGTCTCACTGTTGGAGATCACCGACCACACCGGAGCTGCCTTCAAAGCCTGGCCGTTATTTACACCGTGAGTCGAAAGCGCAAGGTCCCCCAGTCCGTTGCCGTCTTTGAGTTTGATAAATTCCGGAGTGATTGGCTGGGTGAATTTGAAATCCGCGTATTGCGCCTGCCAATTGAAGCCTTGCTGATGCAGCAGCCGTGCAAGATCGAGTAACTTTGAATCTCCCGTGCGGTTGTAAAGCCAGATGACCGACAGCGCATTGTCCTGCCAGCGAAACTTGCCCCAATCGCGCAGCGGACGGCTCGGCAAATTTTTGAGCTGGTAGTCAAAATAGCGTGACATTACTGGAATAACCCGCGCGTCGCCCGTAGCCTCTTCATATTGGGTCAAGACTTTGAGCATCACCATCCGCGGCCACCAGTCGTTATTGCTGCCAGGACCGATGATTCCGTCCGCAGCCTGATGATTCAGGGTCCATTCGATATACCGGTGCGCCTTCGCCTTCAGTCGAACATCATCCAGCAGATATGCGAGCGGCAACAAGCCGTCTACGAAGTACGGACCACGTTCCCACGATTCACCGGTCCCACCAAGCCAGCCGCTATTGCTTCCCACATCAGGCCAGGTCTCATCAAGGTGCCCGCCAAGGCCCGCTGCCTGAATCTCTAACTGCCTGTGCAGCCAACCGGTCGGCCGGATAGAGCCAAGTGGAAGGCAATAGAAGGCATTCGGAGCAAGCGGGACACGGTTCTTTATTGGGGACTGCGGTAACGATGTGGCTCGCGATCCCACCAAAGAGGTTTCGGCACCGGCTAGCCACCCGAGGACAGGCAAAGATCCAGCGGCCGCGAATCCCGTCTGCTTGAGAAAGCGGCGGCGGCTGGCAAAAATCCCACGAGACTTGTTCTTAACTCGAATTTGTATCCTCAATTAGGTGGCGGCTGGCTCTGTTGCGGCACAAGCTCGGCAGCACGAGCAAGCTCCGTCTTCGACTCATCGTGCGACCCAGCCGTGCAAGCGTCAAGCAATGGTAGTAGTGGGCCGTTAAATATTGAGGCGCTACCTGCACCGAATGCGCCAGTACCGGCTCGTATTCCGACTACATATTATTAAGATAGTAGACCGTTTCCAGCTCTGCAAGAGCTCCGTTATGCTCCAGAGCGCGCGCGAGCACCGCCGTGTGCTTGCCGATTGCCTGCGCGTACTGCCCCTGCAAAGCGTCAAGATCCGCCAGTTCCACATAACTGTCTGTCTGCGCGGCGCCAGGACTATTGATCGCTCAAACTCCGCGCGTGCCTCATCGTTCCGCAGTAACATGGCCAAGTTGAAGTGCGCCGTAGCGTCATCGGTCCGAATTTTCAGGTACTGACGCATAAGTTGCTCGCTCTCTGGCATATGCAGCTGTGCCAGGAGGACGCGGGCCAGCGCAGATCGCGCGCGGATCAGCGGGAGCAAGCTTGCACTGATTCAAGCGCATGTGAGGCGAGGTCATAACGGCTGGCATTCAGCGCTATGGTGCCGAGATCACACGCAAGCTCTTCATCCGTCGGCACCAACAAGCGGGCAGGCTCCAGAAGCGCAAGCGCCGCTCCCATGCAAAAGCCCTCAAACGAGAGGGCTTCCGCATGAAACACAACAAGAAACATTAAGGTAGCCGTCAGAAGGGTATGTCGTCGTCCGTGATGCCTTGATCGGCGTAGTCGGGCGCAGCAGCCGGCGTAGATGCCGTATACGGAGTGCTGGAGGATTTCGAGTAGCTGCCGCCACCTTCACCACCG
>JANYLK010000041.1 GCA_025357875.1 Granulicella sp.
GGACATGATGGGTGAGGCGATTGAAGATGCGGATTTCTGAGCTGCTGAGGAGGGCGACGGTTCCGTTCTCTTTGGCGGCTTCATAAGGCGCGATGCCGGGGAGTCGCGGGAAGATTGCGAGCCCTGTGCTTGGGGGTGCCGACGGAGCAACAGAGCCTATGCGGCTGCGCAGATCGATAAGCCGGGTACGCAGGGCTGCGAACAAGCGAAAGTCTTCGGCGTCCATCTCCAGATTCTGCTGCAGGACCTCATGCATCTGGTCTCGCAGTGTCTCCAACTGGTGGTGGTGATGGATCGCCTCTACGGTCTGCTCCAGTCCGACTGCGATGAGGAGGCCGACGACAATGGTGGCGATGTGGATGAAGAAGTCGCGCCAGGTGTGCGTGGGGGCGTGGGGCGGGTGTACGTCGAGCATTGCGAGAACCTTTCCAATCGAGCTGCAATCAGTTTTTTGCCGGTTCAAATTCGTCCAACATAAAGCGGTACATGTTTTCGACACTGCGGGCACCGTGCAGTACGCCGCGGCAGGCGCCACGCTCATCAAGTTGCAGATTAATCATGTAGAGATACTGAGTGTCGGCAACAGAGAATGCCCTGAGGAGCGCATCGCGCTCTGTGAGTGTGAGAACGCGCGCGCGGTCTGGCGATAATCCTTTACGGGCCCTGAAAAGTTCATCCACGCCATCCTGTGCGCGAGGGTAGTCCAGGTCCGCACTGATCAGTTCAGCCTCATAATCAAGCCGTGCGTAAACCTGTGCCTCGTCTTCCGGCAGCAGACCGATGCCGCCCGTTGTCTTGGCAAGCGTCCACGCCGTTTGCGCCGGCTGCAGTGAGGTATATTTCAACGCGACCTCAGGCTTCGCAAAATGGCTGAGATCAAGCTCAACGCTGCCCCCCGCTACCGGTGCGTTATTCAGCGCCGCCAGCATCGTATCGATATAAGCCATGTCAGCCCGCATCTTTGCAATATTCCGCTCCACAATCACGATGTTGCTTTCAGCTTCCGTGCGAAGCCGCTCTTCAAGCAGGTGCCGCTGATGGCGATGGTGAAAAAACTCCACCGTTTGCTCAAGACTCACGGCGATGAGCAAGCCAACAGTGATGGTGGCGATGTGGATGAAGAAGTCGCGCCAGGTGTGGGTGGGCGTGTGGGGTGGGTGTACGTCCAGCATGAAGGGCCTTTCAGGAGATCGGAAAACGACATCAGGGGCCCGGCACTGTGCTCTATGGTAGCTCAGCTTCTGTTCTATCATTCGGTCTCCGCGCCTTGCGTTGCGGAACCTCCAAACGGCTTGTCCTGTTTGGATCGTCACTCCTGTGAAACGTTAGGACTCTATCAGGGCTGCCCGCGCACGAAGCTGAGAGTTGCTGGGCAGTTTCTCGGGGCAGTTTTGATAGGGTCGTTTGAAGGAAGCCGCTGGCGTGGCGGATGCGGTGAGTGGCTATGGGATTTGAATAAGGCGATTCCGTTCGCGGGGGATGTTTGGCAGGGCTGAGCAAGACGCCGGAGTGACGAAGTTGTGAGACGTGAAGCCGGGGAGGGTCTGTGCGCAGACCAAGGCGAGGTGGTTCTCGTGCTGTTTTGGTGCAAGGGCGCGCGAGGGTGCATTGCATGCGTGAGCATGGCTTGGGGCCACCGGGTTGAGAGCGGGCTTGGTTATGGTGCCTCAGGAGCTATCGAGATGGGGCTTGGGTGACGAGCTATTCCTCGGCGCACAGAGGAGTTGGTAGCTGGTGATCCGTTCGACGACAAGCATGGGCTCTGAGCAGAGCGGGCACTTGATCTGAGCTGTGGGGACGGGCTGTTGCGGCGGTGCAGCAGCGTTGAGCAGGAAGCGGCAACGCAGCAGAGATGCGGACCGTTTACGGTTGGCGAAGAGACCGAAGTGACGGATGCGGACCAGACCTTTTGGTAGAACGTGGATGAGGAACCGTCTGAGGAACTCGTCGGCTGAGAGAGTCATGGTCTTCTGCTTGCTGTCGGCTGCATAATCCTTCCACCGGAAGGAGACGCGGTCATCCTTGAAGCTGACCAGGCGATGGTTCGAGATGGCGACGCGGTGCGTGTAGCGGGCGAGGTAGTTGAGGACGTGTTCGGCACTGCCAAACGGCGGCTTGGCATAGACGACCCACTCCTTGGAGAAGAGCTGCCGCAGGAAACGCTGGAAGCGATCCGGCGCCGCAAGTTCCTTGAGCGAGCCGTGGAACTGGAGCTTGCCCTGGAGCAGAAGCTGCTTAAGCTCGGCCGTGAACTTACCGCGGAAGACACGGCTGAGAACCCGAACGGGCAGGAAGAAGCGTGATGAGGCCGCGATCCATCTGGAGCCGTCGAGGGAGAGGCCGCCGCCCGGCACGACGCAGTGGATATGAGGATGATGCTGGAGGTTCTGTCCCCAGGTGTGCAACACACTGAGCAACCCGATGTCTGCACCGAGATGCTTCGGGTCGCGTGCGACTGCGAGCAGCGTGGCTGCGCTGGCACGGAAGAGCAGGTCGTACAGTAGCCTCTTGTTCTGCAGCACAAGCGCAGAAAGCTCATGCGGCAGCGTAAAGACGAGATGGAAGTAGGGCACGGGCAACAGCTCGGCCGAACGCGCAGCCAGCCACTTGGCGCGAGCGTTGCCCTGGCACTTGGGGCAGTGCCGGTTGCGACACGAGTTATAGGAGAGGGCCTGATGTCCGCAGCCGGAGCACTGATCGCGATGGCCTCCGAGCGCCGCCGTGCGGCAACGGACGATGGCGTCGATCACCTTGCGGTGCTGTGGGGCCAAATGCGATCCATGCCGCTCGAGGAAGCTGCTGCCGGATGCGCGGAGGATGTCGGCCACCTCAAGGGTGGGCCGGTTCATCCCTTTACACGCCTCCTCGAATGCTTCACCTCGCTCGACATCGAAACCGTGAGTGACTCCAGCGGGCTTGGAACGGCTTGCAGGTGCCTGCGCGACAAGTGCAGATAGATCGTGGTGTCGGCCAGCTTGGCGTGTCCGAGCAGCACCTGGATCGTACGAAGATCCGCGCCGGCTTCGAGCAAATGCGTTGCGTAACTGTGCCGAAGGGTGTGTGGCGAAACACGCCTGGTGATGCCGGCCGCCTTCGCTGCCTCGGTCACAGCGATCCATGCGACCTTGGTGGTGACCGGCACGTCCGCACGCCAGTTGTTCTCCATGCCCGGAAACAGGTAGGTCTTCGGCTTCATCCAGCGCCAGTACTCGCGCAGGGTGGCGAGCAGCTTCGGGCTCAACGGAACATCGCGGTCGCGCCCACCCTTGCCTTGCAGGATGTGCAGCACCATCCGCTCGCTATCGATATCGGCTACCTTCAGCCGACACAGCTCGGCGCGGCGAACACCGGTCCCATAGAGCGTCATCACCATCGCACGATGCATCAGGTTGCCGGTTGCATCGATCAGTCGGGCGACCTCTTCCTGGCTGAGTACGGTCGGCAAGCGCTTGTGCTGCTTGGGAAACGGGAGCGCATCGGGCAGGTAAGGACGGCGCAGAGTCTTGACGAACAGAAACCGCAGCGCTGCCGTCTGTCCTGCAATCGTTCGAGCCGAAAGCTTGCGGTCGCGGAACAGATGGACCTGGTACTCGCGCACATGATCGGGGCCAAGCTGTTCGGGCGACCGGTGAAAGTGTCTGGCAAACTCCTCCACCGCATGCAGGTAAGACCGCACGGTGTTCGGAGAGTAGTTACGACGCTGAAGCTCATCCAGCATCAACTGACGAAGATGGGTCACAGGAAAATCCTCCTTGTGACCCACACCCTAAACCTAGCCGTCGCCTGCGCCGCCAACACTGCAGCATCCGCCGCGCCAGCGGCTTAGTTCAAACGCTCATATCGTCATCTACTTCTGGGCCCTCTGGCCGGAAGTGGCAGGCAGCGTTTTCGCACGGACCTGCGTCGTCATTGATTCCGTCATCCCGACCAACACTCACAGAGAAACAGCAGGCAAAACCAACTTCTTCTTGCAATGGTTACAAAAATGGTTACAGTGGCGAAAAAGAAGGCCAGCCGTTTCGGGCTGACCTTCTCGTAAGTCATTTACTTTCAGATTGGTGCGGAGGAGGGGACTTGAACCCCTATGCCTTGCGGCGCTAGCACCTCAAGCTAGTGCGTCTGCCAATTTCGCCACCTCCGCAAGGAGCCTGCCTGCACGTCGGGTGCGACAGGAGCGACCTGAAATTTGAAGTTTAGTATAGCATTCCCTGGCTTTACGAAATGCACGGCTAAATGCCCGTCGTCCGCGTTGCATCACTCGCCGCGCTCCCCTACACTGAAGTCTGTCCCGAACAAAACGGGCGGTTAGCTCAGTTGGTTAGAGCGCCTCGCTTACACCGAGGATGTCGGGGGTTCGAGTCCCTCACTGCCCACCACATACTCGTTTCAGGATGACCACGGACTTTTAACTACTTACCACCTGGAATAGCAAACGCCCTATTCGCGCGGTCCGTATCTCAGAACGCCGAGATGCCCGTGATGCTATGCCCGATGATGAGGGTATGAATGTCGTCGGTTCCTTCGTAAGTTTTGACCGATTCGAGATTCATCATGTGCCGCATGATGGGATAGTCGTCGGAGATGCCATTCGCTCCAAGGATATCGCGAGCCTTGCGTGCACATTCGAGAGCCATCCAGACATTGTTTTTTTTCGCCATAGAAATGTGCTGAAAGCCGGCTTTGCCTCGGTCTTTCAGTCGGCCTACTTGCAGGGCGAGCAATTGCGCCTTCGTGATCTCCGAGATCATCCACGTCAGCTTTTCCTGCACCAGTTGATGGCTGGCGATTGCCTCATTGCGGAATTGCTTGCGCTGTTTTGCATACTGCAGCGCAGTGTCATAACAGGCCATTGCTGCTCCAATCGCTCCCCAGCTTATACCGTAACGAGCCTGGTTCAAGCACATCAGCGGAGACTTCAGTCCGTCGGACTTTGGCAACAGGTTCGCGGCTGGGACACTGACATCTTGCATGGAAAGCCCCGACGTGACGGACGCTCGCAGCGACCACTTGCCATGCACGTCGTGCGCTGAGAATCCGGGTCGATCCGTTTCCACCAGAAAGCCTCGAATTTTCCAGTCGGGCGCAGCAACTCCCGGCTCTTCTACCTTCGCCCAGATCACGGCGACATCCGCAATACTGCCCGAAGTAATCCACATCTTCTCGCCGTTTAGAACGTACGCATCGCCCTCTTTGCGGGCGCGTGTTCGCATGCCGCCAGGATTCGAACCGAAGTCTGGCTCAGTAAGGCCGAAGCAGCCGAGCTTTTCGCCCGTGGCCATCTTGGGCAGCCAGAAAGACTTCTGCTCCTCCGAACCGAACTCATAAATGGGATACATCACCAGCGCCGACTGCACGCTGACGGAGCTGCGAATGCCCGAGTCTCCTCGTTCGAGTTCCTGAGTCAGAAGGCCATATTCAACGTTATTCATCCCGGCGCAGCCATAGGCGTCGAGAGTCGCTCCGAAGAAGCCCAGCTCTCCCATCGGCCGCACCAGTTCGCGAGGGAATCGACCGTCGCGGTTGCACTGCTCGATGATGGGGATCAGCTTGTCTTCAATGAATGCACGTGTATTCGTGCGAACCATGACCTCATCTTCCGAAAGCAACGAATCGAAGTCCATGAAGTCAACGCCCTGAAATCTAAATGCCATAGGCGCAAATTCTAATCCATCGCGGCCTGCACTGACGGCGTCAACGGCACAGGTCACCCACAACTTGCATTGTTTCCGCTATGGTTGTGCTCATTGGAAATTCATCCTTCCGCGTGAAGTGACCAGTGGGAGCATCGGTTGCAAGAAGGGAAGTATTGTGGAGATCAATCGTCGCGATTTTGTAGCCTTGTCCACAACAGTAGCCGCTGCGGCATCTCTATCAGGAAATCTGTACGCGGTAGAGACGCCCCCTGGCAACGTTGTGCCATGGCACCAAAGAATTCGCCGCGTCGGTCAGCTTAATATCACCGAGCATGACCCCGCCGTCCTCAACGTCGAAGAGTGGGGCGACTATTGGGCCAGCCTGAAATGCGATGTAGTCTTCGCATCCGTGACCGGCATCATCGCTTACTATCCGACAGATGTTCCATTTCATCGCCGTAGCCAGTTTCTCAATGGTCGCGACCTCACGGGCGAACTGGTGACAGCTGCGAAGAGGCGCAACATGCGGGTCATCGCCCGCTTCAGCCCCGACCTCAACTGGGGCAACGCGCTTGCGGCTCATCCCGAATGGTTCAAGCACGACAAGCAGGGCAAACCTATCCCGCATAGCGAAGACAATCGCCTCTTCGAAACATGCATCTTCACCAGCTACATGACCGAGCACATTCCAGCGCTGATGCGTGAGGTCAATAGTCGATATGCCGTCGACGGACTATTCACAAACGCGTGGCCGCCCATCGGCAAGATGCCAGAGTGCTACTGCGAATCATGCAAGAATCTGCCACACTACGACACGCCAGCCTACTGGGAGAAGTTCACCGACCGAATCGTCTATCTCTGGAAGATGTGGGACGACATCGCCAAGGAGAAAGATCCGGAAAATCTGTTCTTCGGCAACATGGGCGGAGCGATCCAGGGGGGGCCGAACATGAAGGCCTTGAAGGGGATCGCGCAGTGGTACAACTGCGACAATCAAGGCCGCGGCGGCCTGGAAGAGCCCATCTGGGGCTGCTCGCTCCAAGGTCGAGTGTGCAATGCGATCCTCGACGGCCACACAGCAACGAATGTCACCGCAGCCTATTCGACCGGGACACCGCGATGGAGGAATCTGCATAAGTCCACCGATGAAGCGCAGATGTGGATGGATGAAACCGTCGCAAGCGGTATGGTCCCGTGGTATCACTTCATCGGCGGAGAAAAAGGTCTGGGCGCCGATCGCCGCTGGCAGCAGCCGGGCCGCGACTATTTCAACTGGCTGGCAAAACACGATCAACATCTCACAAACAAGACCACGATCGCTGACATTGCGGTCGTCATGGGGCAACGCACCCAGCGCTTCTATCGTCATGCAGACCTCGGCGACCCGATGATGAATATCAACGGGATCTACATGGCGCTGTTGGAGGGCCGCTTCCTCTTCGACTTCCTGCATGAACAGGACTTGGCAACCGACAAGCTGAAGAAGTATAAAACCGTAATCCTTCCCAACATTGCCCTGTTGAGCGATGCTGAGTGCAGCGCTTTGAAGAGTTTTGCAGAGCGCGGAGGCTCAATCATGGCCTCATTCGAATCCAGCCTCTATGACGAAAACAATCTGCGCCGGAAGGATTTCGGAGTCGCGGACCTATTCGGGATTCACGTCATAGGCGAACGCCGCACACGGATCGGCAATGCCTTTATGGGATGCATCGAGCGCAAGCATCCCATCCTCGATGGGTTCAACAACACCAGTTGGCTACCCGGCGCGCAGTGGCTCCAGCCCATTGCTCCGGTTGAGAATCCAGTGATGACAGTGATACCACCGTACGTTAACTATCCCCCCGAGCTTGCATATCCGCCTGTGCAGAAGACCGACACGCCGGACCTTGTCGCCAAGGAAATCGGGCAGAGCCGTCTGGTCTACTTCGCCGGCGATATCGAACGCACAATGTGGCAATCCGGCAACACCGACCTGAGCCTTTTGCTGCAAAACGCCATTCGTTGGGTCTCGAAAGGCGACTCGCCAGTGACGATCACAGGCAAGGGACTAATCGAGATCTTCGCCTGGGAGACGCAGGCAGGCCTCGCGATCCACGTGCTGAATTACACAAACCCTGGCGCATTCAAGGGATGGATTCGCGAGTTCTATCCCATCGGTGAACAGCGCGTCTCGATGGTGATCCCGTCGGGGCGCACGGTCTCACGTGTCGAGTTATTACGAGCGGGTATGGATATTCCCTTTAATATGAGGAATGGCAGAATTGAGTTCACAATCCCCAGCGTTCTCGATTACGAAATTGCCGCGCTTTACTCGAAGTAGCGCGCACATCGTTTAAAGTCGCATCGCCAGATCAACCCCATACAGGCTTTACCGCAACTTAAAAACTGCGCGTACTCGACGTAGGCATTGCGATGTTCTGATCTTCTTTGTCGATTGGCGCAGCGGTAAGCGTGACAGTTGCAGAAGGGATTCCGTCCGCAGTGGCCGTAACCGCTATCCGCCCTGATGTGCCGGTAGCCCGCACGATAGCTAGCGCATTGCCGCAATAAAGCTTGCGTTGCGTCGCCTGGTAAGGATCACGATCTGTGAAATTGCCATTGTCCACGGCAACGATTGATGCGGGTCCGCTCACCGCGAAATGAATCACCGTGGTCGAGTCGGGAATCTGCGTTCCTGCATCATCCACCAGAGTAGCTGTTAAGTAGCGGACGTCATTCCAATCGGGTGTCAGCGGTATGTTCGGCGAGTCTGCGGCAAATACGATCCTCGCAGCTCTACCGGCCGTCTTAAGCTCCTCGGTAGCAACAACTTTTCCATGGCTGCGCGCAACTGCCTTCAGCGTACCCGCTTCGAAGGGTACCTTGAAGCTGATAGCGGATGCATCCGCATGCAGCTTGTCACTCCCAATCGGCTTTCCATTGAGAAATAACTCTACCTCCTCCGCGTTGGTGTACACATCGACGTTCTCGACGTGGGCATCAAGGCTCTTCGGTGTCCAGTCCGCAAGCAGCGGCTCGGAGAAACGCACAGAAGGATCAGGCGGCGTTCCAGCAGCGCGGGGAACCGCAACGGCGGTCTGATCGGTACTCGTGGCATTTGCGTATCCCGGATCCGCAGGCGCAGCAGGTACAGCGCTTACTCGCCGCACCATCGCAACCATCGGCGTTGTCGTCCACCAACTCTGACGCTCGAACGCACGTCCATGCGGCAGCGCCACGCTGTTCAGCAGGCCTGAGCCTGACCCAATCGTAGGCCATATCCGCGACTCGCCGAGATAATCAATACCGGACCACAGGAACTGGCCGGAGTATTCTGGATGGTCGCGCATGGCAACCCACTGGTTGCGGTCGTGCGAGTTCTCAGTCCCGATAATCTTGCGCGTTGGTTTCTGCGCGTGCGCCGCAAGAATCTCCTGCTCGCGATAATTCTGCCCCACCACATCCAGCAGATCGGCCAGTCCATCGTCGTAGTCGTGGCTGACGTTTGGCCGGAACAGTGCTTGGGTCACGGGCCGCGTTGGATCGTTCGCGTGGAAAGTCTTCACCAGTGCTGAAAGGACGGGATACGCGATCTGCACCTGCGGAGTGTCATGGATCTCATTGCCCGCGGACCACAGAATTATGCTCGGGTGATTGCGATCACGCATCACCGTATCGATCTCGTCGCGTATCGCCCATTGCTTGAAATACAGATGGTAGTCATACGGATTTTTGGCCACCGTCCAGCAATCAAACATCTCGTCTATTACCAGGAAACCCATGCGGTCGGCGAGGTCAAGAAATTCCGGCGCTGGCGGGTTATGAGCGGTGCGAATCGCATTGACTCCAAGTTTCCGCAGAGCGATCAGACGCCGCTCCCACACAGCAAGGGGAACAGCGGTACCAACCGCACCGCCATCGGTATGTAGAGCCGCACCGTAGACCTTGTGGTGCACGCCATTGAGAAAGAACCCCTTATTCGCATCGAAGTGGAACTCGCGAATTCCGAACGGCACGTTCTCATCGTCGATCACCTTGCCGTCGCGCAGCAAAGTTGCATGCGCGGTATACAGCACAGGATGGTTCAGGTCCCAGCGATCCGGCCTGGGTACAGTAGCGTCAGCATCAAGATCGGCGCTCGCACCCGGCGAGACATATAACGGTACGGTAGAGGAGATATCGTTTTTCGCAAGAATGGTGGCCCCGTTCGGTGTAGTAAGGCGCACTTGCAGCGTAAGTTTTACCCCGGTTGCAGATTCGTTCGTGACCGTGCTGCGAACGTGAACGGTGGCGGATGCGGCTGTGACATCCGGCGTAGTCACGAATGTACCCCACGGAACGATATGCGCGTCGCTCGTAGTAACCAGCCGCACCTGGCGATTAATTCCCGCGCCGGGATACCAACGCGACGCAGGCTGCTGCGAATTATCAACACGCACCGCGATCATGTTTGCGCCGGGGTGCAGGTGCGGTGTCAGTTCATAGGAGAAGCTAACGTACCCATAAGGGCGATACCCAAGAAGCTCGCCATTGAGATACACGTTGCTGTTCGCCATCACGCCATCGAAGACGATGAAGGTGTGGCGCGCGGCGGTCGGCGTTGCATCCGTATCGGGAACCGTGAACGTCTTGCGATACCAGCCAATGCCCGTCGGCGCAAAAGCTCCCGCGCCTTTCGAGGGTGCATCTTCTTTAAAGGGCCCAGCGATAGACCAATCGTGGGGCAGCGTGACGGCGACCCACCCCGAGTCGTCGAAGCCTGGCTTCTCTGCGCCCGCGGCATCCGCCTGGAGAAAGCGCCAGCCGGATGTGAACTGCTGGATCACGCGCGGCTTCTGCAGTGCAGGTGCGGCAACAGGCGCTGCGTGCAACAGCGAAGTAAGAGTGGCGAAAGCTGCGAGTAGAAGAATTCGGAGTTGCATAACGCTCCTGTGGGACAAAGAAGTTGCGCGTATGCCGAACGCGTCTCCAACCAATCATCTACTTTTGCGTCGTTGTTGGCGTAGGCATGATCGGGTTGAATTTAGTCGCGAGTTCCGCAGTTGAGACCGCCCCGCTCAAATCCGTTGCTTTTGCAACCTCTGCCGCAAAGATATAGCTGCGGCCAAATATATTGCTGGTGAAAAAGACGTACTTCTTGTCTGGGGAAAAACGCGGATTCGGCTCGGCGCGGTAGTTCTGATAAGCCATATTCACCAGATGTTCGGAGTGGAATACGCCCGGCTGAAAGAAATCTGGTCCGTTGAGCGCGCCCTCTGTCCCGCCAATCATCTCTGGCCGAAACAGTTCGATCCACTGGCCGTCGGGAGCCGAGGCCACCTGGCCGGAGTCACCGCCATCGCCGCAGAACATATCCAGATTTTGGGTTAGGTTGAAGTGAATCGACCACTCGTTGCGCTGCAGATGGTACGCAATGCGCTTATGCGTCTCAAGGTTGTAGCTGGCAACGAAGAAGTCCTCGCCCTTTGGATATTGCCAGTCGTACCAGATGGTCTTGCCGTCGAGACCCCAGAATTCGTGGCCCGCGATCTCCATCACCATCGTGCGTTTGTGGATGAGTTGGTTTTGAGTCCCATCAGTGTGGATCAGCCAGACGCGATCGACCTTCTGCCACATGCCTTCGTGGCAGTACATCAGCAGTTGCGGGTCGGATGGCGAGAAGAGGAGATGACTCACCCAATCGGTGGAGTGCAGCAGCACCTTGATGGTGCCTGCCTTCTCGCCGTTGGGTCCAGGCTCCAGCCGGATTGTGAACAACACGACCGGAATGCGCGCGGCAAGACGCCGCTCCATCATCGCGCCCTTATCGTCAGACTGTACATTCGCTCCGCCGAGCGTGGGATTCGCTGCAGCAGCCAGTGCGCCGGCTGCGGAAGAGGATGCAGCAACATTCGCTGATGGCGTGGCCCCGGCACCTGCTCCACCCGTTCCGAATCCTCCCACTGGCGCGGCAAGAAACGCATTGGGTGCATTAGGGTCGCTCCCGGTAAGATCCGATTCGTTATATGTTCCCGCCCCCAGTGTCTCGTCTGCATTCACGCTGGCGATGCCGACCCGTGGCGGCAAGTCGATCAGCTTGCGAACCTGGCCTGTGTTGGTATCTGCCTTGTAAACGGCATTGACGCGTGTAGTCGGATCCATCTTTGTAAAGAAAATGCTGTTGGTCTTATGGCCGACGACGATCGATCGCACCCCGCCGCCAAATCCTCGGCCACCTCGACCTGCTGCCCCGGAATCTTTGAACACCGCCGGCGGAGGCGCATTCGGCACCAACAGCTTCGTTGTCATTGCAGCGAGATCGAGCACACGAATCCCGTCCGGCGAGTTGTAGACCATTTGCTTATGATCGGGCGTGAACTCATTGACATTGAAATAGAACGCGCCGGAGTTTGGCTCGTCCGTGACCCGCCACACGCGGTGGCCGGTGTCCTTGTCCACCCAACTCTTCGGCGGCATTGCCCCCGTCTCGGACGGCTTGTTGTCACGCGGAAAACCCTGAGCCTGAAGGGACAGCGCGCTGATCGATGCGAGTGCTATGAAGGCTACGTGCGACCTGGACATAAGCCGGAGAATCATTGGTGCTCCTGTAGTTGGAAGAAGCTCGGCGTGGGATAAAGCGAGTTGCCAGCAAGGTTTGTGCGCCAGAGAGTTATACACGGGCGACGATGCAGATGGGAAATAGTTTCTTCCCGGAAAACCGGCGCTTGAAAGACTCACACTTCACACCGTCAAATCACGCAAATCCGCCTGCGCAAAAATTCTGCGGTGCACCGGCCACTTTCGCGCCGCCATCCAGACAGCAAACGCAATTAGTAACGAACCATACAAAATCTTATTGAGGAAGAATGTCCCGGGTCCTGGGTTCGCATAGGCCGTTGTATATAGATAGAAGAAACCCATCAAATAAGTGAGCGTCGGCAGGTTCGGTATCAACGCAAAGAACGGCAGCAACCAGAGGATGTACCACGCGTAATGAGGTGAAAACAGCAACATCAGCGCAGTCGCCAGCGCGAAGGCCGGCACGAGGAATGCATCCCGCGCGCTACCCGGCAGAGAAGTCTTTAACGCCCAGATCGTTAGCCCCGCAAACACCGCGACACAGAATAGATAGAAAGCTGCCGTCGAAAGGTTCTGCAGCCTCGGTACTCTCTTTGCGAGGTCCAGCAGAAAATATCGCGCACCAGTCTCCAGCCCCTCCTCTTTCGCATACCCGCCAAGGAATCCAAACACCAGCATCCCCACGCTCGCGTAGCATGCATATCCAGCCGCGACGACGCCAAGGAGAGCCGCCGGCATCTTCCACGCACTGCCGGTCTGCGGCTCATCTCTCCACCACAGCGCCGGCAGCAGCACCAGCGGATAGAACTTGATCATCACTGCAATCCCCAGCAGAATCCCGGTAGCCACCGGCCGTCTTCGCAGACGCGCCAGCAGTGCCAGTGTAATGAAGGCCATTGCCGCCGAATCTAGATGCCCGGACCCAGCCACCTCCCACACCAGCAGCGGACACCACGCATACAAGAGAACCTGCTCAGGCCGCCGCCGCCCCAGCGCATTCAGGAGGGCAATCAGCGCGGAAATAGTCACACCCTCGAACAGCACCATTGCAATCTTCATAAACGTCACGGTAGGACTGATCGCCGTGACCAGATAAAACAGCATCTCCGCTACCGGAGGATAGATCGTATGCGCATACTCTCGCCGGTTGATGTGGTCGAAAATATTCTGATGCGGCGCCCGCAAAAACACCAGCGCAGGATCGCCTGGTACATATCGATAGGGCGAGATGTGGGCGTGCTGCACGATGCCGTCCCAAACATAGCGATAGATATCGCTCGACAGGTACGGCTGCGCAAACAACGCCGGGAGTCGGCACGCCACCGCTACCCCCACAATAATTGCAAGCGTAGCCCGGTTCACTGGCTGAGTAAGAATTAACGCTACCGCGATCACGTAGAGTATCGCTCCCCACCCCGATACGCCGGAGAATCCAATCGAAAATCGAGTGTACTCACTGACCAGTTGCCGCGCGAGCCAGAATATCGCAACTCCGATCGCCAACAGTGCGGCATTCGTCAGCCACGCTCTCGCCCCTAGCCAATTACGCTTATGAGATGTGCGCTCTACCTCTCCAGGCCGCGTCAACGCGCGCCTTCCCGCGGCACTGCATCCCGAGCTACCGCAGCCTTCGCGTCAGAAGCTACCGCAGCCTTCAATCCCATATCCAAAGCCAACAAAAAATCTCGCGTATGACCAGCGTCATACCCTGGAACCGTAGCAAATCCCGGCGCCATCCCACCCAGTAACTCAGCCTTCAAAATATCCAGCGTCGCCGCATCATCCACGTCATACCATAACGGCAGATCGACAACCTCTATTCCCCCGGCAAGCGCACGCTCGCGCGTCTCGGCGCAAACCGTATCCGTGCTCCAGCGTATCCGCTCGAACACCGCAGCGTGCGCCCGTTTCATTCCGATCAAATAATACCCGCCGTCGGCAGTTGGCCCCAGCACGATTCGGTCGCCTTCCCGCGCCAACTCCGCAACCGCCAACTCATACGCCGCCCGCGGCACCGTCGGCGAATCCGAATCAATCAGGCACACGCTACCATACCCAAATGCAAGAATGTCCTGGGCCGCAGCCAGAAGCCGTTCGCCGAATCCATCTCCGCGTTGCGCCACCAGCATAAAGTCACCCGGTACAAGCCCCTCGAATAGCGCCTCATCCCCAACCGGCGTATAGGCGATGATCCCCGCTCCAAAAGCAGCAATATTCTGGGTTGTGTCCCGCAGAAAACGTACGTTCAGGCCTGCCGCTTGCTCGGCTGTCAGCGGCGGAGACAGTCGCGTCTTTACCCTGCCCGGCCGCGGCGCCTTTGCCATCACAGCAAGCGCACACACGCTCGCCCGTGATTCAAACTCGGCGGAGTCGCTGCTCCCTGGAGTCAAAATGCGTAACATTTCATCCGATTATGCACTACAGAATTATTCCTCGTAGGCCGGAACTGCCTCACCCTTTGCAGAAAAATCTCCGGCGATAGGATCATTCTTCATCGCCTTCAGGCAGGAGACAACAACTTCAGCATTCAACTCCGCCCCGGCACGGCTTGTGTGCGTATGAGGGTCGCCAAACAAAGGCTCGACTGCTGCCTCGCCCAACGCGTCGTATCGACCAGCGATCGCTTCGTTCAGATCGAGAAAGCCCACATGTTCCTGTTCCGCAACCTGCCGCGCCCACCCGGCAAAATTGTCTGTGCTGCGGACCACCTTGCCATCTTTCCAAGTCTTCCGAGGAATCAGAGAACACACAATCGGCGTCGCCCCTTTGGCCTTCACATCTTGCACGATCTTCCGTATGTACCACCCATACGTATGTACCGTCTCATGCACCTTCAAGATCGGATTCTCGATCTCTATCGTTTCTGGCCCAACCCCGGGCAGGGAAGAGCGCGCTCGCGTCGGCTCATCCGGCTGCCCACCGTCGTTATGTCCAAATTGGATCAGCACTACATCGCCTTCTTTGATCATCGCCAAGGTCGCCGCCCAGGGCCCTCCGCCCGGGCCATTCATATATGTCCTGCTGCTCAGTCCGCCGATCGCGCGGTTAACTACATTGATCTTCGCCGTATTGAAGTAGTCCACCAGCGGCTCTCCCCAGCCCCACTGCCCACCGCCACCGTTTCCTTGGCCATTCCGAACAGTCGAGTCCCCCACAAGAAACAACGTCGGTAACTTCGCGTCCTTGGGAATCGGAAGTGGCACTCGCTCTCGTGGCTTTGGATCAGTTGGAGACCCTGCTTCGGCAGCCTGTGCCTGAACAGTCGCTGCTCCAGATGTCTGCTGTCCCTCGGAGTTCTGCCACGCAGCGCCAACCAGTGACAGCCCAAATACTATTGGAGCAACAACATACGGCAGCGATCGCCCAAAAAAATAAGCAGAAGTCATGGCATCCAGATGTACTGTTCCTACCCTACACTCGTCAAGTTCCTGCACATCGCCGTAGCCACAAAGCACCGGCGCATAGACCTCGTATTCCTTGGCTGACGAATTCCCAAAACATTGCATCTAAACACAGCGCTGCCACGAAAGTGGCAGATAAATGACTTCGTATGCGCAAGATATTGCATAAACGGGAAAATTGTGTCGTCTAACTAGTTCATTCCACGTAAGCAGGTTTGGTCGCTCAAATGCTATATAGAGGTCACAACGGAGATTCTGTACAAGGAGCGTCCATACCCGGTAAACGGCGAGGAGTTTCCTAAAGGGTTCCGGAGTAGGAAGTTGTAGCATTGCAATTCGGTTCTACCCGCTGCTCCCAGCGGTAATTTCAGGAGGTTTCTTAATGAAGAATCTTGGTAAACTTGCACTCCTAGGTGCGGCTCTGGCCGTCTCCGCGTCCTCTGCCTTCGCAACTACGTTCTCGACGACCGGTATGTTCTCAAACGGTCTCGCAACCGAAACCTTCGGTAGCGGCGCGAATACCCTCACATTGACATTTGTCGGCGATACCAACGTGTCGATCATCACACCCTCATTCACGAATCTCGGTGCGATTACTGCAACATCCACCGGAACCGGCGCCGCCGCATCAGGAGGCTTCACCCTGATGATTAGCCAGACGGTACCAACATCTGGTACGGGTAATCTTCTTGGTTCTCTATCAGGCAATATCTCTCTAAACTCCAGCCTCGGAGTTATCAATTTCTCAACGATGAGCCTAGTTCTCAGCCCAAGCACTTACACACTCCAGCAGCCAGTGGGCGGTTACTTCCTGGTCCCGCCGTCGACTGGACCAAGCGGACAACTCGCAGGAACGACCACCATTCAGGGCTTCGTTACGACCACGCCTGAGCCCAATAGCCTCATGCTTCTCGGCACCGGCTTGGTCAGTGGAGCAGGAATGTTGATGCGCCGTCGTCGCTTGATTGCCTAACTTTATACCTCCTGGATTTAACCGACGGAACGCCACTAATCATGGCGTTCCGTCCTTTTCCGTGTGTGTATACTCGGGTTCCTTCGTACTTTGAAGTAATCTCCCGTAAAGTCCATCAGACTAAAAGGCAATTCCTGGGACCAACGCCGCGTGTGCTTTGTCACTGCCAGCCTGGCGTCAATTCCCACAACGCAAGTCAATTCCGCCCTAGGCCTTCCCGCCGTATCCCTGTTACACTCAAGAAGTTCTGTTCCGACCGCGTAATCCGTGGCCTTATCGCTCCGTTGGGGATCGATTGGTATGGTAAGCGTGAGTCAGGTGGGGGCTGTAGCTCAGCTGGGAGAGCGCCTCGTTCGCAACGAGGAGGTCAGCGGTTCGATCCCGCTCAGCTCCACCAAACTAAACGACCTATGCCCTGACTTGGAATGATGTGCAGTGTCAGTCGCGGGCCGGAATTCCGCGTAAACTGACTTGGCAGGGTGAAACCATTCAGACCGACCGGCCTCCCGACCAAACCATTGTCCGCTAACAAATCATCACGGCCACCCCGACGCCGCTGGCGAATCGCCTGGCTGCTCGCCGTCGGCGTTCTGGTCAATTACTTCGATCGCGTCAACCTTTCGGTCTCACAGGCCGCTCTCAATACTACGTTTGGAATCTCGACCATAACCTTCGGATACCTCTCCGGCGCCTACAACTGGACCTATGCAATTTGCCAGTTACCCATCGGAGTTCTCCTCGATCGCTTCGGAATCCGTCGCATCGGCCGCATCAGCACATTTATTTGGAGCGTCGCCTCGTTCGGAGCAGCAATCACATCTGGTATCGGAGGATTCTTCGGCGCGAGATTCCTCCTCGGAGTCGGCGAGGCTCCTACATTTCCTGCGAACGCAAAGGCTATCGGACACTGGTTTCCGCCAAGTGAAAGGAGTTCCGCCACATCCCTCAACGACGCCGCCGCGAAGTTCGCCTCCGCGATCGGTGTACCCCTGATCGGAATCATTCTCCTGAAAGTGGGATGGCGCTGGAGCTTTGCCACAACCGGCTTCATCAGCTTTGCCTACTTCCTCTTGTTTTCGCGAATGTACCGTGATCCGCAGGATGACCCGCACTTAAGCGACGCCGAACGGAGGCACATTGCGGAGCACATTGAACCGGATCCCGACTCAATCCAGCCGCCCCCCGCATCTCTCGGCTTTCTGCTCCGCCAGCGCAAGGTACTTGGTCTCGCCATCGGCTTCGGATCCTACAACTACGTCTTCTATTTATTGCTCACTTGGCTTCCCACCTATCTCTCCACCGCACTCCATATAGATCTGCTGCATTCGTTTCTCTACACCGGGGTCCCCTGGCTCTTCGCCACCGCAACCGACCTGATGGGAGGATGGCTCGCGGATTACCTCATCCAGCGCGGATACGATCCTAGTCGTGTACGCAAAACGTTCATCATCTGCGGAACTGCATTCGGCCTTGGCATCCTGGGCGCGGTCAACGCCCACACCGCCACGCGCGCTCTCATCTGGATCAGCATTTCAATTGGCGGGCTGGCGGCAGCGGCTCCGGTAGGATGGTCCATCCCATCGATGATCGCGCCGCGCGGAAGCGTCGGTACGGTTGGCGGCATCGTGAATTTCTCCAATCAAATATCTGCCATCACCGCATCGATCGTGACGGGTTACATCGTATCCATCACACATTCCTACGCCTGGGCCTTTGGAATATCCGCAATCTACCTCGTCGTCGGAATAGCCAGCTACATCTTCCTACTGGGCCGAATCGAGCAAATCCCCCACCAGCCAATCCCCGCATAGCCCTCCCCGCTCGCTCATTGATCGAAGGCTCGGGCTGTTCAGAGTCATCCGCACCGAAGATTGCGGGAAAGTCTGAACTTGGTGAAAACCCGCAATGCGGGAGGTTCGCCATGCGGTATAAATCCCCATGCTATGCAGAGTCAGTCGCCGCTTTGTTTATTTGCTGATGCTCACCGCAGACTCTCCGCTACAAGGATTTGAATTTTGTTAAGGGCCTTCTAGGGACTGTCGAAGACGGGACAACGAATCGCGGGGACACCACCACAAAAACCGAGCCTCTCCCGCCCCTGCAAATTAGCGGCCTCGCGGTCAACCGCCTACGCGTCACCAATAGCCATCGCGCCGAAAATGGGGACGTGAAGAGGTGGTCGGATGAAACGTGATACTCGCTCGATCTCGAAGAAATCATTCGCATCGGCAATGAGGAAGACGGTACACGGCTCTAATGGATATTCGGCGCGACGATCCAGATCCTCAACTGTTCTACCCACCCGATGGATACGAGATTAAGCTAAAAGCTCAACAATGACCTTGCGGATAAGGTTTAATGGGAACTCGGATTAGCCGAATCATCGCTCCCGCAAAGTCTGGTTTTCGGCACGTTGGAACTCTAGTCCATTGCGGTGCGAAGTTTCCGATCCGTCGTTTCAAATGCCTCAGAGACGAAAGTCAAGACCCTCTTGGTTTAAAGTCACAGTTCAAGTGCAGCGAATATATCGAAACGGCCGCGCGTTCGGACCTTGCCCTGTGGTGGCAGGATTTGCCTTAGGCGAAAGCTGTCAACCCCCTAAAATGTGGAAATCCGGACAAGAACGCACAAACCAATCCTCTTCCGCCTTCAAAATAGTTGGCGTAACAGTTTGGGTCAATTCCATATAATTAAGGTAGTTGGATCAGTAATAAAGGCCGCAAGCCACCCTGCACGGGGAAGAGCTGGCGGCCCTTCCTCTTTAAGCAACGAAAGGGACTCCATGAAGACCAGAATCTCCAAGTATCCACTCTGCCGCTACACTAAAACCAACGGCCTCCTCTGCCAATCCCCGGCGATTGGCCCCAGCGCTTACTGCCACTTCCACAAGAAGCTGGGCCGCACCCAGGTCTCCTATGTTGGCTCCGGTCCAGGTCTCACCGAAAATCTGCTCTATCCCTTGCGCAACGCACAGTCCGTTCAGCAGGCCTTGTCGATGGTTCTTTCCGGCCTTATGAGTGGTCGACTCCCCACCGCCCAGGCCGGCAAAATGCTCTACGCGCTCGAAATCGCCAGTAAGAACTTACGCAATCCATAAAGAATGAGTAATTTAGCCGTAAACCCAATGGATGGCATATGTTGGAGATACCCTCTCCCCCTAAGCCGCTCAAATCAAGTGACTTACTGCCAAGATAGAACTGGGGGGAGGGGGGGGGCCTCCTTAGTGGGGACGTCAGGAACGCCGCGAACCACCGGTAGTCGGATCTACCGTGGCCCTCATCGCTCCGGTGGAGATTCCGCCGTCCACCAGCAGAGTCTGACCCGTGATGTAACGGCTAGCCTCCGACGCAAGGAAGACGACCGGCCCTTCGAGGTCGCGAGGCTCGCCCGGACGCTTTACGGGGATACGGTCCACGAGATATTTCACCCACTCCTCGTTTTGGTACAGCACATCGTTCTGAGCTGTCCGAAACCATCCGGGAGCAAGGCAATTCACGGTGATTCCGAACCTGCCCCAGTCGTCTGCCAGGCTCATCGTCAGTTGCCGCACACCGCCGCGACTCGCCCCGTATGGCGCAAGTCCCGCATATCCGAAAACACTGGTGACGGAACCAATATTGACGATGCGACCGTATTGATGTGGAACCATGCGGCGAGCGATCTGCTGCGCGACAAAGAAACTTCCACGCAGGTTTGTATCGAGAATCAGGTTCCAGTCGTCCCACGTCACGTCGAGCGCCGGCTTGCGCACGTTGCAACCCGCGTTGTTAACCAGAATGTGAATCTGTCCGCACGCTGACTCAGCCTCCGCAGCCATGCGTTCGATGCTCGACTGGTCGCGCACATCCAGCTCGAGAGCAGTAGCCGTGCGGCCCAGCGATTCTATCTCGGCCACAAACGAATATAGATCTTCACGCTTCCTACTGGTCAGGATGAGGTCCGCACCAGCCCGCGCCAACGCCCGAGCGAACACCTGTCCCAGTCCGCGGCTTGCACCGGTAACGATCGCAGTCTGCCCGCTGAGATCGAAGGAAGCTTCAATCATGCGTTTTGCCCGCGATCTCTTGGATCGAGGATGACTTTCATCAGATTCGGTTCGCGAGAGTGAAGCCGTTCGAACCACATCGGCCCATCGCTCAACGGCGCAATAGCCGAGATGAGAGGAGCAACCTTGATCCGACCGCTTGAGACCAACTCCATCGCCTCCGGATATTCTCCCGCGGAGGAGCACGAACCCTGCAGTCGAATCTGCCGAGTCACTACTTTTTGCAGCGGCATCGAGACCTGCGAGGCGATGTTGCCAATCAGCGTCACGGTGCCTCCTTTGCGCACGCATTCGATTGCTGTCGCCACAGTCTCATCGCGCCCAACCGCTTCAAGTACGAGGTCGACGCCGTGTCCATCCGTCAGGCGCAGAATCTCGCTGATCAAAGCAGCCTCGGAAGCGTGGAGCGTTAATTCCGCTCCAAGAGTCGCCGCCATCGCCAGTCGCGTCGCGTCTACATCCGCGACAAAGACCCGAGCGCAACCCGCCACAAGAGCCGCCTGCAGAACCAGCAATCCAATCATTCCAGCGCCAATCACAAGCGCCGTCTCGCCGCCGCCGACTTCGGAGAGTTTGACAGCGTGTAAAGCGACCGACACAGCTTCAAGCATGGCCGCATCAGCGAAGGACAGGGAATTGGGCAAACGATACAAGATGTACTCGGGAACAGCAATGTACTCGGCAAACGCGCCCGCTCGACGATACTCGGCGCAGGAAACACCGACCACTTGGCGATCTTCGCAAAGATTAATCTCGCCCCGGAGACAAAAACCACACTTGGCGCAGTAAACAGTGGAGTCGAAGGTGACGCGATCGCCCAATGAGACAGACCGAACATCGGTTCCCACCGCCGCGACAATTCCGGCGGCTTCGTGGCCCATCACGATGGGAGGGATGCGCCGGCCGGAGCTTCCGTCGTAGCCGTGAACGTCACTGCCGCAGATGCCACACGCTGCAACCTGGACGAGAACTTCGCCGGCCCCGCATGATGGCACCGGCATATTCTGACAGGTGAGACGTCGGTATTCGGATAAAACTAAAGCGTTCATACTTATATGCCCCGCTGTCAGCGCACGGCCTAAGCTCGTTTTACCTCTGACGAGCAGATGCTAAACATAGGGTCAGCCGAGCTTGTCCAACTCTGCACTGGCATCCTTGCCGACTTTACTGGTTGGTTCAAGCGCTATCGCCCGTTTAAGGTGGGGCGTGGCATTCGTCTTGTCATTCATCTTGACGTAGGTCATCCCGAGATGGAAATGCATCGCAGCATTGTCAGGAGCCTCTTTCAAAGAGGACTCCAAGAGGTCTCGCGCGGCATCGTAGTTCCCCTTGTTGTAGTAGACCCACGCAAGCGTGTCGGCTGTCTGAGCCGAGTCCGGCATTCCGCGCCGTGCTGTTTGAGCCATCGTAAGTGCTACGTCTAGATTGTCGCCGCTCTCGACCATCAGGTAAGCGAGATTGTTCGACGCAACTGCGTTGGATGAGTCAATTTGGAGGGTTTTCTTATACTCCTCCATGGCTTTCGGATAGTCTCCCTTACCCTCTTCGAGCGAACCAAGGATATTCGTCGCTTTGGTGTCGTTTGGGTGAGAGGATACCCACTTCTGCCACATGGCGATCGCGGGATCTGTATTCCCCGTCGCCACTTCCGCCTGAGTGTATATTTGCAGCGCCTCCACGTTTGCGGGAGACAATTGGAGCGCCTTTTCCGAACTATCCAACGCGCTCTTATAATCCTTGCCCTCCATTTGCAACTCGGCGAGCTGGATGTAGAAGGCGCCATTTTCGGGGACCTTGGCAATCTGTGCCTGGACGCGCGCAAGAGCCTTTGCGGGTTGCTTCGCCTGTACGTCGTACGCAAGCAGGAGGCCTAATGCGCGGGCCGAGTTAGGATCCTTTTCAAGAGCTGTCTGCAGCAATGTCTTAGCTTCCGGAATTTTGCCTTGTGCAATGCGAACCTGGGCTAGTTCAAGGTATGCGATCGACGCCTCAGGGCTATGCTTCAACACGGTCTGAAAATCGGCTTCCGCCTTGTCGTACTCTTTGCGCGTCATCTCGGCCATTCCACGCCAAATGTAAGCAGTTAGAAAGTCGGGGTGTAATTGAATTGTCTTGTTTGCCACCTCCGTCAGAGTGTTCGCATCATTACGTCCGGTCGCGATCCGCGCCAGGCCGCTGGCAGCTTCGATATTGCCGGGGTTGAGCTTATCAGACTGCCGCAAACTGCTGTCGGCAGTTGCTGTATCTCCCTTGGCCATCGCGATCTTGGCTAGCAAGAGTTGAACTTGTCCATTGTTCGGGTTATCTTTTGCCGATTTCTTCATCAAGGTGTAGGCGTCGTCAATTTTTCCGGTGTTTGCCATCAACATCGCATTCAGCATCTCCACCTGGGGATTTCCGGCATCGGTCTTGGCCAGCTGGGCTGCGACCGGGGTGACTTTGTCATACTTCCTCTCGTCGAAGAGAATTCGAGCATAGTTGAGCTTGACCCCAAAGTTCTTAGGGTATTTGGAGTTCAGCGCGGCGAACGACGATTCCGCGCGGTCTGCCTGTCCCGTGCTGCCGTAGAACTCAGCAAGCAACTCGGCCGCCGCTGGGTTGTCTGGCATGTCCGCGATTGCCTGGATAAGAGTTTGTTCCCCCTTATTCTTGTCCCCTGCATGGATGTAGAGCGCGGCGAGCGCCTGACGTGGTTTCAGTTCTGTGGGGGCGACTGCAATCGCAGCGGATAGCTCTTGCGCAGCAGGCTGAAGCTCTCCCTTCCTTTCCAGCAAGGAGGCTAACAGCAGATGTGGAGTAGCGCTCTTTGTGTCCAGTGATGCGGCTTTGCGTAACTCCTGCTCAGCCTGGACCTCATTTGCTGGGTCGGCAAGTTCCAATATTGCTAGAGCACTGTGAAATGAGGGCCGGTTCGGGTCAAGTTCCATGGCCTTTTGCAGATTTTTCATCGCTTCCGCAGGATCGTGGTTCCTTTCGGCTATTCCCGCAAGCAGCGCGTAGCCATCTGCATTCTTTGGATCTTTTGCAAGAATGGCCTGGGCCTGGGATAGCGCTCGGTCGGGTGCGCCGCCTGCAAGGAGCAAATTTCCGAGCGTGGTTCGGGCCTCGAGATTGTTTGGATCAAGATCTATCGCCTTCAACAGTTCGCCGTATGCTGGCATCAGGCTGTTCAGTTTCAGATAGGTCTTTGCCAGTTCGAAGTGCGCGGCCGCGTAGTTGTGATCGAGCTTCAACGCATTGGAGAACTGGATTGCTGCCTCTTTGTGTTTGCCGCTGGCTTCATAGCGCTTTCCACTCTCAAGAAACTTCTGCTTACGAACGTTTGGATCGCGGCTGCAGCCGACCGTGAAAGCGAGTACGAGCGACATCATCATTGCAACGGCGCGGGCGAACTTCACTTGGCGTGGTTCGAACATTGACGAATTCCTCTTCTTGATATTCTTATCTTCTTGTCGTTCTGGTTTCTCTTTACGGTGTGGGCCAATGCCAGTGTTAATGAATTACCTAACCTTTTTGACCTTAGTTGGGGATATATGTTGGCAGCAAGGGCGTAAGCTCCCTGGCAAAGTTTACTGCCCGATCGCGGGCCTTTGCGCGGTCCTCACCGGGGGCCAGTGGAGTCATAATACGAACCAAAGCCGCGTCGGTGCGACCATAGCGGATAGAGTCCGCTAACGTGTAGATCTTAGCCTTGTAGTCGCTGGCAACGCTGTCGCCATGGACTTGGTACCAATACAACGCCTCTTCGGTTGCCGTTCCATTCGTAATCAGGTACTCGCCAACCGTATATTCTTTTGCGGTCGAGTCAGTAAACTTGGTGATTCCGGACGACTGGAATGTCCATCCGGCTCCGGGAAGACAGTTCTGCGGGGAATGGATTGACTGCCCAGTTCGCTGGGTGGGGAAGTAGGCGATGTAGAGACCTATCTGAGCACTCTCGCCGGGCGCCGGAGCCGAGACAATGCGCGGTGTGTACACTCTGTTGAGGAAATCGCCCTTACCTAAAATCGCCAATGCTTCGTCGTCAATTGGGACATCGACGGCTGTGAGCGTCCCCAAAACCTGAGGCAATTCACTAAGTGGGCGGCTAGGCGGAACTCGATCCACATCGCCGCGCACGTGCAACACTAAAGCCGTAAAACTCATCAGTGCAACGACGACCCACAGTCGTAGAGATCTCACGCGCGGCTCCTTTCTTTGCCGGCGAACACGTCCATGGCGAGGTGAACTAGATAAAGGCAACTCAGTGAGACCAGGAACATCAGCCAGCCTGAGAACTCATGGAAGAATCCCATCGCCTTCACCGGGTCCCAATACTGCACGCACAAGCCTGTTCCGAAAATTCGGGCTACGTTCGCCGTCACCGCGATGAAGAGGCTGGAGACCGCCAACACAACGCGCCTCCAAGTTGCACGCTCGAGGAAATAGCCGTAGATAACCGCGACCGTGAATAAGCTCATGAGCGATCGAATACCACTACACGCTTCAGCCACCTCAAGCGGCATTGCCGGCAGCTGAATGATGTTGCCGTCCTGCAAAACTGGTACGTACGCCAACCGCAGCATATCGCTGGCGAAGCGCGACGCCAGCAGTTGCAGCGGAAACGTAATCTGATTGAAGACAATGGTTGGAAGAGGAATGGCCAGAAGTAGCACAAATAGCACAAACTTTGCTCGGCCCAGCATGGCCTTTCCCAGAAAGGTCCAAACCAACCCAGCAGCTAGAACAACAAACGAAGTCCGCTGCAGAAAAAGGTCTGCACCGAGTCTGCCAAGCAATAATTCAAAAAGGGCAAAGACCACCAGTGTCACGCCGGTCCAGCTCGGTGCGATGGGAGTGCTGCTAAACTTCTTGCGATTGTCCCAGAGCAGGAACGCGGCGAAAAACGGGATCAGAAAGCCGTGTGAGAAATCTGGCAGCTCATACCAGTCGGTAACCAGCTTAACAGCGATTCCGTGATACAGCAGAATCAGCATTGCGCCCAACAGAGATATGGGTCCCCATGCTATCGACCACGTCGCGACCGTTGACTCGCTAAAACTCTCCTTACCGGATTCGTGAGAGAGATGGTCGGGCGAAGATTTCGCAGGTTCGGTGCCGGACTTTGTTGCAGGGATCAAGGTAGTGTCGTGCATAAGAGATAGGCTGCTCGCATTCCTCTGGCAATTTCAGAACCTATCGGATTATCGCACGCACGACGTGCAAAGATAACCCTGCTTGTACGGACTTAAGTGGATCACCTTGGCACACTTAAGTGGAATAACAACAATGCCCTGAGCGGAATAAGATCTCTCACAGCCGGAAGGAGGAATTCTTCCACAACCGAACCGGCGCATCCGCACTAAGGTTATATGAATCCTAAAGTTGCCACCATCGGCAGGTGTAAAATCAGAGCATTGCAACACTTACATCAAGCATCGTATCTCTGTCTTCCTCTGGACTGGAGAAAGAGTCCCGGAAAGCCAACTCGGCAGTCAAAGCATCCAACATAAGCGCACGCTCATACACGGGCAGCTACCCGGGAAAGAACTCGCTAGAGGATGTATCCATTGCCTTCCACGACATATGTGGCCATCATCGGCCTGAATAAGAAAATCGGTTGGAATATGAAATTTCTCTGCACACTTTTTTCAGTTTCCCTAATCTCGGCACTCGGCACCGGTCTGGCCCAACAGGTTACGGGAAAGCCGGTGCTCAGCGCTGCACCGACACCTTCGGATCCTGCGCCGGCAGTTTTACCGGTTGCGACACCTCTTACCATCTCTCCCAACTACATTATTGGTGCAGACGATACGCTGAAGATTGAGGTATGGAAGGAGTCGCAATTGTCTGGCGTACAGCCTGTTCGACCGGATGGCAAGATAACACTTCCCTTGGTCAACGATGTTGTGGCGGCCGGATTTACCCCCATGCAACTCGAGGCGGACATAACCGCCCGTCTGACGAAGTTTGTCACTGACCCTGTAGTTAGCGTGACCGTGCTTGGTGTGCAGAGCAAACGAGTCTTCATGATCGGCGAAGTTGGACACACCGGCCCGATGTCGATCACACCGGGAATGACGATCCTACAGGCAATCGCCACCGCAGGTTTAACGCCCTACGCCAACAAAAAGCACATTTACATCCTGCGTGGCGACCCGACCAAACAACAGAAAATCTTCTTCGACTACAACAAGGCCGTCAAGAAGGGGGACATGCAGGGCGTTACGCTCGTCCCCGGCGACACTATAGTTATTCCATGAAGAAGAGAATCCAATCTATTGTTGGCACGTTCGTTCTCGGGATGACCTGGCTGCTTGTGGTGCTGTTCATGCCCGTCGGTAACAGTGTCTTCGCCCAGGCGCTACCCGCCGCAGAAGCTTCGCCGATATCCACCGGATTTGCGTTACCCACGACGCTAGGATCGCTGCAATATGCGGTCAGCGCTTCCCAAAGTCTGATCTGGGGATACTATGGGAATTCAGGTGTTGGTGCGGCAACAAACCTCACCGGTGACATCGCCTACCTCTCGGACAGCAAGAAAGACCCCTTCAGCCTGGTCTTTTCCGGAGGCCACTCTTTTAGCGAATCTGGTCAGGGCTCCTACAGTTATTTGAACCTCGGCTTTTCTCAGGTTGCGAACGTCGGGCGATGGAACTTCGTCCTGTCCGACTCTGTAAGCTATCTCCCAGGAACCGCGGTCGCTGGCTTATCCGGGGTTCCTGGCACCGGCGATCTTGGCCTCAACCCCGTTCAGATTGGTGGCGATATCGGACAGGGGGTACTCACCAACTTCTCCAATCGTGTTAGCAACGTCGCTGCGGGTAGTGTCCAGCGTCAACTAACCGCTAAGACCTCCGTGAGCGGATCCGGCTCCTACAGCACCATGCGGTTCCTAAGCAGTACAGTCAATTCCGCCAGCAGTAGCAGCGCAGGTTTGGATAACGGTTCATGGACGGCGGGGGGGGGCATGAGCCACCAAATTGATCCTCGCAATTCGTTCGGTGGAAACTATTCTTATTCCAAGTCCAGCTACCCGGGCAACGCTCTAGGTGTTTCAACACCAACCTTCGTCAGCCAGACCGCAAGCGCGGATTACTCGCATCAATTCACGCGAAAATTGACAGTAAACGCCGCTGCCGGACCGCAATGGATCTCACTTGGTTCGGCCGGGAGCGGATCAGCGATAAGCCTGTTTGCCGACATCGCCGCGAGTTACGCCGGCAAGTCTGCTGTGGCGTCGCTCGCCTTTACTCGCAGCAGCAACAGTGGCTATGGCGTCACAGGCGGCGCCGTATCCAATAGCGCAATCTTCAACGTCAGCCGGACGTTTGCGGTTGTCTGGAGAGCCTCCGCTACGTCAAGTTATGTGCGGTCGTCGAACTTGCCGGTACCCGGCGTGGCACCCTTTAACATCAATACGGCTGTGGAAGCAGTCCAGGTTTCGCGGGCCATCCTGCGAAGTCTTTCAGCATATGGCAGCTATACCTTGGAACATCAGTCGCTGCCATTGGCCCCCACGGCGGACTTATTCTCGGGCCTTTCGCATGTGATTTCATTTGGCCTCACATACTCACCTAATTCATTGCACCTTGGACGCCAATAAGGAGGATCTATGCTTGGTCATCGAGCACTGAACGTAGAAGACTATCTCAACATACTTAAGCGGCGCTGGTGGATGTTTGTCATCCCAGCGATCATTCTCCCCATCGTCGCGGTGGTAGCCACCCGTTTTATCACTCCCGAATACATCTCCTCCGGCCTTATCCTGATCGATCAGCAGAAAGTGCCTGCGGAGTTTGTCAGCCCTGTCGCTAACGATGCGCTCGACAACAGGCTGGCCTACATGACTGAGAAAATATTGAGTCGCTCCAGCATCGAGCCAATTATTACGCATTACAACCTGTATGCCGACCAGCACCTGCCCATGGACGCACGTGTGGACCTGGCCCGTAAGGCTCTTCACATTGAAGCCATTCAGTCAACTATTGCGCGCTCGAATGGACTTCCAGGGTTCAAGATTGCTTTCACAGCAAGCGATCCCCAGACAGCGCAACAAGTCTGCGCCGAAATCACCTCATTATTCACGAAGATTAACACGAAGGACCAGGTTGATAAGGCGGAAAACACAAATTCATATTTGAAGGCGCAGATTAACAACGCTCGGCAAAACCTCGCGGATATGGACGCCAAGGTTGCAGCATTCCAGAAGCAGAATTTTGGGATGCTTCAGAGCGATGAGACCAGCAACGTAAACATCATGACTAGTCTTAATTCCCGCTTGGATGCGACCACGCAGGCCATCCAGGCCCTAGAGCAGAATAAGTCGGTTGGAGAAGCACTGCTGGCGCAGCAAACTCTGCCGATCACATCATCTGGCCCGGCTGCGCAAGCTCCCCAGGTTCACGAGAAGGAACTCCAAAGTTTGCTGGCTCAGAAGGCCGACCTGGAATCCCGCTACACCGCCGATTATCCTGAGGTCAAAACGGTAAACCGCCAGATCCAGGACTTGCGTGCTGAGATGGCCAGGCAAAGTTCTGCGCCGGTGGTGGCTACTCCCACGACATCGGGGCCGAGTCGGTACGATTCGCCGAACGTTGTGACGCTGCGCGCCCAGCTACGCGGCATCGACGTTCAAATTCAGGCTAAACGTAAGGAGCAGGACACACTTCAGGCGCAAATACGCGGCTATGAGGGTCGAATTCAGTCGAGTCCTGCAGTCGATGCAAAATACAAAGAATTGACCCGCGACTATGAAACCGCTCAGGCTTTCTATAACAATCTGCTGCAAAAAAATAATCAGTCACAGATGACGACTGACATGCAGAATCGACAGGAAGGTGAGACCTTCACCATTCTGGATGCGGCGAGTCTTCCCACCGAACCTAAGTTCCCGAAGCCGATCGCCTTCGCGGCGGGTGGCTTAGGCGCGGGCATTGCGCTTGGCTTCCTTATCGTCGGACTGCTGGAGTACAAAGACACTTCGCTGCGCACAGAACGCGAGGTGTGGGACTTCACGCATTTGCCGACCCTCGCAGTCATCGCATGGTCCGGCGATGCGGCAGAAGGTACGAATCGAAAAAACGGCGGGCTAAGACGGCTTTTCGGTCGCAAGTCGCGGAAGGAAGCGCTCGCTGATGCTTAGAGGCAGCCATGTATAAAAGTTTTTTCCATCTGCAAAGCAACCCGTTCGCTGGCAGTCCGGATCCGCGGTTCCTTTACATGATGCCGCATACCCGCGAGGCCCTCGCGACTCTTGAGTACGGCATCTCCGCGCACAAAGGATTTATCGTCCTGACGGGCGAGGTAGGCACTGGGAAGACGACGCTGCTTCGCCGCGCCCTCGCATCCTTGGACCAAAGCCGCGTTTTCAGTTCGTTTGTCTTCAATCCGCGTCTGGACGTGATCGACTTCCTTGAGTTCATTCTTTCGGACTTTGGAATCATCCCGCAGAATCGAACCAAATCAGGAATGTTGATTCAGTTGAACCGATGGCTGATCGAGCGTTTCCGCCGCGAAGAGACCTGTGTCATCATAGTCGACGAAGCTCAAAATCTCGATTGGGACCTACTCGAAGAGATACGTCTGCTGACCAATCTCGAAACCACTTCCGAAAAGCTCGTGCAAATTGTTTTGTCGGGCCAGCCGGAGTTGGAAGAGAAGCTGCGCGCCCCGGATGTTCGCCAACTTCGCCAACGAATTGCTTTATGGGCACGCACCCACGCCATAACCGCCGAACAGACTGCAAACTACATTGCCCAGCGTCTGCTCATTGCCGGCACGTCGGAACGTATCTTCTCCGACGAAGCCGTGGCGGCCATCCACCGGGCAAGCCGAGGAATTCCACGCATCATCAACCTTATCTGTGAGCACTCTCTCATCCTGGCCTACGTAGAACAGCTATCCCAGGTGACGGAGCCCCTAATTAATGCGGTCGCGCGAGACCTCGACCTTGACCCGCAACCCTTTATGGTCTCAACAACTCACAACACCTATTCCACAAACTCCACGCTTCCATCGCAGAAGCACCCAGGAAGGGAAGAGAGATGAGCAAAATATACGAAGCGTTGCGCCAGGCCGAACTGGATCGCGCCAAAACCAGCCCCATTCAATCTGATACACGCCCCATCATTGCCGTTAGCTCCCAGGCCGTGCTCGACAACGAGCGTGAACCCGCGTTCTTAAGTACGATCCGATCCACAGTTACGATGCCTTCGATAGCCAAGCCTACTGAGAACAAAGCACCTCTAGCAGACATGTACGGGACGACTCGGAAAGAAGCCTTAGATTCGGCCGATCTTGACCTCAGTAAAGTGCGGCTGACCGTGTGGAATCCATTGCAGGCTCAACTTCCTGCACTCGACGAACGGGGAAACGCGATCGAGCAATTCCGCAGCCTGCGCTCGCGGATGCAAGAGTTTCGCGATTTAAATACTTTGAAATCAATCTTGATCTCGAGCGGACTTCCGCAAGAGGGGAAGAGTTTCGTCACCGCCAACCTTGCGATTTCTTTTGCCCGGCACAAGGCTGGTCGCGTCCTTCTGATCGATGGAGACATGCGGCGTGCCACCCTGCACAAGTTGCTCGGATGCCCGCAGGGTCCTGGTCTGACCGAGTATCTCGCCGGCGACGCCTCCATCGTCGAGGTTATGCAGCGACCTAGTCTGGACGGTTCTGACGGGCCGCTCCCCACCGGCCTGGCCTCGCTCACCTTCATTCCTGCCGGCAATGAGCATGACAAGGCCGCGGACCTATCAGGCAACCAACGGTTTGGCCAACTCATCGCAGCGGTCTCACCTCACTTCGACTGGATCATCATCGACTCCTCTCCCGTAAATCTGGTTTCTGATGCAGTCAATCTCGCACGCTCCTGCGACGCGGTGTTACTCGTCGCACGCGGGGGGGTCACGAAATACGAGGTTGCCCAACGCGCAGTTGCGGAATTAAAGGCTTCAAAAGTACTTGGAATTGTGCTGAACGCCGTCAAGAACCCGCCCGCCACCGGAGGTTACTACGGTTACGATGGATACGACAAGATAGAAGAATAGTCAGGGGCGAACAAGGCATGATCCGGTTTTTGAACGTCTATTACCCCACGCGGACAGTTGTTCTGCTGTTCTGCGAGGCATGCATCGTTGCGGGATGTTTTCTTGCGGCCACCTGGATCATGCTCGGAAACCAGGCTATCTATATTCTCCAGCTTGAGGGCGGCTTCCTCAAGATCGGCGTCATCACGATCGTCAGCATCGTGCTGTCCTACTACTTCGACCTCTACGAGCCAAGCATCGTATCAGGGCGCCTTCAGATCTACTTCCGTATTCTGCTTGTACTGGGCTTCGACTGTTTTATCCTCTCCGCCTTCCTTCTGTTTGAACCGGAGGTCACCATTGGCCCCTACGTCTACGTGCTAGGCTTTGTGTTCCTCGCGCCTTCTCTCATCCTGATGCGAAGAGCGTATGAGTGGGTGATCGGCCGGAAGGTATTTCGCGAACGCATCTACGTACTTGGAGCTGGAGATTACGCACGCTCTATCGTGGACACCATCCGCTCTCGGCCCGACCTTGGAATGGAAGTAGTCGATTGGCAGGACGTGCAAATGGAGCCCTCCGATCGTAAAAAAATGTGGATTGCAGCTCTCGACAATATAGGCAAAGCCACGCTCCCAGTGCACCGGATTATCGTCGCTATGGAAAGTCGCCGAGGAGAGTTGCCGGTGCAGGAGTTGCTTACGCTGCGGTTTCAGGGGATCGCGGTCGAAGAAGATGGAACTCTGCGCGAACGCCTGTACGGCAAGATTCAGCTAGACGGGCTTCGGCCTTCTAACTTTCTTTACAGTGAAGGTTTTCGAATACGTGCCTCGCAGCAGCTTACTCGCCAGATCGTGTCTATCTGCGCAGCCGCTTTTGGGCTGTTGGTCTTCCTGCCATTCTTTCCTTTGGTCGTTCTGGCAGTGAAACTCTCATCCAAGGGACCCCTTTTCTTCCGCCAGCAGCGTGTCGGTATGGGTGGGCGCATCTTCGGCGTCATCAAGTTTCGAACGATGTTCACCGATGCGGAAGCGGGGGGCGCCAAATGGGCGACGAAAAATGATCCACGCGTCACCAGCGTGGGCATGTTCTTGCGTAAGACTCGTATTGACGAGATTCCCCAACTCTGGAATGTGTTGCGAGGGGACATGGGCTTTGTCGGTCCGCGTCCCGAAAGACCGGAATTCGTCACCTGGCTTACCGAGGAGCTTCCGTTCTACTACCTAAGGACGCTTATTCGCCCCGGCCTCACTGGTTGGGCGCAGGTACGATATGGGTACGGCGCTTCGCTGGCCGAGACCAAGGAAAAACTTGAGTACGACCTCTACTACATCAAGCACATGTCGCTTGGTCTGGATCTGCTCATCATGTTTGAAACCATCAAGACGATTCTTCGTCGACGCGGCGCCCAATAGCAAACAGAGTTGATGACGGAATCCGTCTACACCCTAACGTCTGTGCCGTCGGCAACAATTGTGGTGTCGAATTGATGGAAAGCAGAGTATCGTCTACTGAATCAAGTTCGACGGCTCATTTGCCCTGGACAGGCCGGTTGTCGCAGAGGCCTTGGTCCTTCGCAAGCCCCCATTCAACTCCAGCGCGTTGGTAGCTTCAACGTCGTTCAGCTTGTACAGCAGGGAACGGTAACTGATCTTCAGCCACTTCGCGGTTTTTTGACGGTTCCAATTATTGGCTTTCAGGACTTTGAGGATGATCTGGCGTTCCAACTCGTGGGTGGCCTTTTTGGTGACTACCTTCAACGAGATCGGCTGGCTTACGTCGACTTCCGCCACTGCCTTCGACGCCGGCCTCTCTTCCTCGACTAGCTCGGAGACCAAGGCGTCCTCGCTGCCCATCAGGGCATAGCTCCTGATCAAGTTGTCTAATTGCCGAATATTGCCAGGCCACTCATAACGCTGCATCAAGCGCATCACATTGCGCGACAAAGGCTGCGGATTGACGCGAAACACGCGCGCGTGATGGGCAATAAAGTAGTCGACCAGTTGCGGCAAATCCTCCGTACGCCGTCTTAAGGGGGGCATTTGGATCGTGACCGCATTGATTCGATAGAGAAAGTCCAGGCGGAACGATCCGTCGGCTACCTGGTCTCGAAGGTCGCGGTTGGCGACCGATATTACTCGCGTCTGAATTGTGCGGGTCTCGTGGCCGCCGACCCGCATAAACGAACCGTCCTGCAATACCTGCAACAATTTAGACTGGACGTCGATATCCAGGCTTCCGACCTCATCGAGAAATAAAGTTCCGCCATGGGCTTGCTCCAATCGGCCGCGCTTGGTGGAATGGGCGCCAGTAAAAGCTCCTTTTTCATATCCAAATAGCTCGGTTTCAATCAGCCCTTGGGGAATTGCCGGGCAACTCACCTTCACTAGCTCACCGCCGAGGCGCTCCGAAGTCCCATGAATCAATCGCGCGCAAAGTTCTTTGCCGGTGCCGCTCTCCCCCTGGACCAGCACGGCAACGTTTGTCTTGGCGACCATCTCCAGTTTGCGGCGGACGAGTTGCATTTCCGGCGTTCTGCCAAAGATGACGTCCACTGGTGGAAGATCGAGCTGACTTTCGTGTTCCGAGAAACGTAAACTAGTCATGAATTCCTGTCTTCGACCGCTCGCGTCGTTTCCCGAAACCGGGCAACCGATCCGCCGGGCTATGATTGTGCTGCACCTGGGGTACTAAGGATGAAGCACGTTGGGTACCAAATGAAATGGCAAGAGCGGAATCTCCGCCGTCTCAATTCTCCGCTCAAAAAAACTTATTCGTGAATTCATGTACATTTTTTACCAACCTAAGGTAAACTTTCTGCACAATGGTAGGAAGTTTATTACCACTTTCGAGTACGAGCCTTTTAAAGTCCTGGTTTTCGACGTGTTTCCGGTAAGTCCGACCGCATGTAGAGCAATTGCGCGGCGATGTAAAGGTGCCGCGGACACTGCTAAGGGCCGAATGTCTGCAACAAACATATATCAGTTACCGGCATGACCGGTATCGGCGCAATGGAGTTACATATGGCGGCTACCCCTTCCTCCCCCCAAAAAACGTTTCAAGTTTCTCGGCCATGCCTCTTCGTGTTCGAATCCAATCTTCGGGTGCTGAATTACCTGAAGCGGAACTTCTCCACGGCCTATGATCTCCGACTTTTTTCTGAAGATCAGGCGTTTCTCCATGACTTAGAAGCCATGCACCGGCCCAGTCTCGTTTTGCTGGCATGGGACGGCATCGCACAGTCCATGCCTTTGCTGTCCCGAGTCCGCGCGACTAGACCCGAGGTCCCGACCCTGATTCTTGCAACGACCGCGGAGATGGCGGACTATGAGGTTTTTGCTCGTCTCGGCGCCAACGGCGTAGTTCTCAAACCCTTCGTCGATGACTCCCTCGAAGTCGCGATAGCCAAGCACCTGCTCGTGTCAAAGGACGAAGCAGGCGAGCCCAAGGAAATCCAGCTCGAGGGCGGCCATTCCTTCATCCGATCCAGCAAACGTATGCGCGAAGTTGAGGCCCAGGCACAACTTGTAGCCCGCTCCGACATCCCCGTTCTCATCCTCGGCGAAAGCGGCACCGGCAAAGAGATTGTCGCGATGTACACGCATCAGATGTCGCGTAGAGCTGGTCGTATGTTCCTCAAGGTCAACTGCGCGGCTATGCCCGCGGATCTGCTTGAGAGCGAGCTCTTCGGATACGAGCAAGGAGCGTTTACCGGCGCCACCAAAAGCAAGCCGGGCAAGTTCGAAACATGCGATGGAGGCACAATCTTCCTCGACGAAATAGGTGAAATGCCTCCCGCACTGCAGGCCAAGCTGCTGCATGTTCTCCAGGACGGCACTTTTTCTCGACTGGGAAGTCGTGGCCCAACCAGGACAGATGTTCGAGTTATTGCAGCCACCAACATAAATATGAAAGAGGCGATGGCGCATAAGACGTTCCGCGAAGACCTGTATTACCGCCTCAATGGCCTCTCTCTGGTACTTCCTCCCTTGCGCGATCGGCTGGATGAGATTCCGGCGATGGCTGCCTATTTCATGCGCAAGGGCGCGAAGAAGTACGATCTCCAGCCGCTTCCGATCTCGCCCGCGTTGCTTGAAGCGCTTAGCCAATACAGTTGGCCCGGAAACCTTCGCGAGCTAGAGAATATCATCAACCGTTTTCTAATTCTTCAGGACGAGAAAGCCGTAATCGCGGAGTTGGATCAGGCGATGACACCGTCGGCTTCTTCCAACAAGATCCAGGATCACGTCGAAGCGGGTGGGTTGAAAAAACTTGTCCGGGGCCTAAAAGGTGAGACTGAATCTTCCGTCATTGCCGGCGTACTAGAGGAGACTGGATGGAACCGAAAGGCCGCCGCAAACGATCTGCAGATCAGCTACAAGGCCCTGTTATACAAGATCAAGCAGTACGACCTGAGCCCCAGATCGGCATGAAGTCCGACCCTAATCTAGATACCGCAGGACTTGACATGTTGGTCATCCAGTTCGGAGACCACACAGTGAAGGGCTACGCCGAGAGGAGCCAATGGCCGGCTGCAGAAGACCTCAATATCCATGACACGCCGCCAGTCTTTCGCCGTCTTGGCTCTGACACGATGGAGCAGATTCCACTCGACGGCGTCAAAGCCATCTTTTTCGTGAAATCTTTCGAAGGAAAGTGGCATGATGATCTGCGCTTCCACGACCATCTTCCAGCCCCGGAATGCTTATGGGTGCGGGCGACCTTCTACGACGGCGAAGTTATAGAAGGACTGATCGGGAACAACCCAAATTATGTGCTCCACCCTGGATTTTATATGTCGCCAATCGATCCCGAGGGCAACAACTGGCTCATTTTCATCCTTAAGAACAAGCTGAAGGATTTTCAGATATTAGGCCTTCGAGCGGCGCCCAAGAATATGCGTGGGCTGAACTCTACGTTATCAACTCCGGTAACGCAACTCACGACATAAGTCAGTCGCAACTGGTTGCCCTTTGGAGAGGATTCATGTCTCAAAATAATGGAGTGCGATCTACGCGCCGATCAGCACATGCCCGTAGCGTTTCTCCACATACTCATCGAGGATTAGCTGAAACTCCTCGACGATCCTGTCGCCCTTCAGCGTTGTGAACAGCTTGCCATCCACGTACACCGGCGCCTTCGGCTCCTCGAAAGTTCCCGGCAATGAGATGCCGATGTTCGCGTGCTTTGACTCGCCAGGCCCGTTGACCACGCAACCCATCACCGCAAGTTTCAGTTCCTCCACGCCCGCGTACTGCTTCTTCCACTCCGGCATCTGCTCGACGAGATAGTTCTGTATTCGCTCAGCAAGTTCCTGGAAGTAGGTTGAGGTTGTCCGTCCGCAACCGGGGCAACTGGTCACTTGGGGCATGAAACTTCGAATGCTCAAAGATTGAAGGATCTGTTGCGCGCACCGGACCTCTTCGCTGCGGTCGCCACTTGGCGTCGGAGTGAGACTGACGCGGATGGTATCGCCTATGCCCGCGAGCAACAGTGGGCTCAGACCGGCTGTCGAAGCCACCACACCCTTCATGCCCATACCTGCCTCTGTCAGACCGAGGTGTAATGCATAATCGCATCTCGACGCAAGTTCGGTATAAACATCGATCAGGTCGCGCACCCCGGAGACCTTTGCGCTCAATACAATCTGGTCACGCCGCAGCCCGTATCGTTCCGCAGCCGCGGCATTGTCGAGTGCCGAGACTACCATCGCTTCCATCATCACGTCTCGGGCGGGAAGGGGATTGGCTGACTTCGAATTCTCATCCATCATTTTGGTCAATAAAGCTTGGTCCAGCGAACCCCAGTTCACCCCAATCCTCACCGGCTTCTGATACTCCACGGCAACTTCGATCATCGTTCGGAAGTTATCGTCATCCTTGCGCCCGATTGAGACATTACCAGGATTGATTCGATACTTCGCCAGCGCACGGGCACAATCCGGATAATTCCGCAAGAGCTGATGTCCGTTGTAATGGAAGTCGCCGATTATGGGCGTCTCCCAGCCCTTTGCCCGAATCCCATCGACGATGTACGGAACCGCCTTTGCCGCGGCATCGTTGTTGACGGTTACCCGAACCAACTCGGAGCCAGCCCGTGCCAGGGCGGCGATCTGCTGGATTGAAGATTCGACGTCCGCAGTGTCCGTGTTGGTCATAGACTGCACCACAACCGGTGCGTCGGACCCGACTTTTACCGATCCAACCTTCACCGAAACTGCGCGTCTACGCTGTATCTGGGGCATAAATTCTCCACCACTAGTTTACCAGTTACACTAACGGAGGGGCCCGGTAGCTCAGTTGCATAGAGCAGCGCACTCCTAACGCGAAGGTCGCAGGTTGGACTCCTGCCCGGGCCACCACAGAATTTGTAGCTTACGTAATGTTAAAACCGGCTTCGAAGCGGGCGGGTTATCTTCAGGTCATTTCGGGGTCGAGGGAGCCGTTCCGGTCGGCG
>JANYLK010000044.1 GCA_025357875.1 Granulicella sp.
GCAATCCGCACCTTCGCGGATGATCCAATCGTCTTCACATTGGAAGGGCCGGGTGAATTGATTGGAGACAATCCGTTCGCGCTGGTTGGAGGAACGGGCGCAGTGTGGGTCCGTGCGAAGGAGCAGGGTGGCGTGGTAAAGCTGACGGCCAAGCATCCTCGTTTGGGCTCGCAGACAGTAGAGTTCAAGCTGACTGCGGTCCCGCTTGAGACAGTCTAGTTTCAATTCATTGTCGATGTGAAACCTAAGTTCCGGCCCGCTTCCCAACGGACCGGAATTTTAGTTTGCACTGGCTTCGAACTTGAATGCAGCGGCTTGTAAATCTCCGCGAAGTTCAACGTCGATCCCATGCGACATCCAGTAAGTGCCGCTCGCCGTCGCAGGTGTGTCTTTGGCAGCAACTCCGGAGATCGGGGTGATGCGGTAGATTTGTTGTGGATCAAGTCCTTTCATAAAGACGCGTGGGAACGGGTAGCCCATCTGGCTGGAGTGCAGAAACGCGAACAACGCAGCCTGGTGACGATCGATCGAGACTGACTCGGTGACGGATACTTCGCTATTCTCGCGCGGTGAGACCAGCCGGTAAAGCGAGCCATGCTGCACCGTCTCGCGAATATCCTTGTACGCAGCGATCAAAGTCTTCGAGGTGGAGAAGTCTTCCGCGACCCACTTGTTCAGGTTCGCCCCGATGCCAAGTGAGCCCTGCATGGACGACAGGAAGCGATACGAAAGCGAGGTGGAGCGATTGTTGAGCCAGTGTGGACTGTCGGTGACCCAGGCCATCATTACGCCAGGGGTGTAAGCGTAGGTGAAGCCGTCCTGGATGCGGAGTCGGTCGAATGGATCGGTGTTGTCGGACGGCCAAACCTCGTCGGTGTAGCGCAGGATGCCGAGGTCGACGCGACCACCACCTCCCGAGCAGGACTCGATTTCGACCCCTGGGTGCTTCGCGCGCAGTTCTTGCAGGATGCCGTAAAGATTCTTGGTATAGGTCACGTAGACCGCCTTCTGTTCTTCCGGTGAGACTGCGGGCCATCCGGGCTCAGACCAGTTGCGGTTGTAATCCCACTTTAGAAATGCGACCTGGTTATGGCTCAAAATATCGTCGAGGAAACTGAAGACATAGTCTCGAACATCCTTGCGAGCGAGGTTGAGCACGAGCTGGTTACGCGCTTCGCTGCGTGGGCGGCCGGTGAAGTTCAACACCCAGTCGGGATGCTTGCGGTACAGGTCGCTGTCCGGGTTGACCATCTCCGGCTCGACCCACAGACCGAAGTCCATACCCAGCGCGTGGACCTTGTCGATGAGCGGCTTCAGACCGTTGGGAAATTTCTCCTTATTGACGTACCAATCGCCGAGGCCGGCGTGATCGTCCTTACGCTGTCCGAACCAGCCGTCATCCATCACAAAGCGTTCTACACCGATGCTGGCGGCTTTCTCGGCGAGGGCTTCCTGTCCGGGTTCAGTTACCGCAAACTCGGTCGCCTCCCAGGAGTTGTATATAAGCGGCCGAGCCTTAGGCTTCGGCGCCTGGGGAAGAATGCTTGCCAGCTCGAACCGATGGAGCATGCGGGATGCTTCGCCGATTCCGTGATGGGAGTAACCACCGTAGAAGACTGGCGTCTCAAGCTTTTGCTCCGGCTGCAGACGGTATGCGAAGTCAAAAGAGTTGTAGCCACCGGTCACTCGGATCTGTTGCAGTTGATCGCGCTCGATGGTGATACGCCAAGAGCCGGACCAGGCTAACGCGCCGAACCAAACTTCTCCGGAGTCTTCGTCGCCGTGGTCGCCGCGTTCGATGGCAAACCAGGGATTGTTCTGATGACCGGTGGACCCGCGTCGGCTTTCAAGGACGATTGAGCCTGGGAGTATGGCCTGCTTCTGCAGGTTCCACTCGCCCGCCCATCTACCGGTCAAATAGCGTAGGGAATAGTCGGTTCCACGGGGAAGATTCCAAGTCGCTGCCGCGGCCTGATCGATGGTCAGAACGGATTTAGTGTGATTCACGATGACGGCAGAACGCCCTACGATGCCCGTTGCAGGATCGACGCTATAGCGGAGATCGACCGCGAGGTCGCGTTCGATGTCTTTCATCGTGATTGTCAGCTCATTGTCTCGAATGCTGTGCGAAACGTATTTCAGAACCAGATCGCGGTTGCCATCTGGAAAGCTGACCTTGAGCGCCGGCTCTACGAACAGCCCTCCGCCCCAGGCTGCATATTCGTTCGGCGTCGTCGTGGGGGATGAGTCGAAGGAGGCTACACCGTCGTTGGTGTGCGGCGCGGCGAGGGGATCTGTTGCTCCAAGCCGCTGACCCCAATAGACAGGTTGGAGAGCGTTCTTGTCGTTTATCCCGAACGCATACGTCTGGTTAGCTGCGTCGATGCGAAAGACTTTTGTCTGAGTGTTGAAGCTGATGGCCGCGGGATTCTGTGCGGTCGCTGATGCCACCAATATGAGCGTGAGTAAAGCGCAAAATAAATGAGAGCGGTTACATTTAGGCATTTGATTCTCCTGAAAAAATTGCTGCTTAGCTCTTAAATCTCCGTCTAGCGGGGCGCGGGCCCTGTTGACTTGCGGATAACAAACGTAGGATGGAGCGGGTGCTCCTGCCCGTCGGGACGATTATTGGCGTCAGTGTCGCGAATGTTGAAAAGGGCACGGAAGGCCGCGTTAGCAATCTCGATTCGCGGCAGGGAAACAGTGGTCAATGGCGGTATGGTGTATGCACAGAGTTGGATATCATCGTAGCCAATTACTGAGATGTCTTGCGGAATGCGAAGTCCTCGATCAAAGATTGCTCCCATTGCACCGATCGCGGTGAGATCGTTTGAACCGAGCACAGCGGTGGGTCGTGCGCCGGATGCAAAGATCCGTTCCATCGCCGCTTTGCCGCCTTCGACGCCGTGGGTGCCTTCCTGTATCAGATTGGGATTTGCGTCGAGGTGGTCGCGTAGCGTGCTGGCCATGTAGGCTCGGTGGCGCATCCGAGCCGAAGCTAGACGCAGAGGGCCGCTGATGAATGCGATTCGGTGGTGTCCCAGACTCGTCAGATGGTGCATCGCCATCTCGACGCCGGCCGAGTAGTCGATTCGGATGCAACTCATCCCCGGGCCAGGTTTCCCAGTATCAAGAAAGACGAGTGGAACGCCACGGCGGCTAAACACTTCAATCAGTTTGTCATCCATCTCGGAGGTCATTACTGCGACACCGTCCACCTTGCGCTGCAGCATGCGCGTGACGCAGTGCTTCATCCGTTCGGGGTCGTAGTTGGTATTCGCGATCAACACTTCCTGTCCGTGAGCGACGGCAATGTCTTCAAACGATTTCACCAGTTCAGGAAAGAAGGGGTTGGTTATGTCGGAGATGATGAGCCCGTAGAGGCTGCTACGGCCAGACCCCAGTGCACGCGCGTTGGTATTGGGATAGAAGTGCAGGTCGGCGATAGCGCGACGCACCCGCTCGGCTGTTCTGGGACTGACCTTGACAGACTCATTGATGGTGCGCGAAACGGTTGCGGTGGAGACATTCGCACGTTGGGCAACGGCCTTGATATTCATAGGAGGTGTTGTGCAAGTGTCAGGACACTACGAGATAGTACGAGCAGACCGCAATGATTATTGCAGTCAGTCAGCCCGAACCGGCTGTCCGTGACGATAATATCCCATATTCAGATCTCAGGAGTAAGTCAACTATGGATCGATAAAACGGGCTGGCCGCGAAGGGTATATTTACAGACAGGAAAACAAGGGAACGTCTCTCGAATTTTTGCACGCCACGAAAGGCCAGATTCTACGTGATGGGGTCGTACACAATCGGGGTTTTGGATCAAAGTACGCCACGACGGCAAAGTTGGGCTTGCGCAGTGCGCATGGTGTTGCTGACCTTATGGATTGCGTTCACTTTTGTTCTACGGGCGTCGGCTCAACCCGGCGCAGCGCTGAGTCCTGGGGTGGTTACTATCCGAGGGACAGTTCGCAACTCCGAGGGCAAGCTGGTTGCTGAGGCATTGGTATATCTCGAACGGAAGGGTGTTCCAGCTGCCGAAACAACCAAGACCGATGCGGGAGGTGGCTTCACATTTTCGGATTTAGGAATTGGAAGCTATCAACTCAGCGCAGAGAAATTTGGCTTTAGGAGCCACTCTGCGAAGGTCATTGCAACCTCGCGTGGAGAGCAGAAGCTAGCCGATTTAATCCTCGAGGCTCTGGGACCGAATGAGACGGCTGCACAGCCTTCTACCGAATCCGGTCCGACAATGGAGTTCTCCGACGAGCCGAATTTCAGTGTCGCTGGCGTAACTGATTGGACCGCTGTAGGTGGGCACGGATCCGATTCAACATTGCGAACCAGCGAAGCACTTGCTAGCGAGACATCGAAACTCCAGGCCGTCGATACGGGAGGCAATGTGGTCGGTGGCGCTGGCGCTGGCCACCGCGTTGCTGGTGAGCTTGCCGAGAAACGGGGCGACCCTTTAGCCTCTATCCACGAATTTGAGCAGGCCGTGCGGTTGGATCCGAGCGAAGAGAACTACTTTGAGTGGGGTTCGGAGTTACTGCTCCACCGTGCCGTGTGGCAGGCGGAGCAGATACTACATCGGGGCGCGGATTTATATCCCAAGTCGGCGAGGATGCTCACCGGATTGGGGGCTGCTCTCTTTGCTGGTGCGCGTTACGATGAGGCGGCAGCGCGTCTTTGCACGGCATCGGATCTCAGTCCAACCGATCCCAATCCGTATCTCTTCATGGGCAAGATTCAGATCGCTGCTCCCGACCCGTTGCGGTGCGTGGAACAGAGACTCGCGAGGTTCGTACAACTGCAGCCAGCAAGCTCTATCGCACACTACTTTTATGCGATGGCGATATTGAAGCGGCAGAAACAGAAGGAGGACAAACCAGCCACGGAAAAGGCCGAGTTGTTGCTCAACAAGGCCGTCACGCTCGATAACAAGTGTAGCGACGGTTATCTTCAACTTGGGAATCTGTCGGCGGCTCGACGCGATTACCCCAGGGCGATCGATTTCTACAGCAAGGCAGTTGACGCTAACCCACTGCTGAGTGATGCACATTATCGGCTGGGTGTGGCGTATGACCGAATCGGTGAGCCAGTCAAAGCCGAGCGAGAGTTCGAGCTGCACGACAAGCTTAGGAAGAAAGAAGCAGAAGAGATCGAGCGCCAGCGGCTTGAAGTGAAGCAGTTCCTGGTCGTGCAGCCGGAGCAACCCACCTTTCCCACTGCAAAGTGATATTTGCGCTAGCCAGCTGGTTCCGTACGAGGGGCGCTATACGAGCTTCGACTTGGATGTAGCGATAATTCCATCGCCTTCACGGATGGTAAGAATTTGATTTACCTTGACCAGCGGAAACCGCTCTACCTTCTGAGTTGTGGGCCACTTTACTTCAACTAAATCTACGGTGTCGATCTTGCCTAGGCCGAAGTGCAGGCGAAGGTCGCTCTGTGACATCACACTGGTCCCGCTGTGGACCTCATCCATCTGAGCATGCTTGCCGGTAATAACTCGAACCCGGGCTCCAATTGCAGTACGATTGCATTTCGTTCCGATTAGCTTGATCTTGATCCAGTTTTGCTTGTTGCCTCCGTCGTTGCGAAGTAGCGATGGGAGGTCGTTCAGGTTCAGGATAAGCACGTCCATGCTGCCGTTGTTGAGATAGTCCCCGAAGGCGGCGCCTCTGCTGGAGAAATGCTCGCTGATGCCTGGTCCCATCTCCGCCGAAACGTCCTTAAAGGTGCCGTTGCCTAAATTTTTATAGACCAGTCGCGGATTCTTGAACGCTTCGCCGAAGTTGTAGTGGTCCACCTCTGGGTAGACGTGTCCGTTAACTTGAACAAGGTCCGTCCAGCCATCGTTGTCGTAATCGATGAAGCCGCAACCCCAGGCGACGTATCGGTTGTTGACTCCTATGCCGGAAGGGAAGGTGACATCGCTAAAGGTGCCGTCGCCATTGTTGTGGTACATATTGCAGGTGTCATCCACAAAATTGGTCTTGAAGATGTCGAACCATCCATCGCAATCGTAGTCGGCGACAGCGACTCCCATGCCTGCCTGCTCGTGACCATCGTCGTTATAGGCGCAACCGGCCATGACCGCGATATCGGTGAACGTACCGTCATGGTTATTCTTGAACAAGATGCTCGGCTGGGAATCCACTGCGATATAAATGTCCGGCCACCCGTCGTTATCGAAGTCGTACGACACCGCCGTGATGGAGTACCGAGGACCCGGCTTGAGTACCCCGGATTTTTCCGAGACGTCCGTGAAGGTGCCGTCTCCGTTATTTCGGTAAAGAAGATTGGTGTCGCCGGGAAGGCCGCGCGGTCCGCACATGATCGGTACGCCCTTCCACTGGCAGTAGTGCGTGTCGCTCGCGGAAGGAACCTTGTCAGGATCAATCTTGATGTAATTGCATACAAAGAGATCGAGGAGACCATCGCGATCATAGTCGAGAAACGTGCATCCGGCTCCCCAGCGACTTTGCTCCTGATGCAGGCCCGCCTTGCGGGTGACGTCGGTGAATGTACCGTTTCCGTTATTCCGGAACAGACGATTCTGCCCGAGGAAGCAGCAGAAAAGGTCGTCCCAGCCATCGTTGTTGTAATCACCGACACATACGCCGGTCTGCCAACCCATAATACCGAGCCCGGACTTCTCAGTGACATCGGTGAAGGTGCCATCGCGGTTGTTCTTGAACAGATGCGATATTGGCTCTTTCCCAAGCGGCCAGTTTGTATCGAGCCGATTGCCGTTAGTCAGGTAGATGTCCAGCCATCCATCATTGTCATAGTCGAAGAAAGCAAGTCCGCTGCCCTTGGTTTCAATGATCGAACGTTTGTGGTCTATGCCACCCCAGACATTGGGGACATTGAGCCCGGCCTGCTGCGCCACGTCCACAAACTGGACTCCAGAGGGCGTCGGAGCCGAGGTTGCCGCTTCCACAACAAGCGAGTGACTCCATTTCGATAAGGGAGTTGCGAGTGCATCTGTCAGCGCGCCACCTAATACAAAAAGAGAAGACCCAAGGAACCGTCGTCGCGGGAAGATCATAGATGGAAATGATTATAACGGCGCACTTTCGTCACCGAGAAGATGCCATTGCGCGGCTCTCCGAATCGCAAGTGCCGTCAACGCCGACTGATTCAGCGAGGCTTTCCTTGCAAAAGGTCAGAGCGTTTTGTCTGCAAGGAAGAGTGCTAGTTGCAGCAATTGCTTCTTGTTCGCAAGCGAGAGTGGGGCGTCCCCGGTTGAAGTTGTTACGGGGGCTTGTGCCAGGACCTGTTCAATCCGGTTCACATCGAGTGCGCCGGTCGAGGAACTGTTCTTGAAGCGATCAAGAACTTCTTTGGCCCTTTCGATTTGACCGGTCTGGAAGTAAAAGATTCCGAGGGTAGAGTAGCTTCCAGGCCACTGGGGCAGCAGATCCACCGCATGCTCGAATTGCTCGGCTGCCTTGGGTGTATTTCCATCGAGAGCTGAGGCCAGCCCGAGTCCCCAAATCACTTTACCGGAACCTGGGACGTGGGCCTGGCCTTTCAGCAAGGTCTGCTTCGCCCCCTCGAAATCATTGGCCCGAAACTGCAGCAGCGCGAGGGATAGGTAGTTCTGGTCATTATCTGGATTGCGCGTAATCGCACTGCGGAAGATTTCCGCGGCATGGGACGCATCACCCCGATGAGCGTAAATATCTCCCAACAGCGCGAGGTACGAATCATCCTTCCGTCCTTCCGCCGAGACTCTTAGAGCTGCGCTGAGCGCGTCCGGGTAGAGACCCTTGATGAAGTAGGCGTTTGCGAGGTCGAAGTTTGCTTCATCGAAGTCTGGATTGGCCGTGAGTGCCGCTTGAAAATGCTGGATTGCATCATCGTAAAGATGGTAGCGGGCCAACAATACGCCTGCGCCGGCCAGCGTGCGATAGTCACTGGCACTCAGTTTCTCGAGTTGTGCAAGTGTGTCTCGGGCTTCAGCGACTTTACCTGCTTTGAGGTAAGCCTCGGCTAGCGGGTAGAGCACGTCGGGTTGATCGGGATGTTTTTTTAGCTGCTCGACGAGGTCGGCCAGATCCTGTTGATTCCGGGCGGGAGTGTCAAGCTTTGAGCGGTTGTCAACGTAATTGAAGAGGTCTTCGTAAGGGTACGAGTTGGGGACTGCCTGCTTGGAGCGCTTCTGAAACTCGGCCAGATCACGCTGAGCCGCTGATGTATCGTGAAGCTTCTTCTCCACCATCGCGAGTTTATAGTAGCCGGTCGCGGGGTTACTGCTGACCTGAACATATTTCCTTAGTAACTCAGCCGCCTCAGGAAGTCTGTTGCTTTCGATACGAAGGTTGGCTAGCTCGAGGAGAGCATCGGGGAAGTCCGGGCTTGCGCTAAGGACTTTCTGGAAGGTCGATTCTGCAGTAGCGGAGTCGCCTTGTAGCTTTGCGATGTGACCGAGATGAAACATGCAAAAAGCACTTTTCGGATCGAGCTTGAGGGCATTCTGAAAACTCTGCCTGGCCTCACCGAACCGTCCGAGATACGTGTATGACAGGCCGAGGTATGAGTAACTTCGCGCGGAGGGTTCAATCGCCACAAGTTGCTCAAAGGTCTCAATCGCCTTGTCGACTTTGTCGGACTTGTAATAGCTCTCGCCCAAAGCCGCGCGGATATCACTTCGGCGCGGAGCAATCTTCAGAGCCTTCTCCAAAGGTGCGATTGCATCCTCGAAATACTTCTGGGAGATGATGATGTGAGCCATGAGGAAGAGGATGTCTGGGTTTTCGGGTGCCAGCTTGTTGGCGCGAACGAGGAGATCCAAGGCGTCCAGGGGTCGTGTCTCACCTGAATAGACCTGAGCCATTAAGTAGAGAGTTTCGGGCAACTCTGGCTTGAGTTTTAGCGCCCGGTCCAACGTCAATTCCGCCTTGGGATAGTCTCCGGCTCGCAGAAATGCTTGTCCAAGCGTGTATGGAACTTCGAAGGTGTCGGGCTGAAGGGAATCGGCTTTCTGCAATTCCAACTGGGCGGCCTTGAATTGATTCTCAGAGGCCAGCAGGACGCCGAGGTCGTACTGCAGCTGAAAATCGTTGGCATTCGCCGAGGAGAGCTCGGTAGCCATGCGCAAGGCTTGGGCTATTCGGTTGCTTTTCAGGAGCGTTCGGATTGTAGTGAGGCGCGCCTCTTGAGTTGTATCCCGTACTGGCTTTGGCGATTGTTGCTGGGCTAATCCAGCACAGCAAACTAAAAGCATTACAAATAGAGTGAGGCTCTTGGCGGTTGAGAATGCCATGATGATTCCGTTCCTACGCTGAGCCATTGCATTCAAATCCATCTGAGAACCGTGGGGACATCAACTTGAATATGCTTAGCGAGCCTCGGAGTGCGGTCAGTGTAGCACCTCTAGAGCCTGCTTCGCCGCAGCGTTCTGGGGTTGCAAAAGCAGCAGTTGCTGTACGATTTTTCTCGCCTTCTCTCTATCGTTGCGTATCGCGTAGAGACGCGCAAGATTAAGATAGGACTGGTCGAAGTTGGGAACCAATTGGATGCAAGCCTTGAACTGCTCTTCCGCCTTCGTGTAGTCCTGCGCACGGACATAAAGAATGCCAAGGTTGTTCAGCGCTTCTGGAAAGTCTGGGCGCAGTCTTAACGCTTTCTGCAAATACTGCGACGCCTGTTCAGTTTGATTTTCCTGGGCGTATAGCATACCGAGGCTGTAGTTCACTTCTGGATCGTCCGGTTGGAGTTTGAGGGCACCATTCAGACTTTCTTCAGCCTTAGAAAATGTTCCTTGGCGTCGATACACATTTCCTAGGTTGAGCAGGGCAATCCCGTAAGTTGGCCGCAGCTGCAATGACCGGCGAAAGTTTTGGATTGCCTCATCGGGGTGGCCTTGCTGGGCGGCCAACATGCCCAGGTTATTCCATGCTTCGGGGTAGTTCGGACGTAGCTTCAAAGTCTGGTCAAGATAGAGTCGCGCCTGCTGTAAATCATTTCTTCTCAGGCTAAGCGTTCCCAGGTTGTAATAACCTTCTGGGTCGTCCGGCCTGGCTGCAATCACTTGTTTAAAGGACTCGGCGGCCTGGTCCAGGTAGCCGTGCTGGAACATCGCTACACCGTAGGTAAAGTCGTTGCGTTGGAATGAACCCTGGTAAAGTTTTCCCGAAAACGGGATCGCTTTCTTGCTTCTTTCTACAGCCGTAATCGGGAGAGACGAGACGTCATCCAACAGACGCTGAGGAACTATCGCACCCTGATAAACCTTGACGATCATGCCATTTTTATCCAACAGAAACGAGGTAGGAATCGCGAGATCTCTGCGGCGGTCGAAAAGGTAGCGGTAGATAATGTTGTAGATACCGGCGAGCTCTTCTGTGGCAAAAAGAACAGGGAAGGAAATTCCCTCTTGGGCGGCCAGGGCCCGCACGGCTGACGCTTCGGCTTGGCCGTCCAAGTTGATTGCCAGTATGTGCAGATTTTTTACCGCAAGCGCAGAGCGATGTTGTTGGAGGAGCTTCAACTGATTGCGACACAGCGGACCAGTGGTAGCCCAAAAGTTGATCAGCACCAGGCCACCACGTGACTGCTTGAGTTCTCGCATGTTGCCGGCGAGATCCGGAAGTGAAAATTCTGGTGCCTTAAGCGGTTCCAGCAGCCAGGTATCGACCTGCACGGGCAATGGTTCCAATGCCGTCACGGGGCCTGCTTTCGCCCAGCTGGCAGGGGCGGTTGCGAACGGCTTGGCAGCGAAGGAACTTGCTCCTTCCTCAATCTCGATGCGGTGGTTCGACGGCAGACCTTCAAATTGCTGAACAAGTCCGCTGGGCCACCGGACCGTGGCACGAATGCTCGCTACCGGCTTCCCGACTCCAAAGAACATTTCCTTGGAGTGTTGAGCCAGAAATCCTGTGCCTGCCTGCAGATACTTCGTCTGACTAAGCTGCCCGGTCTCCACCGTGATTGCGGTGCCGATCGCGTCGCGGTTGCTCTTATGTCCTCGCAATCGAAAAGCGATTGAGTCTCCGAGATCTTTCATCACGTTGTGCAAGACCCGCAGTTGTGGGGCGTTCCGATTTTTGAGAACAACTTCCAGACGCCCATCGTGGTCGAGGTCCGCAAGGGCAAAGGAGCGGCTGTCTTCGAGGAAGTCGAGCCCAGCCGCGCCGGAGACTTCGGAAAACGTACCGTCACGATTGTTCGCGAACATCACGTTTCTCTCGTAGGCGTTCCAGGAATTGTCGGAGCGGATCAGCTCATTGATCGCATTCCAGCCATGTTCGTAGGCCAACGAGGGCGAAGCATCTTCTGGTGACTTAGCGACCACCTGACGCCAGAAGAAGCTCGCGAGATCGGTTCGATCCGCCGCCGAAATGTATCCATTGGTGACGTAGAGATCAGAGTATCCGTCATGATCGAAGTCCCAGAAGTCTGCAGACCATGACCATCGACCCATCTTCACTGCGGATTGTTGACCGACGTTTCTAAATTTCCCATCGCCGAGATTCCGATATAGCGCGTTGCCCTGTGCGTGGCGCTGATAGAGTCCGCGCGTACTATCTGGTGCCCCTGCGTGGAACTGCTTCTGATTCGATACCCTCTGTCCTGCAGCCTCCCACATGCTCGTGATGTAAATATCCTGATGGCCATCGTTGTTGTAGTCAGCCCAGCATGCACTCATTCCCGCGCCAACATCTTCGATGTGGGCTTCAGTGGAGACGACCTTGAAGGTTCCGTCTCCATTGTTGCGATATAGCTGAGTGCTGCCGAAATCGTTCGCGATACAAAGATCGGGCAAACCGGTGCCGTTCGAGTCTCCCCAGGCACACGCGAAGCTGTAGCGATTGTTGTCGACGGATAGTCCCGAGGCTTCGGTTCGTTCGACAAAATTCCCATCTCCTTCGTTGTGCATCAGGGAGTTTGGCGGACCGTTGCGGGCATCGTAATAGGGAATTGGATAGTGGTACTGGTCGAGGCCGAGGTAGTACTGATACATGCAGAAATAAACATCCAGGCGGCCGTCGCGGTCGTAGTCCGCTACAGCGGCATGCGTGAAAGTTCCCAGAGGAGGCTGCACAAACTTGAACGCGTCGCGCTTGTGAACAAACGTCCCATCCCCCTGGTTCTGAAAAAGCAGCGGACCACTTCCGCAGACTACCAGCAGGTCCTGCACTCCTTTGTTGTCGAAGTCGGCGAAGAGCGCGCAGGACGTGTTGTCAAGCACGCCGACGCCAGCCTTCTCCGTCACATCTTCAAAGGTGCCGTCGCCACCATTGCGATAAAGACGATTTGGTAGTCCGGCTGGCTGACAGACGTAGAGGTCGTCGAATCCATCGTTGTTAAAGTCGCCGGTTGCCACGCCGTTGTTTCCGTAGACGTCAATGCCGCAAGCACCATCGATGACCGTCCGCCAATGATCGATGCCACGCATCATCTGAGCCTTGTACGAATCTGCACCACCCATTGCTTGCTCGGTGACGTCCACAAAGACGGGTCCGTTGGCGATGCTGACTGTCTCTTCGCTTGCTTCCCAGCGCAGCGCATTCCATCCCCCTTCCGCATCACGTGACCAATCGATTTGCCACGTTCCAACACGCTCTTCGCTGTGTTGATCGGTCCGGCCGGCAACGAGGTCGTAGCGGATGTTTGTGCGCACCGACAGCGGGACGGCTGCGATTTGATCGATGCCGAACACCTCAAACTCAGCGGTCTGCACGCGCGTGATTGGACCGAGCCACAGCTTCATCTGCTGGAGAAACGCATCCTTACCGAGACTTAGAAGCCCGCCAAACCTCCTCTTGACGATGCCGATTCCAAATCCTGATCGCACATCGGACTCTTCGGTGGGGACCAGCGAGGACGCTTCGAGTAAGGGGCTTAAGATCCCAGCGAGCGCAGAAAGATCAGGGGCCGACGCCTTGATGGCTTGCCCCCACTTAGCGAGTACGGATTCAATTTCGACGGCGTACTTTTCGACAACATATTGATCTGAACCGGGAGCTACCAGTCGAAGGATTTCGGCAAAAGGGGATCTTGCTGGGTAATGCGGTCTTAGTCGGATATCTGCGAAAGCAAATGTGGGGTCATCTGCTTTCGCCAGGAGCGGCTTTTGTTCAGATAAAAAGTTGTCCGATCCGAACAAAACCGACGCTCCGATGAACGGTGACGGACGAAGTGTAAGGGTTGCTAAACCCATACTCTTGAGCAATATCCGTCGCGATATGATCCGTTTTTCGTTGCTGAAGAGCGACATAATGAGCAGGGAATCCGAAGGGGGCGGTCAGTTGTGAGAAGAATAGCATCAAGATTTACATGGCCCGAACAGACTCACGCTCCACGGAAATTGTTCTCCGGATGGATTTTCACTTGTGAGGTATAAAACCTCATCCTTTTGGTTGACATCCGTACGATGACTGTACTAATGTCCCGTAAACGCGATCTAGGTATGTGGCCCGTTCATCGGCATGCTGTTGGAAGCAATCAGCATTTGTGACCAATAACGTCTTACCGTAGCTGCTTTGAATTCCTTTCCGAACTTTTTTCTCGAGGGTAAGATTCCACCGGGCAGGTCCCGGCAGCCAATACAAGACAGATGTAACCGAGTACAACCAAAAAATGTAACCGAGTACAAAAGTTTTAGGAGAAACCGGATGACACCTTACCAAAATGGCATGAACCGCTTCAGAAAAAACGGCTACATCGCCCTCACATTCCTCTGCTTTCTTTTCGCGTCGACACAATACGGACTCAGCCAGGTTGATGAAGGATCTGTCACCGGAACGGTTCAAGATGCGAGCGGAGCGGTCGTTCCCAATGCTCAGGTAGTTCTGCTAAACAAAGACCAGGGAATCACCTTGCAGGTGCAAACGGGCGCGAGTGGCGAGTACGTCTTTTCGCCGGTCAGAATTGGACATTACTCAGTGTCCGTCTCCGCTCCTGGATTCTCTAAGACGACTCAGGAAAATCTATCCGTCAGCGTCGGACAGCGGTTACAGGTCAACGTTCAACTCAAACTGGGTGCTGCTACTGAAACCGTCGAAGTGAATACCGCACCCGCGGTTCTTCAAACGGATGAGTCGTCGGTTGGCCAAGTGATCACCGAGAAAAGCATCAACGATTTGCCTCTCAATGGGCGCAACTTCACTTTCCTTGCCCAGCTTGGTGCCGGTACTCAATCGGCACAAGCGGATACGCGAGGCAATGCGGCTTCGGGAGCGTTTTCGGCGAATGGACTTCGTCCAGCGCAAAACAATTACCTGTTGGACGGCATTGACAATAACTCCAACGCGGTTGACTTCCTGAACGGAACCAACTTCGTTGTGCTGCCTCCGGTCGACGCAATTTCAGAGTTTAAGGTACAGACAGCTGACTTCAGCGCAGAATTGGGCCGGTCCGCAGGCGCTGTTCTGAATGCCACTATCAAATCAGGCACGAACAGCTTGCACGGTGCGGCCTGGGAGTTTTTCCGCAACGATAAACTCGATGCTGCTGACTGGTTTGAGGACAACGCTGGAATCAAAAAGGGCAGATTACGCCAAAATCAGTTTGGAGTATCTGCAGGCGGCCCGATCTACAGAAATAAGGCTTTCTTCTTTGGGGACTACGAAGGTTTTCGGCGCGTGCAGGGTACTGTGGGCAATGGATCGGTGCCAACAGTGCAGGAAGTCAACAGTAATTTCACCGACTTCACGGAGTTGGTTAGCCCCACAAAGACGCTGACTGACGCCTTAGGGCGCATCATCCCACGAAGCACGATCCTTGATCCGGCCACCACGCGTGCAGTCACAACCGGGGCAGTGGATACAATGTCTGGGTTGACCGCTACCAGCACCGGCTTCGTTCGCGATCCGTTCGGAACGTGCCCTGCCTCGACTACGACTTTCTCGGCGAGCACCTGCGGCCTGAACAAGCTCCCAGCCAGTCGCCTGGATCCAGTCGCGCTTAAACTTTTGAGTCTTTATCCAAAGCCAAACCAGCCGGGAACCTCAGGAAACTATACGACAAGCCCCAATTTGTTTGAGCACAAGAACGCTGTCGACACCCGGATTGACGTGAATCCGACCCAGAGCGATCAGGTATTCGGTCGATTCAGCTACGTCGATGATCCGCAGTTGATCCCCGGCATCTTCGGTGGTATCGCAGATGGCGGAGGGTTCCAGCAAGGTCTTCAGACCGCGAAGTCCAGTCAGTCGGTCGTCGGCTACACCCACGTCTTTACTCCCTCTACTATTAACGTGGTCCACGTAGGGCTTAACCACCTGCACACGACCCGCTTCGGTCCTGAAGGCAGCGTAGACGGCATTCCTGACAAGTTTGGGATCAAAGGGATTCCACAGTTCGCTGAGAATGGCGGTCTTCCCTCCATCGGAATTGGCGGCTTGGCGACCCTGGGGAGCAACGCCTTCTTGCCCTCGGATGAGATCAGCCAAACGCTCCAAGTGACGGATGACTTCACCAAGAGTTGGGGAAAGCACAGTTTCAAAGTCGGTATAGAGTCGCAGCATGTAAAGTTTTCAACGTTGCAACCAGGTTTCTCGCGTGGCAACTTTGACTTCAACGGTCAGTATGTGGATGTTCCGGCCCAAAACACCTCGACTCTAGGCATTGCGCAACTCCTGCTCACGCCGACAACGTCGACGGTTCCGAATGGAGTGAACTACTCTGGCGGATCTGACTCGATCAATGCTTCAAACATTAATAAGACCTATGACCGCAGAGAATATCTCGCAACCTACTTGCAGGATGACTGGAAGGTGTCACCGAGGCTGACGTTGAACCTTGGCCTTCGCTGGGACTACTTCAGTCCCATCAAAGAAAGTAACGGCGGTCAAGCCAACTTTGTCCAGGACGGTCCTCCTAGCGGTGTGCCCACCTTCCTTATTCCGGCTTCAGGTAAGGACGTCCGGACCCTATCGCCCAGCTTCATTGCCCTGCTGGCGAAGGACGGAATTAAATTACAGTCGACCGACCAGTATGGACAGGGATTGGTGCAGACGCAAAAGAACAATTTTGCGCCGCGCATAGGTTTCGCATACCAAGTCAATTCGAAGCTGGTAACACGCGGTGGATTTGGTATGTTCTACAACTCGTTTGAAAACCAGGGGTATGGGCCTAATATCGGAGAGAATTATCCTTTCGTCTTCAACTTCGGGTATTCGGGGCAAACCGCCAGCACGGCTCCTGGTGCACAGGGCGTCTCGCCAATCAGCTATAACACTCCATGGGCTGGCTGCTCGACGGCAGGTCCGGGTTCAACCGCAACCATCGGCTCTGGACTATCGTGCGTGCAATTCTCGCCTTCAGCCGTGAATGCGCAGGGCCTGGGTCTGCAGGGACTACAGTTCGCATACCAGACACCCCGCACCTACAGTGCAAACTTCACCGTGCAATATTCGCTGACACGCGGGTTATCCGCTCAGGCAGCGTATGTCTTTACCAAGGGCCAGAATCTTCAAGCGGGGGTTGGCAACAACCACGTGACGGCAATCCTGCCTACGGGTTCAAGTACGACGAACACGACAAGTCCGGGTGCAGGGGGGACAGTACCTTTCCCAGACTTTGGGTCGAACGGAAGCTTCCAATCGACCGTTGGAGAGAGCAATTACAACGGCTTGCAAACCAAGTTGGAGCAACAGTACACAAACGGGCTCAGCTTCCTGGCGGCCTACACCTTCTCTAAGACAATCTCGGATGCCGGCGATCTGTTGAACGGCGGCAGTACAAGTGGGTATCGGGCACCTTCTGTTCCGGGCCTTGGACCCAGGTTTGACCGTGGTCTGGCGAACTTTGATATCCGTCAGGTACTCCACCTTAGTGGCAGCTATGAGCTCCCGATCGGATCCAAAAAGAAGTTTCTCGGAAGCTCGAGCAAGGCTGCTGATTTGGTCATCGGAGGATGGTCGATCAACTGGATCGCGACGCTGCAAGGCGGTCAACCAATTACTCTAAATTGCCCGACTGGCACGACCGCAGGAACCGGCTGTTACGCTTTGCAGGTCAAGGGCCAGAGTCAGCAGCTAGGCCTGAGGAACAACCCTGCCGGTGCAAAGGGTCTGTACTGGTTCGGCAACCCGAAAGCATTCCAACAACCCTGCCCACTGGGAGGAGCTCCTACCGCTGGTTGCGTCCCATTAACCGGAAGTGGCGTGCTTGGTGGTAATCTTTCCAGCACAAGAGGACCGGGATTCCACCGTCTGGACTTCTCTCTTTTCAAGGGATTCCAGATTAGCGAGCGGTTCTCTGCACAGTTCCGTACGGAGTTCTTCAACATTCTCAACCACCCGAACTTCAATGCACCCGGGTTCGGTGGCAACGGTGTTGTGGCTATCAGTGGTGCGACCAACTTCACTGACAGCAACTTCGGCAGGATCGGATCGACTCGCGATGCTCCGTACGATCCGAGACAGATTCAGTTTGCTCTGAAGCTGTACTACTAACGTAAGATTAGTCGACCCCGGAAAGGCATGCCTACTGGGCACCCTTTCCGGGGTTTTCTATTGCCTGGCGATTTGCTCGCACGGCGACGATGGAGGTAGATGGTGAGCAACGGGTCCCGGTTCCGGCTATTCATATTTTGGTCTGTCGTGGGATGCGCGTGGTTCGCGAGGGCTGAACAGGATCAGAGTCAGAAGCTGGATCGTCAATTTCAATCCGCAGTTGCACAGTATGACGCAGGCCATTACGCAGAGGCAGCAAACCAGCTGGAAGATCTCCTCCCCCACGTCCCGAATAACTTTGAAGTCCAGGAGCTTATGGGGCTGGTCTACGCGTCGCTGACACAGGATACGAAGGCTATCGAACATCTTCAGGCAGCAGTGCATTTGAAGCCTAGTTCGGCAGCCGCACGAACCAATCTGGCAGCAAGTCTTACCCATGCCGGCAAGATTGAACTAGCGGGGGAGCAGTTCCTCAAGGCTTACGATCTGGAGCCTCGCGAGTACAGCTCCAATCACAACCTGGGTGAGTTCTATATTCAGTCGGAAAAGATTGAGGTCGCGCTGCCCTTCCTGGAACGGGCGCAACACATCAATCCTTCCTCATACGACAACGGCTTCGATCTGGCGATGGCCGATTTCACGACCGGCCGGATTGCCGCCGCCCGCCAAACGGTTCAGACCCTGATGAAGTTGAAAGACACCGGGGAACTGCACAACCTGCTGGCCCAGATCGACGAAAAAGATGGTAAGTATGTGGAGGCTGCGAACGAATTTGAAGCAGCGGCGCACATGGATCCGAGCGAGGACAATCTCTTTGACTGGGGGAGCGAGCTGCTACTGCACCGAACCTACGAGCCGGCCATCGAGGTCTTTCGCCAGGCCACGCTGCGTTTTCCCAAGTCCCCAAGGCTGCAGATTGGATTGGGAATGGTCCTGTATGCGCGTGGTTTGTACGAGGATGCCATCAAAGCGCTGCTTACAGCTGCCGACCTGAATCCGTCGGACCCTAGATGCTATCTGTTCCTTTCCAGGGCCTATGACAGTTCACCAAACCAGGCGGCGGAAGTAACCAAAAGATTTCAACGTTATTCGGTCCTTCAACCGAACAACGCGCTGGCGCAGTATTATTACGCGATGAGTCTGTGGAAGGGCAAGCGCGCCGAAGGCTCGGGTGTCGATTTGCAAGCCGTCGAGGCCCTGCTGATGAAGTCGATCACGCTCAATGTTTCGCTTACCGAGGCCCATGTCCAACTCGGAAATCTATACGCTGACCAGCACCAATATGAGCGCTCGATTCCAGAGTATGAACGCGCACTGGCGCTGAATCCGAATCTTCCCGACACACATTATCGCCTCGGGACTAACTATGTTCATGTGGGCCAGAAGGACAAGGCTCAAGCTGAGTTCGAGGTATATCAAAAACTCCGCGCGCAACACATGGCCGAAGTTGATAAGGAAAGGGCAGAGGTCCAGCAATTTGTATATGGATCGAAGTCTTCCCCTGCCAGCAAGCCCTGATCTATGCGACCGATGTACAGAACAAGATGATTGATTTAAGTACTTGCAGACCGAACGAAGAGGAGTTGTAAGTTGATGGATCAATCAACATTCAGCCGTCCGCTCGGGGCAGAAGCTGCCGCGATGAGGCTTTTGAGCGACCGCGAGGTTGCTGCGCGACTCAGCCGCAGCCGGCGCGACTTTCTGCGTGATGCGGCAGGTGTCGCACTTGGCACCACATTCCTTGGCTCAAGCCACTTCCTGCGCGGGCAGACAGCTTTTAAAAAGCGAAAAGTGGTTGTCATTACGTTTGGAGGAGGTGCTCGGGATCAGGAGACATTCGCGCCGGAAGGGCAAGAGAACATCCCGTACATGCTAAAAGAGCTTGCTCCACGTTCTACCTTTTTTACGCAAGTAATCAACAACGGGATACTCGGTCACTATGTAGCCACGGCGAGTTTGGCGACCGGAGTGTATGAGACCCTCAATAATTTCTCCGCAATTCCTCCGGAACACCCAACCGTGTTTGAATACTTCCGCAAGGATCTGAAACGACCGCCGTCGGACGCGTGGGTTGTGGCCCCCAGCAATGGGTTCAACCGGATTGGCGAGAGCGAATGCCGCTCGTATGGTCAGGGTATGGGGGCGCGGGTGATCCTGCCGAAGCATCTGCTGAATGCGGCTACATCCGGAAGTACTACCGACTACGATCATCTACTCCGCGACAACTACGAGACTCCGCTATACGCGCCGCAGATTGGTGGAGGCGAGTTCGAACTGCGGCAACTCGAGACCATCCTCAAGCTCTCCGTAGATGACTTCAAGGCGCATGCGCGGATGGCATCGAGTCCCGATGAACTATCGGTGTACATTGCAAAGCGCCTGATGAAGCAGGAATCGCCAAGCCTTCTTTGGATCACGATGCACGATATCGACATAGCTCACTCCGGGGCATACTCGCTCTATATTGATGCCATAAGGCGGACGGATCGTCTTTGCGCCGAGATGTGGAAAGCCATTGAAAGCGAGCCAGAATACGCTGGAAATACCACTCTCATTATTCTTCCTGACTTCGGGCGTGATGCCGATCAAGATCCCGGAGGCAACGGGTTTCAGCATCATCGCACCGGCGACCCGGCCTCTCGAACTACATGGATGATGGCGCTTGGCGCAGGCATAAAAGAGGGCGTGATATGTGACCGGCCGTTACAATCTATCGACCTAATCCCCAGCCTGGGAGCAATGATGGGATTCTCGGCTGCGCAATCCCAGGGCACGCCAATCAAGGAACTACGGTAATACGATGCTGCCAAGCGGTCTAAAAGCCGAAAAGTTCGCCGCTTATCCTCCTGAAGCAAGGAGGCTGGCCACTGCGAACCTGCAGGCCTTGCAACAACTGCCTCTCAGCTTCGTCCCTGGGTTGCTGCGCGAACTGATTGATTACGATTTCAAATTTCCCACTGAGCGCGATTCGATCGACAGGGAACTCATTAACCTGAGGGCGCTTTCGCCAAAAGAGATTCAAAGCTGGTTCGACGAATTTTCCAAACTTTCCCTCTCGTCAAAGCTGGAAACCTTTGACTGGGTAAATTACCCATCTCAATTTGTCGAGCAAGAATCGGCGCACCTCTGGACTACCCATCAGCTGGATTCTTTTCGAAAGGCAGCAACGAATTACGGCGATCGGTTGCGCGCGGTATCCCCCGTCGTACCGCTTCCGATGCGTCGGCTTGGAATTGCAATTATCGGGCAAGGTGTAGACAAGTATGAGGGACAGCTTTTTCGCAACCTACGTAAGCACGGGACGTGCTTCCGCCAGCTGAACCCAGAGAACGGACTCGACCAACTGCTGGCGGCGGCCGCTGTTCGGGCAAAGGCTCACCCCGTTCCATACGGACATTGGTACGTCGACGGAGGGCAACCTGCCGATCACGACCCGATCCTCACACTGGTGCAGTATCGAGCTCTTGAACCAGTGCGAAGCGCTCTGTTGACCTACATGGAGAAAGAAATCGCCCACCCCGGCATGGGACCGGAAGAGCTTCGCACCAGATTAGCCCGATTATTGCCAAGCGATCTCGGCATGGACAAAGCGGGAGACACGGTGCTTGACCGTTTTCAGGTCCGGCTGTTCACGGAGGGTTCCGGAACTCAGATCTTCAGCACAGCTTTTACCCAGTGGACTGCACGCGAATGTTTACGCCGAGCTCAGCCTCTTACTCTAGTTGTGCGTTACGCTCCTCGACAGCGGCAGAGGCCCATGAATGAGTTACTATCCAGCAGCCATGCCAATGGCGACCTCGATCCTACCGAATCTCTGATTGACGGAGACATGGGTGGCTACTATCAATGGATCAACCAGCAGCGGCTTCCGGGATCCGAGCAATCTTCGTTCCTGGTCTGGTTTGAAGGCCACGGAGAGGCCCTTGCGATTGGACCCTCTTTGCCCCGAGGCGCCGAGTCAAACTCGAATATAGATCTCGCGAAGCTACTCTCGCTGGCTCTTAGCTGAAATTGGTTTGTCGGTAAATCCGCCTGCGGGAGATTGGCCAACCCACCTTACAGCAGCCTGCTGACATACCCGTCGTCCGCGAGAAGCCTTACCTGATTGTCGAAAAGCGGAGCCACCGCATGGTTGTTGTGAACGTAAGTTTGAGTCCCGCCTCCGAGGTTCCTCGGACACCGGTAGTCCGGTTTCATCGCATGATCACGGTCGCCCTGGATGACCTTGGTTAGATCACTCACGTGATCAATGATTAGGGCGAGGAAACCACGACCGGCCCTCGACGCAGGACACCGAGGCTCACCAAGTGTCCTGCACCATAGGAACTTGACGGAAATCAGCTCGGATTACCTACGTCTGAAGCTAAAGCGATCGCCTAAGTTCAGACAACATGAAATAGGCGGATAAACGTCGCTGCAATCGCAGCGCCAATTACGGGACCAAACACCGGTACCCATGCATAGTCCCACTCCGACGACTTCTTGCCTGGGATCGGAAGGATCGAGTGCGCCAGCCGGGGCGAGAAGTCGCGGGCCGGATTGATTGCATAACCTGTGCTTCCGCCGAGAGATAGGCCAATCGCCCAGACCAGACCTCCAAGGAGTAGAGGTCCCAATCCTGGTGCCAACCCGCCCGGTGCGATGCGGCGTGAGAAAAGAGCAGTTGAGACGAGGATCAGGACAAACGTCGCCAGTGCCTCACTGAAAAAGTTCCACCACGATGTGCGAATGGCAGCAGATGTGCAGAAGCACGCGAGTTTAGCACCAGCGTCTTCGGTAGCACCCCAATGCGGTTTGTAGTGCATCCAGACCAGGACCGCGCCGACGAATGCTCCGAGAAGCTGCGCTGGTATGTAAGTCAGCAAACGCGACGAGTCGCCAGTCATCATTACGGAGGCGACGGTGACAGCGGGGTTCAGATGCGCGTCCTTGTCCCCCAGAGCGATCGCAACGGCGACACCGGCGAACACAGCCAAGCCCCAGCCAGCCGTGATTGAAATCCAGCCGGCATTTTGCGCCTTTGATCGACTCAGAAGCGCGCCGGCAACTACGCCGTTGCCCAGAGTAATCAGAACCATGGTGCCAAAGAATTCACCCCAAAATGCGTTGTTTAGATCCACTCGTGCCTTCTTCCTGTGATGATCGTTTCAACTGGTAAAAAGGTAGCCGCGCGCGACGGCGAGGAAGTTCTCCAGATCGCGAAGGCGAAAGGTCTCGTCGCGTTTCAATTCATTTGCGAGGATCCGAGAAACTTCCGGAGCAGCCTGTATTGCTGCTGCAGCGTTCAGAAATAGCGCTCGAGTTCGTCGCGAGAGAACATCTTCTGCAGTCCGCGCCTGCTCGTACCGCGCTGCCCAAATGACTTCCCTTTTGCGATAAGGGAGCCGCGGATGCAGAGGCTCGTCCCACGCAGAATCCTCTGCACTCAGGGCTGTTATCTTCTCGAGGTCGCAACCATAGACGAGATCGGACTCATAGGTGTCTGACGACGGCTTTTCCTGCCAACCGTGAAGCTTGAGTTCTTTCGTGCGTGACGGCGCAGCGCGAAGGCCGGAGACTTTGACCGCCGCGGAGACAGCGTCCTCCCCCATCTTGCGATAGGTGGTCCACTTTCCTCCCATCACCGAAATCAGTCCACTCGGCGAACGCACGATTTCGTGGTCACGTGAAAGTTTTGACGTCGCTCCGTTCCCTTTTCGCACGAGCGGCCGGAGTCCGGACCACATACTCAAGACATCGCTTGGTGCAATTGTTCGTCCAAGATACTTGCGAATGTGTTCTACCAGAAAGCTCTTTTCCGTAGCCTTGGCGCGGGGTTCAGTTGAGCTACTCGGCACGGCTTCGTCGGTCGTGCCAACAAGCACGTGTTCATGCCAGGGAATCGCGAAGAGCACTCTGCCATCGTCTGTCTTCGGAATCATGAGTGCATCAGCACCGGGCAGAAAGTCTCTTGTCAAGACGAAATGGGATCCCTGGCTCAGCGCCAGCGGAGTGGCATCCTCTGCACTATCCAATTGCAGCACGCGCTCAGTGAATGCTCCGGTTGCGTTGATCACGATGCGGGCAATAATGTCGAAGCGCTGCCCAGTTTCAGACTCCCGAACGACTACGCCTTCCGTCTTTCCATCACGTTTCAGAAAACCGGTTACCTCTGCATAATTCAGAGCAACGCCGGCTAGGTCTTCTAGTGTGCGCATCAAGGCAATAGCGTAGCGGGCATCGTCAAACTGGCCGTCGCCATAGAGTATCCCGGCCTTCAGTCCATCTCGCCGCAGAGTGGGCAGGCGTTGTGTGGTCTCGGCAACGGAAAGAAGCTCCGACTTGCCGAACGACAAGTTGCCCGAAAGCAATTCGTATAACTTAAGTCCGACGCCATAATAGGGAATTGCGGAATAACTAAACACAGGTACAACGAAGTTCAATTTATGCACGATGTGTGGGGCATTCCGCAGCATGTATCCCCGCTCCCGGAGTGCGTCAAGGACTAACGTAAGGTTGAACTGCTCGAGATATCGCACTCCACCGTGGACCAACTTGGTACTGCGGCTGGATGTGCCCTGGCCAAAATCATTACGCTCGAGCAGCAGTGTGCGCAGTCCTCTCGAAGCAGCTTCGACGGCTGTGCCGAGGCCCGTCGCACCACCTCCGATGACAACGACGTCCCACTTCTGGCCGCCTCCGAGCGTTTTAAGGCGCTCGCTTCGATCGAGGCTCATTCGCGGTCCCAATCGCGCACCCGGTCGAGCGCCTTATGCCAACGCGCATTCTTTTTCTCTCGATCTTCTAAGCTCGTCTTCGGGCTGAATGTGCTCCCTATACTCCACTGGCTTGCGATTGTCGCCCCATCAGGCCAGTATCCGACGGCGAGACCAGCGAGATAGGCTGCGCCAAGCGCCGTTGCTTCCAGATTCTCCGGGCGGACAACATTTACGCCAAGTACATCGGCTTGCATCTGCATCAGCATGTTATTCGCCGAAGCGCCTCCGTCTACCCGCAATTCGGCGAGTGCAAGGCCTGAGTCTGCTTGCATCGCTGTCAGTACATCCATCACTTGTAGAGCGATGCCCTCGAGCGCGGCCCGTGCGATGTGCGCGCGATTTGTTCCGCGCGTCATTCCCATTAGAGCCCCTCTCGCATATTGGTCCCAGTGCGGCGCGCCAAGGCCTGAGAATGCCGGCACCAGTACGACGCCCCCCGAGTCAGCCACTGACTCCGCGAGCGCTTCCACGTCGGCCGAGGTGCGAATGATCTGCAACTCGTCTCGTAGCCACTGCACCACAGCGCCGCCCATCAGCATGCTGCCTTCCAGTGCGTACTCGACCTTGCCGTCAATCCCGCAGGCCACGGTAGTAAGTAATTTGTGTTTCGACCGCACCGGTTTGTCACCGATGTTGAGCAACATGAAACACCCAGTACCAAAAGTGCACTTCACCATCCCTGGTTTGATACACATCTGTCCAAAGAGAGCCGCTTGTTGGTCGCCTGCAATTCCCGCGATAGGAACGCCGTCGAGCAGACCTTCAGTCTTTGCGCAGACCCCACTGGAAGGCACGATCTCCGGCAACATGGAACGTGGAATATTGAGGAGTTGCAGAAGCTCGTTGTCCCAATTCAGTGTGTGCAGGTTGAATAGCATGGTGCGGGACGCGTTGGTGGGATCGGTGACATGACGCTTACCATTGGTGAGTTTCCAGATCAGCCATGAGTCCATGGTTCCGAAGGCGAGTTCGCCACGCAGTGCACTCTCACGCGCCCCGGCAACGTTGTCGAGCAGCCAGCAAATCTTGCTTCCGGAAAAGTAGGCATCCGGCTGCAGTCCGGTTTTGCTGGCGATTATTTCGGTATAGCCATCGCGATCGAGCGCCTCACAGAAATCCGCCGTACGCCGGTCTTGCCAAACGATGGCATTGTAGATCGGCTCTCCCGTCTTGCGATTCCAGACAAGCGTCGTCTCTCTCTGGTTCGTAATGCCGACGGCAGCAATGTCTTGAGAGGATAGATTCGCTGCGCCCAATGCTTCGCTGGCCGACCCTATTTGCGAGGACCATATCTCCATTGGGTCGTGTTCCACCCAGCCCGGGTTGGGGAATATTTGTGGGAACTCACGCTGAGCGATGGATTTGACGCAACCCAGCCGATCGACGACCATGGCGCGCGAACTGGTGGTCCCTTGATCAAGTGCAAGCACGAAACGCTCGTTTTCCAAGATAGCCTCTCGTTTCATGTCAGGGAATTCGCGAGCGTTAATGATGACTAGGTTCGACGCACATATTACCTTGGGCTCGATGTGAAGAAAAAGTTAGCAAGCTGATCTATCGCTGTCAAGAGGTTCCCACATCCGTGGTCGCACCTCTGTCACATCAGCGGTCTGCATGGATTGGTCGTACTTTGGCAATGCTCGTGAAAATTCATTTATGGTGGGCATCGGTTTCAGAATTAAAGCTTGCCTGCTCATTGGAATTGGCTAAAGGCTCCCGCATGGAGAGGACACACGAGGATTACATCGCATCTTTTAGGAAGCACGACGGTAGGAACTCTACGGGGATTTCTGTTCGGGTTTTGACACCGTGGTAATTTCCGGTACGACTGGGCAGCTTTCGAGTCTATTTCACCTAAATTCCACCATACTTGGATTGACGGTTTCGATCGCTTTGTGGGGAACGGTCGTCGGGTGCCTGATAGCCGGGGTGATGGGGCAACAGATGGGCGGGAGGAATGCATTGCGCATAATGGCGATGATGTACATCGTCTCAGCCATGGGTTGCGCAGCTGCATGGAGCTGGCCGTCGTTGATGATCTTCCGGTTTATCGGTGGTCTTGGAATTGGCGGATCATCCGTGTCGGGCCCCGTCTGCATCGCAGAACTAGCCCCGGCGCATGGCGTGGGCGGCTTGTAGGTTTTCCAGATCCGCATTCTGTTGGCCTCCCTGTCCAACTACATCATCTTCGGCATGGGGCTGGGCGCAACCGAAGGGCGTTGGGAACTGGGGATAGCAGGGCTTCCGACGATCATATTTCTGGCGCTGCCCTTCTCTATTCCACAGAGTTCACGGTGGTTAATCGCGCGAGGGCGCTGGGGCGAAGTTGGGACTGCTGCGGTTGTAAGGCCGTAGACAGCTTGTAGTTGCGGGCCTTCGCGGTTGGTAGTGAGGGCGTGCAATCCAAGCGGACGGACACGCGTTCCTCAGCGATCAGAAGGATAGCCTTGCACCGAACTGGAACTGCCGGGGGTCGGAGGCAGCGGTCTCCTGACCGGCGGCAGTGTAGAGCAGGTTTACGTCCAGCGTATTGTTTTTATTAATAAGGTTGAAGACGTCGGCCGTGACTTGCAGCGATAGGTCGTGTGCGAACGTGAATGCCTTGGCGAAGCGCAGATCAGTAAACACGGTCGCAGGCTTGGTGGCGACGTTTCGCCCCAGCGTTCCGTTGAAATAGCCGCTGCCAATGCCGGAATTGTCCGGCGCATCGATGTAGCAGGGTAGATTGAAGGCCCCGGTGGGCGAGTATTTCGATAGCACAGGACTGGTGCCGCAGCTGGTCGGACCGCTGCTAGGTGCGACAGCGTTGGGGCGGTCGGTGAGAGGATCGAAGTCAAAGTTGGTGTCCTTGCCTGTAAGGACGTTGAAGGGGCGGCCGGAGGATATCTCGAAGATCGGGGCGACCGTAACTTCCGAGAAGACGCTCGGGATGAAGCCTGTGCCACCGACGCGGCCCGAGTTATAGACTCCGGATAGGACGAAGCGGCCGCGCTGATCGAAGGCGGAATTGCTGCGCTCGGCGTTGGGATTAAAGTTGTTCTGCGGAGCGTCGGACGTGGAGACGACATCGGTGGAATCGTCGATAGCGTGCGACCAGGTGTAGCTGAGCAGGAACTCGTATTTGGAGGAGAAACGCTTTCTAAGGTTCACGCTGAGGCCGTTGTAGCTGGATGTCCCGCTGGTCATGTTCGGGGACATGTCGCCGAAAGGCACGGGTAGTCCAACGCCAAGGCCATCCGCTGTTGCCACCTGGGTGGCAAGGGCCACGCACTGGCCTGCACCCTGGCTGACGAGGAACGGCGCAAGCGAGGCGTTCAGGCCCGACCGCCGGAAGAAATTGAGCAGTGGCGGCGCTACGTAGGGGCCGCTGGGACCGAGGCCGCAGGGAATGGTGCCGCTAGCTGTAGCGACCGTAAGAGGATTCGATGTACCGCTGGCTACGGCGGTTTTTGGAGTGCCCGGCAGGACGGATGCGGTTCCGGCTTTGACGGCCGCGACGGCGTTGCGCCAGTTGGCGACCAGCAGCGACGGATTGACGGGGTTGACGTTGATGGGACGGTTGAGATGTCGGCCGCCAGTAGAGTTGAAGGCGATGTTCAGGGAAAGGTTGTGGCCGAGATCTTGCTCGATCCCGAAGGATATCTGCTGCACATACGGGGTGACGTAGTGGAGATCCGCTGGCAGGCCGGACGGCAGGATGGCGAGCGGAAAACCGGAGGAAAGGAAGTTCTGATTGACGAAGACGGAGGCAGGGTTGTTGGGATCGAACCGCTGCTGGCCGGGCTGGTAATTCAGGTCTGCGATGGGTAGGCAATTGGCGTTCGAAAGCGCACCCTGGAAGGTGTTGGTCGCGTTCAGGTTCAGGGGACTGATGGTACTGGCCGCAGTGCAGGGCGCTCCGCCAGCGAGGATGACTAAGGGGACCGAGTAGGAATTAAAGATGCTGGACTGCGACTCGAGATTTCCAGGGGCTCGGTCATAAAATATGCCGTAGTTGGCGCGGACTACGGTCCTGCCGTCCCCACGGGGGTTGTAGGCGATACCAACCCGCGGCGCAAAGTTGGTGTCCCGCAGGCGAATACCCTCGCGAACGGCATAGGCTCGCTCGGCCGCATTGGTGTTGGCATTGAGTGCGTCATTGGTCGGAAAGGCCTCCACGTCGTAGCGGATACCTGCATTGAGCGTGAGCTTCCTGGTTATGCGCCAACTGTCCTGCAGGAAGGCTCCGAGAACCTTTAACTCGTATTTAAATTGGGTAATGCCGATGCCTTGCGCGAAGGACTGGGGGATGCCGAGGCCGTATGCCTGGATGGGTGAGAAAGCGGGCAGACCGGCCAGCTGGGATGAGACGTCTGTCGCGTTAAGGCCGGCGAAGGTGTAGTCGCCTCCGCCGTAGAGCTGTCCCTGCTTCAAATTGATAGGAATGTAGCGGAGGTCGATGCCGGTGCTCAAGGTGTGGGATCCGCGGGTATAGGTGAAGTTGTCTTGAAGCTGAGTCTGGTCCTCGATGCGGTCGACCACAGAGAAAGGGGTTTTGCCGAAATAGGCGAAGCCGGGGATATTGACCGCAACACCACTACCACCCGGCGAGGACGAGTTAGCAAATCGAACTGGATGGCGGGCGAACTGAATGTGGAGTTCATTAACCTTATTTGGGCCATGGACGGCGGTGTGCTGACCCACGATGGAGTAGTCGTGGTAGGTTTGCGTCGCAGTGCGAGAAAAAGAGTTTTCGCCTAGATTCTGGTTTGCGGCGCTCTCCTGAATGCCGCTGATAAAGCTTGGGCTGACACTGCCACGGAGCATGAGTTGCTGGTTTTTGGTGAGCTTGTGGTCCAGACGTAGCGAATAAATCTCGGTCTTCTCCGAGATCGGAAAGTTCCCGACGAGGCCGCCAAGTGCAGTGAAGGAGGCGGGCGTCACCTGACCCGAGGTGACGAACCTGTTTGCGCCGATGGTGGGCTGAAGGAAGGCGGGATTCTTGCCCGTAAGAGCGAGCGAAGAGCTGGAGCCGACCAGAGCGACATATTGCTGAATCCCGGGAGTGGTGGCCGGTACAGCCGTAAGGAAGGACTTCTGTTGGGCGGTCCCCTGGACGGATAATGTGCCCGCGGGAGCCCCGTAAAACCTGCTGACATCGATGCTAGCTAGGTTGAAATTATTCCTGCCGATAACGGAGAAGCCAGTCTCCTGTCGGCGAGTTATTTCGGTTGCGAAGAAGTAAAAGGTTTTGTCCGGCTTAATGGCTCCGCCCACGGTAAAACCGGCTTGCACGCGGGTATACGCGGGCTGGGAGACAGTGCTGAACGGGTTTGTTGCCTGGATATACCTATTGCGGAGAAAGCCAAACGCGCTGGTGTGCGTGGCATTGGCTCCGGATTTGGTGACGATATTGACGACCCCACCGGCAGCGCGGCCGTACTCGGCGGCGAAACCGTTGGTAATGATCTGGAACTCCTGCACCGCGTCCTGCGAGACAGTCGAGCGGGTTCCTCCCGAGATATAGTCGCCGGCGTCCGCGCCATCGACGTTGACGGAGTTGGACCGGGCGCGGACACCTCCGAAGTTAAGGCCCGAAGTGGGAATGGCCCCGATGGAAGGTGCGGCGTCGCGAGCGATCTGCGAGTTGGTGAGCGTGAAGTTAATGTAGTTGCGGCCATTGATGGGCAGGTTATTGATACGCACCTGGTCGATCGTGGTTGACTGCGAGCTGCGCTGGGTCTCGATGATGTCGGTGCCGGTAGTTACGGTGACAGTTTGCGTAATTCCTACGGAAAGAGAAAGGGGAAGCGTGGCCTGCTCGCCTGTGGTGAGAACTACGTTCTTGCTGAAATACGTGTTGAAGCCCGGAGTGGTGGCTGTGACGGTGTAGGTGCCGGGGGGCAGAAGGAGAAACTGGTAATCGCCTTGATTGTCACTTGTGGTGGAGCGGGAAAAGCCTCTAGACTCATCCGTCGCCGTTACGGTTGCCTTGGAAATTGCATCGCCGGTCTGGTCACGCACCGTGCCCTTAAGTTGGGCGGTGGATATGCTCTGTGCTTGTAGGCCGGCGGTCAGGATACATACCAGGGCGAAGATTACGTCTCGGCAGATCGTAAGGAAATGCCGCGTTATGTAAGTGGACATGAAACAGCTCCTTGTCGCCTAACCGCGCTGCACAGCTGTCAAAGCGAAGCGCTCGCGCGCTTAGTAACGCGAAGTTCTACATGAATGAACGTACCTTTCGCAAGGGGGTGAGCCGTAATCCGCTCGGAGCGTTGCTCGGGCGACGATAACGTGTGAGCATCCTACGGATGATGCGTCTTCGCCACTATCCGCCTAATGAAGCATTTACGGCACCGATTTCCTCTCCGAACGGTCCGCGGTTTGGTGGCACTTCAGGTTTATGCGTAAATACTCGGTGAAACTTCAGCCTTATGCAGTATCGAACTTCAGCGTTATGGTGTACGAGATGGCCTAAGTCATTGAAGACTAGACCTGCCAACTTCAGCCTTATGCGTAAACGCACAAGAGGGTTATGCATTCTCGTATGCATCTCCCACACATATTGCCCCTAGAGCGCGGCGGCAATGACAGTTTGGTGGTGACGTTCTCTGACGACACGGCTGCTGCCTTCTTGACGGGGGAACTGCTAACACTAGGCCCATCCATTAGCGCGACATTTCGCAGCGGCCTGAAGTATGAAGTACAAGGCTGTTGCAAGCGTCAAGCTGTGCTGACACGATCGAGTTCAGAAGCGCGTTTCTCGGCACAAAGCCGCATTTGGACTAAATTGCGTCCAAAACCGGAGTGGATGAGTTCATTGCCCAATTATCGCCAGTCGAGGAGGAATGACGTGCAGACGGCGCAAATTCGTCGCGGTCTCGAAGGCCTTGGATAAACGAAGCAGCCTATACCGTGACTGGAGCCTTTCAATTATACTATTTTGTATACATTGATTCCTCCCCTCGAGGTTGTATGCGAAAGCTTGGTATTCAGGTATTCGTTCTTTGCTCTTTTCTGCAAGCGCTTTCACTGGCGCATGCTGCGACTAATGCGAACACGGTTCAGCTCAAGGCTGTTCCTCTGCCGCTGAGTAGCGTGCGCCTGACCGGCGGTCCACTGAAGAAGGCGCAAGACCTGAACGCCGCCTACCTTCTGGAACTTCAGCCAGAACGCATACTCGCGTTTCTCCGCCAGCGCGCCGGTCTCGACCCCAAGGCGCAAGGTTACGGCGGTTGGGACGGTCCCGGCCGCCAACTGACCGGACACATTGCCGGTCACTACCTCTCCGCAATTAGCATGATGTACGCGACCACCGGCGACATACGCTTCAAGCAGCGCGTCGACAACTTCGTCACTGAGCTGCAGAACATTCAGAACGCGCAGGGCGATGGCTACATCGGCGCGCTATTGGATGCAAAGAATGTTGATGGCAAAGTCCGGTTCCAGGATCTGAGCAAAGGCGAGATCCGCTCTGGGGGTTTCGACCTGAACGGCTTGTGGTCCCCCTGGTATGTCGAGCACAAGATCTTTGCCGGCTTGCGGGATGCGTACCACCTGACTGGCAACCGCACCGCGCTCGATGTCGAAATCAAGTTCGCCGGATGGACGGAAAGTATTCTGGCCAAGCTCAACGACGACCAGATTCAGCGCATGCTCGCAACAGAGTTCGGCGGCATGAACGAAGTACTCGCGGATCTTTCCGTCGACACCAACGACCCGCGCTGGCTGAAGCTCTCCGACAAGTTTGAACATCACGCCATCGTCGACCCGCTGTCGAAAGGGCAGGACATCCTTGGGGGCAAGCATGCCAACACGCAAATTCCGAAGATGATTGGGGAGCTCGCGCGCTATATCGATACGGGCAATCAAACCGACGAGAAGGCGGCTATGTTCTTCTTCGATGAGGTGTCCGAGCACCACAGCTTCGCCACCGGCGGACACGGTAAGAATGAATATTTCGGGCAGCCCGACAAGATGAATGACATGATCGATGGGCGCACCGCCGAGAGCTGCGGCACCTACAACATGATCAAGATGGCGCGGACTCTTTTCTCGCTTGCGCCGGATGCTCGCTATGCGGACTTCGTCGAGCGCGCCGATCTCAACGCGATCCTTGGTGGGCAGGATCCCGACGACGGGCGGGTCAGTTACATGGTCCCAGTTGGACGCGGCGTGCAACACGAATATCAAACCAAGTTCGACAGCTTTACCTGCTGTGTCGGATCGCAGATGGAGATGCACGCCTTTCATGCCTTCGGGATTTACAACGAATCCGGCAACAAGCTCTGGGTCAATTTGTACGCTCCGACCACGGTCGATTGGACCTCGCAAGGCATGAAGCTCGAGATGGTCACGGATCTGCCGATGGGCGACTCGGCGACGATGAAGATTACGTCCGGCAAGTCGAAAGCGTTTACGCTTGCCCTGCGTCGTCCGTATTGGGCTGTCGCTGGTTTTTCGGTGAAGGTGAACGGGAAGACGTTGAACAACGTTTCCAAGCCGGATACGTACATTGACATCAACCGGAAATGGAAAGTCGGCGACACTGTCGAACTCGTGCTGCCCAAGACGCTGCGGACAGAGCCTCTACCTGATAATCCGAACCGTATGGCGATCATGTGGGGACCGCTGGTGCTGGCAGGCGATCTCGGGCCCGAGACGGAACACAGACGATCCCGCCAAGGCGGAGCTGATACTCCTCCCGAGTCGGCGCCCGCGCTGATCACTGCAGAGCAAAAGGTCGATCGCTGGTTGAAGCCGGTCGCCGGCAAGTCGGGTGTATTCCGCACCGCCAACACCGGGTTGAAGGAAGACATCGAGTTTGCGCCGTTCTACGAGATGCCCCGCCGTCGTTACGCGATCTACTGGGACGTCTTCACACCCACCGAGTGGGCGAACAAATCTGCGGCCTACCAAGCCGGAGAGGAAAGTGCCAAGAAGCTGGAGGCAGCCACCATCGGCTTTGCGCAGCCCGGACAGATGCAGACGGAACGAGACTTTGCGGAGAAAGATGAGGACAGCTCACCGGTGCAGCTTGAGGGGCGCTACGGACGGCAGGGAAATAGCTGGTTCTCGTACGAGTTGCCCGTTGATCCCGCCACTTCCGCGATCCTGATCGTTACTTACAGTAACGATACGCGCGGGCGCAAAGGCGGCTTTGACGTCCTGGTGGACGGCGCCAAGGTCGGCGAGCAGACGATGGAAAGACGAACGCCGGAGCAGGATGTTCGCTTCTTCGACGTGAAATACCCGCTCCCGCTTGAGATCGTGAAGGGTAAGCAGAAGGTCACTGTGCGTTTCCAGGCAAAGGAAGGGGACGGAATTCCCGGCGTCTTCGGCATTCGCACCGTGCGTGCCGATGCTGCGCGATAGACCAGATCAAGGCAGTTTTAAGGATGTTGTGTCTGCACGCCGGATTTTTATGCGGGTTGCTCGCTACTTTATTGAAATGCTCAGCGGCATCTATTTCCGGCGCGATGACTATAGCTCTGTAAGAGATCGACGCCACTTCTCGCAACTGCGCGGCGCTTTGATCGTTGAAGGGAAGGACTCATGGACCGACGCAATTTCATAAAAAGCATGGCTGCCAGCACCGCGGCACTCCGCACTCTCACCGGCCCGACCGCCGCCGCGACTTTTGCAGCTTCAGGGATGGGATCGATCCCGGTAGCCGCAGCGCCCGTCGATGGCCACACCAAGCTTTGCAGCTTCGTCCGCAAGGGCCAGGCATGGACCGTATATGAAGACCTTCGAATCCGCGACGGTGTCATTACCTTCGTGTCTGCCGACGGCACGGCTCGCATTCTCTCCAAGACAGCGGAAGCCACCTTCGCCGACAACCGCCCACAACACCTCGGGCTCGACATCAAGGACATTGGTATGTCGGGGCATGACTTGCTTGCGGACAAACTGCTCGCCCATGGCGATCCCGATGAAGACGAGGTGCGTCGCGCCGCACCGCCGATGAACTCGGCACATCGCGAGGGCAACAACCCGAACTATCGGCCAAGTTGGAATACCTTCGTCGGCACTCGCGAGTGCAGTGACACCATGCCGGTGTACCCCAGCGGTAGCACTCGCACGTATCACCCGGTGCAGTACATCAAGGAACTCACCCAGGAACGCGCCAACAAACGACACGAAGGACTCGTAGGTGGCTGGATGCCAGCCGTCCGCAAGGTCTTACCCGGCGGCAACGGCTCCTACTACGAGATCGTGGTCTTTGGCGACGTTCTTGCAAAGGATCGCTTCATCGTACAAACCTGGCACCGCACTTCGCACATTGAAAACGGCAAGGTCACCAAAGTTGAGTACGGTTACAGTTACCCGGCATACACTCGACGCCGCCAAAGCCCGAAGCCCGAGGATTTTTATCTTGGTCTGCTCGAGTTTGCCGAGTACTGGGAGCATTGGACCCAAGATCTCACGCCCATCAGCCTTCCCGATTTGAGCTGGACCGACATGGTCCGATACGCTTTTGTGAAGGAACAGATGGTACGTCCCGGGGGCACCTATCCCAAGTATGGGGCGGTCGATCGCGACTACTATGGTCCCGAGTATGACGGGTTCCAGGACACCTTCACTATGGCCCTGTACTCCAATCTGGAGTGCGGTCGCTTTGATCTCGCGCGCGACATCTTCGACAACTACTTCTCCGACTTTACCGATGGCGAGGGCATGATTAACATGCGCGGTCCCGAGACTGCGCAGTTTGGCCTGACCCTCTTCCTGATCGCCCGTTACTACCAACTTACCGGGGATAAGTCCCTGCTTCTAAAACATCGCGGAAAGATCGAGGCCACCGCCCGCCTGCTTGCCGAACTTCAGGACGAATCGCTTAAGTTGGCGCCCACCGACCCTGGCCATGGTCTGCTTCACGGCTGGTGCGAATCGGACTCGTGTCTCATGCCGGATCCATCCATCTGGGACAAACCCTACTTTTCGAATAGCGCGTTCACGGTCCGCGGCTGGCGCGACATAGCGGCAACGTGGCGGAAGCTGAAGCTTCCAGGTGCCGAGCCGCTCGCGGTCGAATGGACACGACGCAGCGAACAACTACAAGCAGCCCTCACTGAAAGCATTGAAGCGAATACCAGGCGCGACATGAAGCCTATCTACATTCCGCCTATGCCCGGTGTAAGACTCACCTTCCGTGAGTCGATCGAACAAGAGCACCCAAGCGAACAGGGGTGGTCGCACCGCTGCTACGCCGAGCTCCTACAGCCCGACGTTTTACCTGCCAGTCAGGCCAACGCTATCATCGACTGCATGCGCGCTTATGGGGCAACCACCATAGGAGTGGTGGCCAACGTCGGCCGGGCGAATCCAGATGGCCGTGCCATCCTCGGATTCATCTCTTACGGATACGCAGCGGCACTGCTTCGTCTCGACCGTATCGAGGAATACATCCTCTTCCTCTATTCACATCGATATCATGACCACTCCCGGGGTAGCTGGACCGCAGGTGAGGTTTCTGGGATCACTGGCGGCGGCGCTCTCTTCTGCATTCCTGCTCAGCAAACTATTCCACTATTGATCCGCTGGATGCTTGTGTTTGAAGATTCTGATGACGACCACCTTCACTTTGGTCGAGCGCTGCCCCGCGAGTGGGTGGCTACCGGAAAGCCCATCAGCATCACTGGCGCACCGACACGCTGGGGCCGCGTCGACTATAAGCTTGAAAGCCGCGAGCCCAATTCCCTGGTGGCTACAGTTACGCTGCCTGCAAAGGGGGACCTGCCAAAAGAGCTTCATGTACACTTCCGCGCCGGAAAGAGCCGCACGCTCGGCGAGGTCACGGTCGGAGGCAAACCCACGACCTTCGAAGGAGTTCATCATGACGCCGTCATCATCCGCCCGATGGGCCAGCGCAGGTTTGAAGTGGTAGCTCAGCTCTTGTAAATTGGATACGGATTGGTCGCCAATGGTCGCCAATCTGCTCACGGTGCACTTGCAGTAGCGGATTTCTCACGCAGAAGCGCGGAGAGAGTATTGAGGCTTTGCTGCGCTTTTTCGGGCTTCCCTAACTGTCGGTAGGCTCGGGCCAGACTTGTATAGACGGCGGGATTTTGTGGCTCCAGCAGGAGACCAATTTCAAGATGAGCGACCGCGTCCTTCGGGCGTCCTTCCATCAGAAGGAGTTTGCCTAGTGCTATTTGTGAGGTGGAATAGGCAGGATGAGTGGAAACCGAAGCTTCCAGCGCCTCGCGGGCTTCCGCAAACTCCGGTTGTCCGGGCGTTGCGCCCGCGTGAATCAGGACCGTTCCCAATAACGACAGCATCTGGTAATCCCGATGGCCTGCCTTGATTCCCTCCCGTGCCAGCGTCAGCGCCTCCGGAAGCTTGTCCTCGTACAGGTTCTCTTGGATCAGCGCAAGGTAGGCGAGGTCACTGCCAGGGGCCAGCGTGCTCGCCTTCTGAAACTCCGGCTTGGCCTCCTCCAGTCGATCGAGGCGAGCGAGGAAGACAGCTCGCTCGTAGTTCAGGCGCGCTGAGTTAGGAAGGTTGCTTAGACCAAGATCTACAACACGCAGACCCAGACTGTAAGCGTAGTGATCGGTACAGGCATCGGCAACGAAAGCGTACAACGACTCATCCTTCGGGGTCTGTCTGGATGCATCCTTCAGCGCCTGGAAAGCACGCTCGGATTGGCCGTCCGCAACATACGCTTGGGAGAGGAGGTTATTCATCGCGGCCGTGTTATATCCATTTTCAGCTAGATCTTTGAGGCTACGGATTGCCTCTTTGAAGTTGCCTACACCCAGGTAGCAGAGAGCGAGATTGAATTCCACCGCATAGTTCCCCGATGCTTGAGCCCGGGCGCGCAACAGGAGGGGAATTGCATCCCTGAATAAACCTCGCCGCGTTAGCTCGATGCCACTCTGAACACTAGCAACGTCATCGTCGCGCACGCGATCCGTCTGAGGTGTTACCGGGTGCGGGGGGCCTGCACTCTGCGCCTTAGACTCGACCGACAACACGGCAACAAGCAAGACAGCACCGCACACAAGCCGAACCATGCCGCTATGATTTGCGAAGAAGCTGCGCTGCGGATGGCGGCCGAAACTCATTAGTTCTCCCGTGGCCCCGTTCATCAAGCTGAAAAGAATATGCCCGCTGGGGCCATCACCCGACATCCAATGAGACGTCACCTGACCAAATCTATTGTGCCAGAAATTGGAATTGAGGTTTCTCGACGATCGGCAGTTAAAAACAATGCGCCGGACGCTTTATGAATCAGCGTCCGGCGCGTGAAAAAACCCCGCTAGAATTCGAAATTACCTCGCAGTTCAATAATGCGCCCGAATCCTCTTCCTTCGTTGGTAACTCCGCCTCGGCCAAAGCCAGTGCTCCTAATGTTGGAATTGAACGAACCGGGAGTGCTGCCGAATATGGGATGATTCCAGACATTCAGGAATTCACCCTGGAGGCGAAAGCGGAACTGTTCGTGGATCGGGATTGATTTAGAGACCGAAAGGTCCTGGTAGTAAGAATGTGGCCCATGCAGGTACACGATGCTACCAATAGTTCCGGGGGTAGTGTTGGGGGTAATGTATGCGGAGTTGGCTCCCTGGCCCGGCGTGATGTACTTCGGATCAATGAGATTTGCGTAGCTTTTGCCGGGAACACGATGAACGCCGACCGCACTCTGAAGTTGCGAAGAAGTGATGCCGTGCAATACGACGCCACTGTCCCCATAGTCGTTGAAGGTGTTGTAGCCTCCATTCAATTTGAATGGCGCGCCACTCTGGAAGGTAACAATCGTGCCTACGGTTATGCCACCAAGGACTTTATCTGCGATCGCACTGTTGGCGAGAAAAGCCCTTCCTCGACCGACCGGAAGATCGTAGGTGCCGTCGATGTGGGCCACGTGGGTAAGGTCGTAGCGGCTTGGCCCATAACCTTGGCGGAGATTGCGAAGTGAGAAGACCGTGAGTGCACCGGTCCAGTCGTTGGGGCTTTCAACACTGAGCGAATGACTCCAGGTGTAGTTGGCATCGAATTGCAGACCCTTCCACGCACCCTGTCGTAAGTCCACCTGCAAACCGTTGTAGTTGGAGTAGCCAGCGGCGACCATGTAACCGGTGGAGTTGCCGGCTGCGTAAGGATTTGCCTGGAAGAAGTTGATTGGATAGCCGGCTCCCGCGCCGGTGTAGCCAATATTATTCTTGCAGGGACCGAAGCTTGCTCCTACGAGGTTGCAGAAGTAGGGAACCGTACCGTTGATGCCGCTCAGCACATTCGCGAGTGCACCCGCCTGGCCTGTCTGTAGATCGCGCACGAACCCCGCATTGGTAAAGTCGCTCGCACCTGCCCCGCCGAACGCGGCCCTCAAAATCGGCAACGACCCATTGGTGCCTTCGAACGACGGATTTGGATCGTTCGGGTGGGCGGATACGTACGCAGCCAAGTTGGTTTGCGCCTTCTTGAATTCGGTTAGGAACCCGTTCTCAAAGATGTTCACTTCGTTGGGATTGATGTTGATCCACTGGTGGATTGTTCGATTCCCGTTGTAGCGGACCTCGAGTACTCTCGAGTGGCCGATCGTTTTTTGGATGCCGAGGTTCCAAGACTCGCTGTAGGGTTGCTGGATCTTTGGATCGAGGCCATTGACTCCCGGCCCGCCAATGAACGTGAAGTCGGATTCGGGCGCCGTCGCCTGATACGAGAGAGGCTCGTATCCGAGCGGAGGAACCTTCTGCCCAAGCGCCAGACTGCCAGGAGCAAAGGTTCCCACCTGTCCAGTATTGTTTGCGTTCAAAAAGAAGTTTTGGAAGTAGAAGGACCCATAGTCGGCGGCGTTGTTCCAGAAGTACTGGCCGGGCTCGGTAAAGCGCCTGAGAGCAAAACCACCCCGGATTACGATGCCGTCACCACCAACCAGCCCCTTCAAAGGTCCCTGAGTGACTTTTGGGTTCCATGAAAAGCCGAAAGCTGGCTGAGGAGTCAGCCTCCATGCCTGGTAAGGCCTCGGGTTCGTGCTGAGTACAGGGCTCATATTGCCAGGAAGCTTTCCAGGCTGGAAGAGGTTCCCTAGACCAGACGGACCGTAAATGTCTCCAGGTGAAGCCGAGTGATACGCCCCGGTCAGATCATGTTGTGGAACGGCAAAGTCCCAACGCAGACCGTAGTTCAGCGTCAACGATGGGGACACCTTCCAGGAGTCTTCCGCGAACAGGCCAGTAGCACTGACGACTTCGTCGAGATTATAGGCGCCGATGGTGTGCTCAAACTGCTTTGTCTTTGAACTGTACGGGAAGGTTCCGTTTACATCCGACACTCTGCCCGTCAACACGGCATACAGCTGCCCAGCCTCGGCCAGAGTAGAGTCGTCTGCTCCAGGCATCGATGAGGTAGTAAAGGCTTGCAGCGCTGGATCGCCGTTTGCAAGACCAAGATCGTAGTTGTTGTACCCGACCGGAGGATTGTAGTAGTGATCCTGCTCGCGATACCACGAGGCCCCGAAGCTGAGTGAATGCGCGGCATGCTGCCATGTCACCGAGTCCGATGCGCTGAGAATTGGATAGAAGGTCGAGACCGGGGTTTGAAAGACTTGTCCCGACATCGTTCCACTTGCACCGGGGAAATTCCAGAAGACGGTGGGCTGGCTGCCATAGAGAGGAGCGGCGTTATACGCAAATTTGGTGTTGTTGTAGAGGTAGCCGAGTTTCAACTGGTTGATGAGGTTCGGCGTGGCGAAGAAATCCACGCCGTAGGACAAAGTGTAGTTTTTCGCGCTGGTCCCGGCGCCCTGATTGGCAAAGTCCGCTCCTGGAAATGTGGCTGCGGCCACGGCGGGTTGGGAGGTCTTGGTAACCAGGCCGGAGAGATACATCTTGACGCGCTGCGTGATGTTGTAGTCGAGCCGGGCCGCAGGGAAGAATCGCGTATCGGGAGAGCTACTGTTCCACTGGACCTGATTGAAGTTCAAGTCCGGAGTGGTTGTGATTCCAGCGTTGCCTACGTTCTTGTCGATAAGGGCCAACTGTGTCGATACCATCGAATTGATGGTATTCGGCAGCGCCGCGTTCGACTGGTGTGCTAGAGCAAGCACGTTGATCGTGTGCGTCAGGCCATCGGAACCCTGGTAGAGGAAGTTGCCCTTTTCCGCGGCGGGGGTGAAGAAATTGTTGCTCGCAGTAATGGACCCAGGCTGCTTGGACATGGCATAGGTGCCAAAGAAGAAAAGTTTATCGTGGAGGATGGGACCGCCAACGCTACCGCCAAAATCATTGAGGATGAGTTTGTTTCTGCGGACTTTGGCGTTGTTGTTCCCAAAGCTGTTGGCATTCAGGCCAGAGTTACGGAAGTCCTCAAAAACACGTCCATGAAAACGGTTGCCCCCGCGGCGTGAAACGAAATTCAATTGCGTGCTGGACTGGCCAAAGCCGGAGTTCAAATCGAGCTGGTCGGACTCGATCGTCATCTGTTCGATCGATTCAAGTCGGGGGGAAACAGAAGGTTGCGTGTTTCCACCAAATTTCATCCGATTCGGGGCGCCGACGACACCGTCGATGTTGCTCCCCTGATCGGTGGAAGGCAGTCCGTTGAAGGTGCCGTTATACCCCGCTACCAATCGCGAAAATGCGGTCAGATCACGGCCCTGAAGTGGGAGATCCTCGATCTGCTTCATATCGACGACAGTGCCGATGGCATTGGAGGAGGTCTCGAGCACAGGCGTAGTCGACCCCGTCACCTCCACAACTTCCGTCACTTTGCCGACCGGGAGCACTGCATTCACAGGAGTGGTGCGCGAGGCTTGGACCACGATGGTCTGGAACGCCTGGGACCCGTACCCCGGTTTGGAAATCTTCACGCGGTAGGTGCCAATCGGAAGATCCACAAAGGAGTAGGTGCCGTTGCGTTCGGTCTCGGCCACCCGCGCACTATTCGTAGTTCGTTCCACGAGTTCAACGCTGGCGCCAGGAATGACGGCACCGCTACTGTCAGCGACAGTCAGTTGAATCGTACCCTGCGATCCGCCCTGCGCGGGCGCCGATAATGCGCATGTACCAAGCGCCCAAGCGAGAGAGAGCGCCAAACGGACTACGCGTCTGCCATGGTTTGAAAGCATGTGTGACCTCCAAAGATCGACCAATTCGGGGGACCTGTTCCTGCGTTGGTGTGGAAACTTCGTTGGGTCGGCGGTGGCCCGGTTTTAGCGCGCTCAACCTGCGTTAGCACGATCGCCGACTCTGTATAATGAGTGTTTGTACACAATAATGAATTCTTTGTCAATGTATAATTTCCTCAATCAAGAGATTGAGTCTTACATATTCGCGTGTCCTAATCTAGGCTGAAGGCAGGTGGCCGAACTTGTATACACGAAAGGCAATAGCCGTCAGACCGGACGATTTGCGGTCAATCTTTGTCCTGCAATGTCTTGCGGTGGCGCTGACGTTCCTGCTGTGGCCGGAGCCAGGGGGAGCCGAGGTTGGCAGAACGACGGCCAGCGATCCTACATCCTCTGCGGAACAAGGCGTCAAACTGGCAGCCACGGGGCGTTGCACAGAAGCACTTCCCGAACTGAAAAAAGTGTTACCGAGGATAGTGGTCAAAGATCTCAAATACCGTGCTGGAATGGCGATAGTGCGTTGTTCCATGGCTTTGCAGGATGAGCAGACGGCCGTCGACTCACTGCTCATGCTGAAGCGCGAGTTCCCGGCCGATCCTGAAGTGCTCTATATCGCTACGCATTATTTTTCCCAACTGGGTGACCATACGGCGCAGGAACTGGCTACCAAAGCTCCATCGTCCTTTCAGGCGCGCAGGCTACAAGCCGAGTCGCTGGAGTCTCAGGGCAAGAACGAAGAGGCCGCAGACGTATACCGCAAGATCATCGAACAGAATCCGAAGACGCCGGGGATTCACTATCGGATCGGGCAGATTCTTCTAGCCGAAGCGGGTAGCGGCGGTTCGACCGACGAGGCGAAGAAAGAGTTCAAAGAAGAGATTGAGATAGATCCTCTCAATGCAGCCCCTGAGTTTGTTCTGGGCGAACTTGCACGTCGCGAAGGTAAATGGGACGAAGCCGTCCAGCACTTTACACGTGCGTGCACGCTTGATGTGGGCTTTGCAGAGTCTTACCTCGCACTGGGAATGTCGCTGAATGCCTGGGCCAGATTTAGCGATGCCGTGAAGCCCCTTGAGAGCTATGTGAGATTGGAACCGGGAGACCCAGCGGGGCATTATCAACTAGCCATAGCTTACGCGCGGACAGGCAACAAAGAAGGATCTAGCCGGGAGTTGTTATTGCAGACCAAGGCTGCCAGCAGTGGGCAGGCGGCAACCGACACGACAGAGGGTCACGCGGTGCCGCACTAGAGAGGCTGCCCAACCTGTATGCACTCGGCGAGCACGATGATGGGTTCATCCTTTCGTTTCCCGCGTTCAAACCACTAGACATCGAGGAAGGTCCATGAAGGGTCGTAATTACTGTCCGCCCAAGTTCACGCGAAGACAATTCCTCGACGGGTTGGGGGCTGCGACGGTGGGTGCCGCATTAGACCCGGGCCTCACGCACTCGTTGCTTGCGGGGGTACCGCCGGCCGGTCTTCAGCCCGCATTCGAAGAAGTCGCCGCTGCCAGGAGCAAGATCGATTGGACGCACGTTGCCGGCCTATCGAATGAGATGTACCTGCCGGAAACAGTCGGCCCAGGCTGCGCCTTTTTGGACTACGACAATGATGGATGGATGGACATCTATCTCGTGAATAGTGGCGCTTGCGACTTCTATACGCCTTCAGCTCCGCTGCGGAATGCTCTTTATCGCAACAATCGCGACGGAACCTTTACAGACGTAACAGAAAAAGCCAGGGTTCCGGGCAACGCCTACGGAATGGGCGTAGCGGTGGGCGACTACGATGGAGACGGCTTTCCTGACCTTTACGTTACGCAATATCCAAACAGCATTCTGTACCACAACAACGGCGATGGCACCTTCACAGATGTGACCGCAACGGCCGGGGTTGCAGCTCCAGGATGGGGTACGAGCGCCGTATGGTTTGACTACGATAACGACGGCCGACTTGACCTGTTCGTTTGCCGCTTCGCCGACTTCGACAGATCCAAGAATATCTATTGTGGCAACGCGCAGACCAAGCGGCGCTACTACTGCAAGCCGAACGCGTATAAGCCGATGGCATCGCGGCTATTTCACAATAACGGGGACGGAACGTTCACGGATATAAGTGAGAAATCGGGGATCGCCCGTTCGCTTGGAAAAGCCTGGGGAGTCGTTGCCGCCGACATCGACAACGATGGCTGGATGGATTTATTCGTTGGCAACGACACTACACCTAATTTTCTGTTTGCTAATCGCGGCAAGGGACGGTTTGAAGAAGTCGGCGCACTGGCAGGAGTGGCTTACAGTCGGTTTGGAGGTGCGCGGTCCGGGATGGGTGTAGACGCGTCCGACTACGATCAGGACGGCTGGATCGACTTATTCGTCGCGAACGTCGATCACGAGGCGTATTCGCTCTACCATAACGACAAAGATGACACGTTTGACGATGTCTCCATCAGCTCAGGCATCGGCGCGGCCACAACGCTCATGAGCGGATGGGGGCTGAAGTTTTTCGACTACAACAACGATGGCAATATTGACCTATTTCTCGTCAATGGCCATCCGGATGCCACCATCGATGAGCACCAGCCAGGCATCCACTATCTCGAGCCGATGATGCTTTTCGAGAACAACGGAACGTCGTGGAAGAACGTTAGCGCAGAAAGCGGCGTCGTCTTCTCCAAAAACATAGCGGGTCGGGGCATGGCGCTGGGAGACTTCGACAATGATGGTGCCGTCGATGTGCTGGTCACGGCGAACGACGGTCCCCCGCTTCTTTTGCGAAACACGGCGGCCAGGCAAAATCACTGGCTCGGTATTCGTCTTGTTGGGAGGAAGTCGAACATTGATGGTGTGGGCGCAAAGATCGTCTACCAGTCCGGCGATCTAAAACGGCATATTACCAAGGTTGGTGGCGGCAGTTACCTCTCTTCCCACGATCCACGCATTGTCGTCGGATTGGGACAGAAGACGAAACTGGATTGGCTTGAAGTGCATTGGCCGCGACCCAGCGAAAAAATAGAACGCTTCACCGCTTTGCCCATCGATCGGTACATCACCATCGTGGAAGGGGAAGGAAACTGGAAGTGACACCGTGCAGGAATGTGGGGCGCCATTCTGGAAAGCGTAACTTTGTTGCGTACATTTACGTATACAAAAGAGGTCGGATGGCACTAGAATTCGTTGCAGTCCGCCCACAATATTGGAGTAACAACGTCTTAAAAAGGAACAAACAATGAAGCTCGCTAATTCCAGGTTCCCAGCGCATACAGTTACAACCGCGAAAAGTTCAGAGGCATCGGTCGGTAAAGATGGAGTGTGCGAACCGCCTTCGGGCTACTCTGTCAATCGCCGACACTTTCTGACCGGGGTAGCGGGCGCAGCGCTGCTATCGGCTGTCGACCGCTCCAAGGCTTTCGCAGCAGTGGTTGGCGACATTACGGTGAATCTTGCAAAAGTTGCAACGGCTTCCGCGTCGTCTATCTCAGGCGATACCAAACTGTCTGCGCTGAACGACGGCTTCAATCCCGCAAATTCGCACGATCAGAGTCACGGGACTTACGGCAACTGGCCGCGCACCGACACCCAATGGGTGCAGTATGAGTGGAGCAAGTCAATTACGACGAACCACGTAGATGTCTACTGGTGGGTCGACGGTGGTGGTGTGGGGTTACCGGCAACTTATCGGGTCACGTATTGGAACGGCTCTGAGTTTGTGCCGGTCTCCAATGCGAAAGGATTGGGGCTCAATCCAAACGGATTCAACAGCACGTCCTTCGATGAGGTGAAGACGGAAAAGCTTCGCCTGGAGATAACCTCGGATGGCACGCACTCCACCGGGATCACTGAGTGGAAGGTGTACAGCAGCGGCGCCGTGCCACTCTTTCCACCGACAGTGGATGCCGGTGTAGACCGCGCAGTCGTGCTTGGTGGCAAAACCTATCTTTCCGGTAAAGCCGATTGGCTGATGCCTGCTGCGGCTCAGCGCGTGCGCTGGACCAAGGTTTCCGGGCCCGGACGAGTCGTTTTTGCGGACCCCGCTTCTGCCGATACAACAGCGACCTTCTCCTTACCGGGGGAGTATGAGCTCGAACTTACGGCCTCCGGCGAGAAAGACAACGCCACATCGAAGCTGATCGTACAAGCCGAAAACGCTCCACCCAGGGAGCGACTGAACGTCGTTTACACAACTCGCTACTCGATCGACAATCCGGTCTGGAACCAGCGCGCCAAGACTTTGATCGTGGACTGGATTCCTCACTGTGTGGAGCAGTGCGAGCGTACCGATCTGACCCAGGGACAAGGCGGCCTGGACAATTTTGTTGAAGCTGCCAAAGCTCTCCGTGGAGAGCCGCACGCACGCCACCAAGGCTACGTCTTCTCCAACGCATGGGTGCATCAGACAGTCGAATCGATGTGCATCGCTTTGATGGTGGATCCTCAGGGCGA
>JANYLK010000088.1 GCA_025357875.1 Granulicella sp.
CCTGGACAATTTTGTTGAAGCTGCCAAAGCTCTCCGTGGAGAGCCGCACGCACGCCACCAAGGCTACGTCTTCTCCAACGCATGGGTGCATCAGACAGTCGAATCGATGTGCATCGCTTTGATGGTGGATCCTCAGGGCGACTCCGACATCACGGGCGCGCAGGAAAAAATGAAGGTGACGCTCGAGAAGTGGATTCCCATTGTCCTCGCGGCACAGGAGCCAGACGGATATCTGCAGACCGCGTATACGCTTGCCGACCGAAAGGTGTGGAAGGAACACTGGTCACCGGAGCGGCGCGGGAATCACGAAGGCTACACCGCCGGCTACTTCATCGAATCGGCAATCAACCACCATACCCTGACCAATGGGCAGGACCTGCGTTTATATAACGCTGCCAAGAAGCTTGCTGATTGTTGGGTAGCCAACCTCGGGCCGGGCAACAAAGAGTGGTTCGACGGCCACCAGGAGATGGAGCAGGCACTGGTACGTTTTGGCCGCTTCGTGAACGACACCGAAGGCAATGGACGTGGGGACGGTTACGTCAAGCTGGCTAAGTTCCTGCTGGACTCTCGCAAAGGTGGACAGGAATACGATCAGAGCCACTTGCCGCCAGTCCGTCAGTACGAAGCGGTGGGGCACGCAGTTCGTGCCGTGTACTTCTACTCCGGCATGGCTGACATTGCGGCGGAGACAGGCGACCAGGATTACCAGAGCGCTGTGCTGTCGCTCTGGGACAACATGGTCAACAAGAAGTTGTATGTGACTGGCGGCGTGGGCAGCGGTGAGACGTCGGAGGGGTTTGGGCCGAACTACTCCCTGAGGAACGAGGCCTACTGCGAGTCCTGCTCAAGCTGCGGTCTCATATTTTTTCAGTACAAGATGAACCTTGCTTACCACGACGCGAAATTCGCAGACCTGTACGAGCAGACGATGTACAACGCGCTGTTCGGCGCGGTGGACATGGAAGGTAAGAATTTCTGTTACACAAACCCACTGGTGAATACGCAACGCACACCGTGGCATGTATGCCCATGCTGTGTGGGTAACATTCCACGCACGCTGCTGATGGTGCCAACCTGGAGCTATACCAAGGGTCCGGAAGCTCTCTACGTGAACCTGTTTATCGGCAGCCGCGCGAATGTGGGCAAGATTGCTGGCACCAACGTGCAGGTTGTCCAGAAAACCGAATATCCGTGGAAGGGCGCGGTAGCGATTACGGTCAACCCCGATGAAGCAAAGACTTTCAGCGTGCATGTGCGCGTGCCAAACCGCACCACCTCGAAGCTCTACACCACAACGCCTGCGGTAAGCGGTCTGAAACGTCTGTCGGTGAATGGAAAGGCTGTCACCCCTCACATCATTAACGGTTACGCGGTGATCACGCGCCGTTGGCAGCCCAACGATGTGATCGAGCTCGATTTGCCAATGGAGGTACAGCGCATCACAGCTGATCCTCGTATCAAGGCCGATGCCAACCTGATCGCACTCCAGTATGGACCTCTCATCTACAACGTGGAGGCCGTGGATCAGCACAACCTCGATATGGCATTGAGCAGCGAGCCGCTCAAGACTGAATGGCGGCCTGATCTGCTCGGTGGCGTCATGGTCATCACTGGCAAGTGGCAGGATGGGACGCCGATGCTGGCAATACCGAACTACGCCCGCATGAACCGTGTGGTGCAGGAACAACCGCAGATCGCCGGCGACAATTCGGTAAATTACGCTCCCGGCGCAACGACCAGCAATAACAACCTCAGGGCACAGGGGAATGCCGGCGCGGCGTTAGCGGGGGCACCTCAGGGACCGGGTAGGCGTCATCAGCGCAAGGTCGAGTCAAAGGTGTGGATAAAGACACTTGCATGAGCTAGGCGATTCAGGCCTAAAAGGCCGGGCACAATTTGTCTCAAGACGTTTGCTCGAACGTGATCATCGGCACCGCCGGCGCAGTTGGCGCAAGCGCGTGTCCGCATCGATGACGATGAGTTCGATACCGGCAATTTCCGCAAAGTCTTCGAGATGCTCAGTCGTCAGTGCCTGGCTGAACCCTGTATGGTGGGCTCCCCCGGCATAGATCCAAGCCGCCGCCGCTATCTTGAGACTCGGTCGCGGAAGCCATACCGCACGCGCGACAGGAAGGTTTGGCAGGTCCTCTTCGGGCTGAACAACGTCAACTTCGTTAACTACGAGTCGAAAGCCGTCTCTCATCTCCACGAGCGACGCGACCACGGCGGGCCCGCTGGGCGCAGTGAAGACAAGCCTCGCAGGATCGGCTTTGCCGCCAATTCCTAACGGATGCACTTCGAGCGATGGCTTCGCTGCGGCGATCGACGGACAGATCTCGAGCATATGGGAGCCGAGGACTTTCGGGGTTCCGCTGAAGTCATAGGTGTAGTCCTCCATGAAGGAACTACCGCCTTTCAGCCCTAGCGCCATTACCTTCATGATGCGCACCAGGGCCGCTGTCTTCCAGTCGCCTTCGCCGGCAAAACCGTACCCGTCCGCCATAAGGCGCTGTACCGCTATGCCGGGAAGCTGCTCCAAACCGTGGAGATCCTGGAACGTGTCGGTGAACGCGCCGAAGCCTCCCTCTTCGAGAAATGCCCGTAATCCTAGTTCGATTCTGGCGGCATTCAGAAGTGAGGCGGGACGGTTGTGCTTCTCGGCGATTGTGTAACTGTCACGATATTCTGCGACCAGCTTGTCGACCTCCGAGTCGCTGAACTGATTCATGCGATCGACCAGATCGCCTACGCCGTATCCATTGACGCTGAAACCGAACTGAATCTCTGCAGAAACTTTATTGCCTTCGGTGACGGCGACGTCGCGCATATTGTCTCCGAAACGCGCCACCTTGAGGTGCTCCGATTCGTGCCAGCCGGCAGCGGCACGGGCCCATGTACCAATTTCGGCGACGGTGTCGGCATTCTGCCAGAATCCGACAACCACTTTGCGGGGAAGTCGCAGGCGCGCCGTGATGAATCCAAACTCGCGGTCACCGTGCGCCGCCTGATTCAAATTCATAAAATCCATGTCGATGGACGACCAGGGAAGCTCGCGATTGAACTGCGTATGCAGATGCAGGAAGGGTCTTGTCAGCGACTTGAGACCAGCGATCCACATTTTTGCCGGTGAAAAAGTGTGCATCCAGAGTACGAGGCCGATGCAGTTTTTCGCGTTATTTGCCTGCCGGCAAAGGTCACTTACCTGATCACTGGTAGTCAGTACAGGCTTGAAGACAATCTTGACTGCAATTGCACTTTCCGCATCGAGGGAGGCAGCAATTTTCTGCGAATTTTCTGCCACATGCGCCAGAGCCTTGGCCCCGTAAAGGTGCTGACTCCCAGTAACGAACCATACTTCTAAGTCTTTCAATTTCATTGATTACTTCCTTTCGTCCGGTGTACCTATGCCTCTGAGCATGTCTTATCAGGAAGTGCTCGTTGCCGAAAGCGAGTTGGTGCGGGACGTCCCTCTTCGTAAGAGGAAATACACTGGGACACCGCTCAGAACGATCAGCAACCCAGGCCACGTGGTCGCCGTTCGATAGGCAAACAGCATTACTAGAATAATTGTGGAGCCGATGATATAAAGCGCAGGCAACCAAGGGTATCCCCAGCAGCGATATGGCCTCGGCGCATCGGGTCGCGTATGCCGCAGTCGGAACAGGCCAATAACCGTCAGGATATAAAAGAGCAGCGCAGCGGAGATCACGTAATCCAGCAAATTACTGTACAGATTGCCATAGGTTCGGGTCGCTGCGTCATAGGTGCGAGGCAGGACAAGAAGCAACGACCAAAGGCATTGGATCGCGAGTGCCCATCCGGGTACCCGAGCACGATTGAGGGTGCCGGCACGTCGGAAGAAAAGGCCATCTTGAGCCATGGCGTAGCAAGCGCGGCCCCCTGCGAGAGTGAGAGCATTGACGGTGCCGAAGGTGGATACCATGATGAGGCAGCCCATGGCAAGCTTGCCAATTCCCGGCAGGACGGTATCGACGACAAGCGTTGCGACCCGATCGCCGGGTGCAGTCTGAATGGCCGGGATCGGCAACACCGCGAGATAGCAGAGATTGCAAAGCAAATAGAGTGCGATCACGATAGCGGTTCCAAGGCCGAGGGCCAGCGGCAGGTTACGCTTCGGGTTCCGAACTTCGCCAGCGACGAACGTGATGTCATGCCATGAGTCCGCAGAAAACAGTGAACCGGTCTGTGAGACGCACAGCGCGACTAGGAGTCCGAAGCCGGTGGTAGCGTCGAGAGTGCGAATCAAGGCTACATTCCTCGGGTGCCATGCATCCCTGAAGTTGGCATGGAAAACCGACGGGTTGTGCAGGAAGGCGAAGGCGCCAAGACCCAGGAGCATGACCATGCCAGAGAGCTTCGCAACCGTGAATATGTTCTGGATCATCTTGCCCCACGAGACGCCACGGGTGTTGATAAAGCATGTCAGGAGGATGATGACGAGGGCGACTGTCTGGGCGGTGGAGAGAGAGAGCGCATAGCCGGGAAGGATGTGGATGGGTGCAATGAGGTAGTGGCTCTCATTCACGGATGGGAACAGAACAGCGCTGAAGCGTGCGAAGGCTATGGCGACGGCAGCGATGGAGCCCGTCTGAATGATAGTGAGCAGCGTCCATCCGTAGAGGAAACCGAGCAGTGGGGAAAAAGCTTCCCGCAGGTAGACGTACATGCCACCTGCAGTGGGCATCATGGCAGCAAGCTCTCCGTAACTGAGAGCACCGAAGACGGTAAGGACTCCCGTGATGACCCACGCGACGAGAAGCCATCCGGCCGATCCTACCTGCCGAGAGATCTCCGCGCTGACGATGAAGATGCCGGAGCCGACCATGATGCCGGCGACGATCATGATTGAGTCGAAGAGGCCGAGCGCT
>JANYLK010000142.1 GCA_025357875.1 Granulicella sp.
TCCCTGCCCATCAGCACATCGCGGGTGCCGACTCGCTCAAGCAGGAAGGCCGCCAGCATCTCGTAACCGTGAGCCTTCATGGCAGAATCAATTTGCATCTCATGCGCAAGTTGCTCGTTGATCACCGCCGACCGGTAGCCAACCACACCCATCACTCCAATGATCGCCAGCAGTGATCCGAACCCGACTGCGATTTTCGACCTCAGACCCAACTTCCACAGACTCATCCCAAGCATCCTCACTGCGCGGTTTCCATGCACCGGATTCGGAAGGACGTCAGCAGATGCACGCGGCCAACCTCCTTCTCCTTATCGGAGCGGCTGGCAGGGACTTTATGCTTCAGTTCTGATGGGCTTGATCTTTGAAGTTTTCGAATCAGTGATGATCGTCACCACCATGATCGCCCATCAACGGTCCCATTCGTTCCGCTGCGTCCACCGCTACCGACGTCCACGACGGAGAGGATCGTCCCGCACGACCCCACGCCGGTACCGGTCTGCTCACACCCTTCGACACCCGACCCTCGCCTTCAACCCCGATGCCAGGCGCATCCATTCCGGTGGATTCCGTCAGAATACCCATTGCCGCTCGGTGCTCCGCCGCCAGGCTCTCATCATGTTGCAACGCCGCAGCCGTCAATCCCGAAGGCTCCACCATCCCGCCCACCACCTGCGTGACCGCGCCCTGAACCGGCACACCCGCAGACTTCGCCGCCCGTATCGGCCCGGCCGCCGGAATGTCAGCAGCGATTGCAAGCCGCACGCCGATTTCAGCCGAGCGCACTTCGGCCGCAAACAATACATTCAGCATCGGCAAAGCCGCCGCCATTGCGCCCATCAGAAGCATGCTCACCGCGGCTCGCATAGCGCGGGAAATACGGCTTACCCGCTGGGTTTCGCTCAAGATGGAGCGCACCCGAGTGCTCAACAACGCCGCGCCCGATGCCATCTCGATCCCAGGTACCGACGCGTCCGTCGAACGATCGCGGATGCGCGCGAATCGAACCAGGCAGGTCGCATATACGTCCCGGATCTGCGGATGTTCGCGCACCACCGCCGCGTCGCATGCAAGCTCACGCTCCGCATTCAACCTTAAATTCGCATGATGCAGGCAGGGGTGGAACCACAGCAAAATACGGCACGCTCGCATCACTGCATTGCATAGCGCGTCACGCCGTTCAACATGCTTCAGTTCATGCCAGAACACCGCCTTCAATTCGGAAGCATCCTGGGTCTCGCACATCGGCGGAACGATCACGCGTGGCTGCCACCAGCCCACAGTCGCCGGCGAGACAAGTCCCGGCAGCACCCACAATTCGCAATCACTCAGGCTATTTCCTGGGGCGGCAGTTTGTTCTAAAGCCTCTTGAAACGTGGCCACCAACCGCTGTTGTGGCACGGCCTTGTGGCGCATCGCCCGCGCAAACCTAAATCGCGCAGCCGCAGTTCCCATCATCCGCCATGCCAATATCGCCCCATAGCAGATCAGCAACACACCCATCGCTCGGGCTACGTTCCCCGCGCTCGCGGCCGCAACCTGAATTCGTGTGCTTTCGGCACCAGCTCTGTCCGCCGCGCCGCTCCCCACCAAAGCGCTGGCGTGGAGAATCGCGCTGGCAGGGAACGCGCCGCGCACAATACCGACCCACATCCACATCCATTGCGCCACAAAACCGAGCACTAGGGTCAACCATAAGTTGAAGCGGATCCGAGCCGACCCCGCTACGCGCACTAGCACCAGGCAGACCATCCACTCGGCGATCGTCTTCAACAAAAAACTCGCAAGCCCGGAGGCCGCCAATAATCCCAGATTCGGATCCATCGTCCCGCCTCCCGATCTCCGAAGCTACGTCCTTCAGACTTCCGCTAGCGCAGTTTTCTTCCGATTCTTGTATTCGTGAATCATCTTCTCGAGATCCGCAATATCCGCATCCGGCACCGCATCCGACTCCAGGAGATTCACGAACAGTCCCTTAGCTGATCCACCAAAGTTCTGCGCCAGCAGCGCCTCTACCGAACGCTGGTCCACATCATCTTTCCTAACCATGGGCTCGAACACGAACACACGTCCACGCGCCGTATGCCGGACGAAACCCTTACTTTCCATGATGCGCAAAAATGCCTGGGTCGTCTTGTAGTTCGGCCGCTCGCTTGCGGGGAACGAGCTCACGATCTCATCCACGGTCGCCGAACCCATCTGCCACACCACGTTTAAAATGCGCATTTCCGCACTCGTTGGTAAATTCGGCTTGTTTCGAAAGGGCATCTACAAGGGCTCCAAGACCCTTCGTTGGTGCGAGTCTAGCATCTTTCTACCTTTGACTCTTAGAGGTATAAGAATTAGGCTGATGTCTTTCAGACTTACATGTCTAAGACTGCAGCCGCGAACGATTCCGAAGTTCACAGAGACTCAATAATTCAAAACTTTGAACAGCCCGCCCAGGTGACTGCCCCTCCACTATCCTCCCGCAACGCGCCTACCGCAAATGCCGGTTACGTAAACCACGGAAGTGGGTCCGCCTGCCCGACCTGCACGTCCGCTACCAGCGCTGCGCAGGGACCGAGCTTCATGCGGAGGATCATATTCGGCCAGGTCCGTCCGCCGTCTGTTCCACGATCACCGCATCCTTTCTCGGATCTCTGGAAGCAATTTCATGGTGCAAAAAGTCGCGTCGCCGCTGGTCCGCACCGAGGAGCAAACTCAACACTTATATCGGAGCTATTACCTCCGAGGTCGACGCGCTTCACTCGTCGAAGTCTTCTGGTCCGACGCCCTCGAATTGGGGCGTCGCGCCATCCGTCCCTAGATTTGTGTCTCAATTTTGTCAATAATTGGCTGAACCGAATCTCATTTGCCCCAATCTGAGTCAAACACAAGTGAGCTGGAACGCGCCGCGTCCATGCCCACCGAGGAACCGCCGTAATGCCTAGCGACCCCATGCAGGCTACTGATACAACTGACGTTCTAATAGTCGGAGGAGGCCCAGCCGGGCTCGCCGCGGCCATTGCACTCCGCCAGCGCGGCGTCGATTGCACGGTGATCGAGGCTCGCCCAGCCGGCATCGATAAGGCCTGCGGCGAGGGCCTTATGCCCGATTCGCGCGAATCGCTCGCCCAACTAGGCGTTCACCTCGACAAGAGTGACGGCCATCTTTTTAAAGGCATCCGGTTCGAGAACTCCGCCCATCGCGTCGATGCCTGCTTTCCTCACGGCGCAGGGATCGGAGTTCGCCGCCCTCATCTGCACACCCTGCTTGCAAATCGCGCCCGCGAAGCCGGTGCCAACCTGCGCTGGAATAGCCACATACAGCTTCCCGCCGGTGATCTCCCGGCTGATGCAGATTCCTACCGCACGGCGTTCGTCAACGGCCAGCCGGTCCGCTTCCTCTGGCTCATCGGAGCCGACGGCCAAGCCTCTTCCGTCCGCAAATGGGCAGGCCTGGATCGTACCCGCAGCCGTTCTCTCCGTTATGGTTTTCGCACTCACTACCGTGTCGATCCGGCAAACTGTGGCTTGGACTTCGTCGAAGTCCACTGGGGCGGCGGTGGCCAGATTTATCTCACACCCGTCGCGCCTGATTGCGTATGCCTCGTTTACATCACACGCGATCCACGCTGCGACAGAGGCAATGTCCTCGATGAGTTTCCCGCAATCGCGAAACGTCTTTCCAACGCCGAAGTCGTCTCCAAGCAACGCGGTGCAGTAACAGCCTCCTGCAAATTGCACTGCGTCGCGACTCACTTTGTCGCCCTCATTGGAGACGCTTCCGGCTCAGCCGACGCCATCACCGGCGAAGGTCTCGCCATCTCCTTCCGCCAAGCCCTTGCTCTCGCCGACTCCGTACACTCCGGCTCGCTCGAACCCTACCGTCGAGCCCATCGGAAGATTGGCAAACTACCCCACGTCATGGGGGAATTGATGCTTACGCTCGACCGCTGGCCCGCACTGCAGGTCCGCGCGATCCGCACGCTCGCCAACACTCCCATCCTCTTCCAAGATCTATTGCATGCCCACATGGGTGAGAAAAGCCTGGCGTCCGTCCTCGTCCGCCGAGGCCCGCGCTTTGGCTGGAGCATGCTCACGAATGGGACGAACGGAGCTCAGACTTGATCTATCCCCGCGATGCCCAAATCTCCATTCTCCGCAAGCTCGCTGCTACATGCTGCCTGCTCGTCATGTTGACGTTCACCACCGCCGGCTACGCGCAAAGGTCCGCCGCGCCCATTGGCATCACGCTTCAGCCCGCCACTACCTCAATCCATTGGACCCTCAACACTACCCTCCATATCGTCCATGGCACTTTCAAGCTGAAGAGCGGTTCCTTCCGAATCGATCCCATTACCGGCGATGCATCCGGCCAGATCGTCATCGACGCCTCCAGCGGCGAAAGCGCCGACTCTGCCCGCGATAAACGTATGCACAGCGCCGTCCTCGAAAGTTCGAAGTACCCGACCATCACCTTTCGCCCCACGCACGTGGACGGCAAGGTCGACCTAGCGGCGCCCGGCCCGGTCACCGTTAATGGAGTTCTCAACCTCCACGGCCAGGACCATCCCATGCAACTCACCGTCAATCTGCACCCGCAACTTACTGCAGTCTCCGTCACCGCCCATTTTTCTGTGCCATTCGTCGCCTGGGGCCTTAAGGATCCCAGCACCTTTATCTTCCGCACTGACAAAGAAGTAATCCTCGACATCGACGCCACCGCAGTCCCCAGCACGCAATCGCGCTTCTAGGTCGCCCTCTGGCGCAGCCAGACTCTACATATTTCTTCCCTTGCAACCATCACTCCCGCCCCGATATCCACAAAAACCCTTGACACCCTTCGTATAATTATGGAGTGGCAAAAAACAGCCAGCGTCGTGCCGGAGGGGGCTCCAGCAGGACTTGGTATTGCAGCCGAATTCCAACCGAGGTCCGGACCTAAGTATCCTGTACCTAATACTTTGAGGTTTTTAGTGGGAGGGGGAACCGTCATGGATTCGCGAACATCCAGCAAAGTTCGACGGACGCCCAACCGGCACCCAGCGATCAACGACTCGGCGTCTCGCCATTCAGCTTGTCAATCTGAGCCATCGGCGAATAATCCCTGCATTTCGCTGGCGGCGACTCGCATATCCTCGCAACCGACCAAGCACTCGAGCCGAGCACAAATGGACCCGCAGCAGCCGAGGTCCGGACCTAACTCACTTGTTTCCAGCGTCAGCAGACCCTTAAGGGGGAGGGGGTCTCCCGCGATTCACGGCTCTTCGCCGACCCTCGCAAGCCTCACCATCCTCCTCGCTGCCTCGGTGTACAGTCTGGCGCAAGCTGTCGCGCAAACCCCGCCCGTGCCCACTTCACCAATCACTACCCTCACCACCCGTTCCACCTTGGTCCTCGTCCCTGCGCTCGTTCGCGATAAGTCCGGCGAGCTGGTATTCACGCTCAAGGCTGAAGACTTTGTTCTTACCGACGACGACGTCCCCCAGAAGCTCACCTTGGAGCAGGACACCGACGGCCTGCCGCTTGCGCTAGTCGTCGACATTGAAGGCGGAGGCGCTGGTGCCCGTGAACTCTCGAAGTACGGTGCGCTCAGCAAAATGCTCGAAACCGTAGTCGGTGCCGTGCCCCACAGAGTCGCCATCGTAGGCTTCGACAGTTCGCCCGTCCTCGTTCAGGACTTCACGCCAGACGTGGATCTCGCAGCGAAAGGCATCCAAGCCCTGATCGCCGACGACAACGGAGACGACGGTGCAGCCATCCTCGACGCGCTCGGTTTCTCGCTCGACCTGCTCCGCAAGCAGCCGCCGGAGTATCGCCGAGCCATCCTGCTCATCTCCGAGACCAACGACCATCGCAGCAAGGTGAGGCTTGATCAAGCACTCCGCGCCATCAGCGATACCAACACCGCAATCTACAGCATTGGCTTCTCCTCCGTTCGCGATGAGTTGAAGCACGAATCTGCGAAAGCATTCGGCGACTCAACCCCCGGTCCAGCACACGGCTGCATGAGCCGCGATCCCAATGACCCCAACGTAAATCTCAAGCAGAATCCGGCTGAACAGGCCTACGGTTGCCTCAGCCTGCTCGCTCCTCCACTGCGCCTCGCCAAGGCAGCAATTCTGGCCGCGTTCATCGGATTTCAGAAAAACATCCCCGAGACGGTCGCCCGGCTCACCGGCGGCGAGTACTTTAAGCTCACCTCCGCGAAGAGCCTCGATCGTGATCTGCAAAATATCTCCAATCACATACCCAACCGCTATGTGCTGAGCTTCCAACCCCAGTCTCCCCACCCCGGCCTGCATATCATCGAACTGCGTCTCCCCAACTACGCTGGCCTCGCAGTTACGGCCCGCAGTAGCTATTGGGCCGACGCAGCAGCCCCGCCTGCCACTCCGCCGTAGCGCAAGCGGCTATCCAGAATTGCCCCCGCACAGATGGCAATCCAGTACGCGACGATGTCCCACACCGAAAAGTAGCGACCCAGGAGGAGAATCCCCGGAAGCGTCAGTCGGAAAGCATCCATACCCGGCGAATGGTAAAGCTTGAAGCATTCCACCGCCGTCGCTAATGCACCTGCAATGAGCGCAACATTCACAATGGGGCTTCTGACAAGGACAGTTGAGGCGATCCAATAGATCATCAGGGCCCACGGCATCGATCCCGCGTACTTCACCACGAACGTGGGCAGACCCAGCGGGACCAACCGAACCGCAAGTCCAGCCGCAATTGTGCCCACAATAAGAGAAACCGAGTGCAAAATGGGGCGAGGCGTCATGCTCCTGAGACTAGCGCACGCTCTGTCGGTAGCCCGACTCAACTAACAGCAAAACTTGTAACTGTATCACGTCCGAGCCGGCATCTTTCGCAATTTATTTGCCGTGAACCATTTGGCAGACTAGAATAGAACTCGTGACCCGTTTACAGGCCCCCCAAGCGTTCGACCACAAACGATACTTTATCGAGAAACTCGGCCTCTCCGAACGGCTTATGGAGCGCTGTCTCGGCGAGGCTCTTTCAGCGGGCGGCGACTACGCAGACCTTTACTTTGAGGCTGTTACCTCTACGTCGCTCGGTATTGATGAGTCACTCGTAAAATCCGCCTCGCAGGGAATCAGTGTTGGCTGCGGCATCCGTGTTCTCTGCGGCGAGCGCACTGGCTATGCCTACACCGACGACCTCTCCTCCGATCGTCTCCTACGCGCCGCACGCACTGCGGCGCTCATCGCCAGCGGCCCCGCCAAAGAGCAGATGTCCGGCTTTCGCCATACCTCCGACGCTCCTACGCTCTACCCCATCGCGGGAGTTACCGCCGATGCGGAGATCGCCTCCAAGCTGAGCCTCATCCAGCGTGCCGACCAGGCTGCCCGCGCATTCGACCCACGCATCACCCAAGTCCGCGCTGGCTTCAACGACGAACTCCGCCGTATCCTTGTTGCCGCATCCGATGGCACGTTCGCCTCCGACACCCAGCCGCTCGCACGCCTAAACATCTTTGTCATCGCCAAGGACGCCAGCGGCAACGAAGGCGCTGGATCGACCGCCCGCGGGACCTCTGGCGGCGGTGGACGCGTTACGCTCGACTTCTTTGAAGGCACCCATTCCCCTGAGCACTTCGCCCGCGAAGCCGCCCGCACCGCGATCCTGCAACTCAACGCCATCGCCGCGCCGGCTGGCGAGATGCCCGTCGTCCTCGGCCCCGGATGGCCCGGCGTCCTTCTCCACGAAGCCGTCGGCCACGGACTGGAAGCCGACTTCAACCGCAAAGGTACATCGGCCTTTTCGGGTCTCATTGGCCAGAGGGTCGCCAGCGATAAAGTTACCGTCGTCGATAACGGCCTGATGCCCAACCGCCGCGGTTCCATCAACATAGACGATGAGGGCAACCCCACCCAGGAGAACGTCCTCATTGAGAACGGAATTCTCAAGGGCTACCTTTCGGACAAACTTTCCAGCCGGCTGATGGGTACGCCCAATACCGGCTCCGGCCGCCGCGAAAGCTATCACCACATCCCCATGCCGCGCATGACGAATACTTACATGCTCAACGGCACGGACATGCCCGAAGACATTATCAAGTCGGTCAAGCGCGGTCTCTACGCCGTCAACTTCGGCGGCGGCCAGGTCGACATCACCAACGGCAAGTTTGTGTTCTCCGCATCCGAGGCTTACCTGATCGAAGACGGCAAGGTCACTCGCCCCGTCAGGGGCGCAACCCTAATTGGCAACGGCCCCGAAGCTTTAAAATACGTGTCGATGGTGGGCAACGATCTCGCCCTCGACGAAGGAATTGGTACCTGCGGTAAGGCCGGGCAAAGCGTGCCCGTAGGTGTTGGAATGCCCACAGTAAGGCTCGACCGGATGACGGTCGGCGGAACAGGACAATAGAACGTATGGCAGCTGAACGCGAAAAGATGTTTGAGTGCGAAGTTCGACGCCGCCGCGTCAAGGCCAGTGGAGGCTACGAGCCCTACTGGAAGGTAAAGAACGTCGCCGTCGCCCTCGTGGATGAAGACACTGACTTCCGCTGCAAAGATTGCTCCGGCGCCGTGAAACTCCTCGGACGCAACGGCAAGGCTGGCACCGTTCCGTACGTTGAACACAAACTTGTAGCTGACGCCGAATTTTGCCCCTCCGGTCTAGCCTTCAAGAAAGCCACCGATGGCCGCGAACCCAGACCCTCCGCCCATCCAGTGGAGTAGCTGCGCACGTCCCTAGGCCCGCGCAGTCTTTTCTTGTTTGTCATTTTGAGCGAAGCTCAGAATCCCCGTATTTCGCTTCCGCCGGGCTTCGGATAGGCCGGGACTTAGCCCACACACGTCCCCTTTTTGCCGAACCCGACCACGTTTCACAACCGCACCACCAAGGAGCACCTTATGGCCGCCGAATCCGAAAAAATCTACGAGTGTCAGGTCAAGCGCCGTCGCCTCAAAGTCGGCGGTGGGTATGAGCCTTTTTGGAAGCTCAAGACCGTCACCGAAGCCCTAATCGATGACGACACCGAGTTCCGCTGCTCCGACTGCACTGGTGCCGTCAAGATCCATCGCCACCACGTGCCTGACTCGCCGCCGCCCCACATCGCCCACAAGCTTAAGAGTGATTCCGAGTACTGCCCGGCCGGCATCTTCTTCCGCAAATCCACCGACGGCCGCGCGCCCCGCATGTCCGAACATCCTGTACGCTGATTCCGAGTTCATCCTGAAAGGTCGCGAGCCCCATCCTTTGGCACTTCGCAAAGGGTGGGCCAAACGAAGCTGGCCGACCCACTTTCAAATCTCAATCGCGACAACCTCGTGATCGAGGATCGTCGGCACCGTAACGCTGATCACACCGCCCGTCCGCTCCATCACAACATCTTTGTCCGTCGCCAGCAGGTGCGCTCGCTTCGCCTGAATCCCGTCAGCTAGAGTTAGTCTCACCGTGTGCGGCCCTACCGGAAAGAAGTCGCGATACGGCCCTTTCATTGCCATAGGGTTCGTCAGATTCACGAGATGAACCGTGATGGAGTTTGAATTCCGCCACGCTGTGACGTCGAGCAGACCCGGTCCGTCAACTTCAACCACAGGCGCTTCATCGTTCGCCCACGCGACAGTATTCCGCAGCATCTTCAGGTGATCGCCGCAGAGCACCTCCCAGAATGTGCGGTCGATGTCGAATGGAAAATAAGCGACACGTCCCGCAGGTTGGCGCAGATACAGGCATGAGACATCCGTCCGAGGCACCCGCGGGTAGACCTTCTCCATCGGCAGGTCGGGATAGCTTGGGATCAGCGTAAAGGGCGTCTGTGCGAACTTAGCGTGCGGCGTAACCTCAAGCCGTGACACACCGTTGACGATCCGCGGTGCGTCTTCGAGTCCCGCGAACAACGCGTTTCCAGGCAACGCCTCGTGCTCCAGCCGGATGTACGAGTTCAGCATCGGCCCCTCAGCCTTGCCGGTCCAATCGACTCCAAACATATCCGCAAGCCCGAAGTTCTCGCGCCGCGTCCCCCACTCGTCGTAGAGGCTCGTCTCATGCGTGGCAATTACGCTGCCGCCTCTGCTGACGAAGGCACGGAGTTGATCGCACTGCGCATCGCTTAGCGCGGCAATGTTCGGCAGGATCAGCGTCTTATATGCTGCCAGATGCTCGGCATCGAGCAAGCGATCATGGACCATCTCGAAAGGAATCCGCGACTCGACCAACGCCTGATACCATCCGAGCGCGTAGTCCTCCACCTTCGCGCTGTAGTACCAGGCCGTCTGCTGTGAATAAACCAGCCCAATACGTGCAAGCGGACGGCGGTCGCCGAGGTACCGCTGGTTCTTGTCCGCCCACACATAAATGCCTTCGATCTCGCGCAGCCATCGCTGATCGTGCAACGTGCCGGAGAATTTGGTGAACCACGGCCTCATGCCATTGGCAATCGCGTCCAGAGCCCAGATGCGGATCTCGGCATTACTGGTGACGCTATCTTTCCAGCGGTACTGTTCTTCGAGCCCAATCCCAAACAGCCCGATGACCGCCTTATCGCCCATCGTCGCCCGATACTCTTTCGCGGACTTGCCGACGAGCCACGGAGCAGCCAATCCACGCCGCGCCTGGCGATCCGCCGCCAGCATCGGCGCACGCTTGCTGGTCTCAATCGCATCAAGCGGGCTCAGCGCACCGCTGCCGTTGTTCGGAATCACGCTCGACTCAGGATTGATCGCGCGAATCTCGCGGTTCCAAACATCGATGACCTCGACCAGCCGCTTGCGCCGCCATTCCAGAAATGTCCGACGGAAAGGATCGTGCGAGTCCGCAGTCCGAGGCAGTTCGAATCCTGAGGCCAATTTGAAATTCTCATTGCAATGTTGGCAGTAGCAGTCGCCCGACCCTTCCCAGCGATTCATGAAAACGCCATCC
>JANYLK010000166.1 GCA_025357875.1 Granulicella sp.
TGTAACCCTGCCGATAAGCAATCTCTTCAAGACACGAAACTTTCAAACCCTGCCGCTTTTCAATCGTTTGAATAAACAGGGACGCCTCGAGCAGCGAGTCATGTGTGCCGGTATCCAGCCACGCCATCCCACGCCCCAGTAGTTCAGTAGTTAATTGTCCGCGCTCCAGATACCAGCGGTTCACGTCCGTGATCTCCAACTCACCCCTCGGCGAAGGTTTGATCGACTCCGCGACGCTGACAATCTGGCCATCGTAAAAATAAATTCCAGTCACCGCGTAGCGCGACTTCGGATTCGCAGGCTTCTCTTCCAGCGAAATCGCCTTGCGGTTCTCGTCAAACTCCACCACTCCATACCGTTGCGGATCCTGCACCGCATAGGCAAATACGGTCGCGCCCCTCTTGCGTCCAGCAGCAGACCTTAATTGTTTTGCAAAGTCATGCCCAAAGAAAATATTGTCTCCCAACACCAGGCAGCATCCCTCGCCAGCAAGAAATTCCTTCCCGATCAGGAAAGCCTGCGCGAGTCCATCCGGCGATGGCTGCACCGCGTACTGAATGGAAATACCCCACCGTTCGCCTCCACCCAAAAGCTGCTCAAAACGGGGGGTATCGGCGGGCGTGGAAATAATCAAGATGTCCCGAATGCCCGCCAACATCAGCGCGGAGAGCGGATAGTAAATCATCGGTTTGTCGTACACCGGAAGTAGTTGCTTGGACACGACTTCAGTTACAGGATGTAGCCGTGTCCCAGAACCACCCGCAAGTATGATCCCCTTCATCGATAAACTCCAATTCCGCAGCGGCGACAATTAGCCGCCAAAAAATACTAGACACTGTTATTGACTGATTCACGAGCACCGCTCATTACGATGACTTACGCCCTAGAAGCATAATTTCCAGTAATCCACTCTCGATATTCACCGCTCACAATCTTCTCCACCCAGACCGCGTTGTCCAGATACCATTGCACTGTTTTGCGGATCCCCGTTTCGAACGATTCCTTCGGTGACCATCCCAGGCTGCTCTGCAGCTTCCTGCAATCAATCGCATATCGCCTGTCGTGGCCCGGCCGATCTTTAACATAGGTAATCAGCCGATCATGGGGCGCCCCTTCAGCATGAAGTTCATCCAGAATCGTGCATAGTATCTTCACTACATCCAGATTTTTCTGCTCGTTCAACCCGCCGACATTGTATGTCTCGCCCGGAGTGCCATCCTCCAGCACCGTCAAAATAGCATCGCAGTGGTCGGTAACATACAGCCAATCGCGAACATTCTGACCATCGCCATAGACAGGCAAAGATTTCCCGTTGATTGCATTGTGAATCATTAGCGGAATTAGTTTTTCAGGAAATTGATAAGGCCCATAGTTATTCGAGCAATTAGTCGTAACTACTTGTAAGCCATAAGTATGAAAATAAGCCCGAACCAGATGATCGGACGCAGCCTTCGATGCCGAGTAAGGACTGTTCGGCCTATACGGAGTTTCTTCATGGAACGCCGCCTCATCTGGACTGAGCGAGCCATATACTTCGTCCGTCGAAACATGCAGAAATCTGAAGGTCTTGCGGTCGTCTTCTGCCAACGAGCGTGCATGTTTCAACGCAGCTTCAAGAAGTGTGAAGGTTCCGATGATATTCGTATCCACAAACGCGGCCGGCCCCAAAATAGACCGGTCCACATGGCTCTCCGCAGCAAAATGAACAATCGCATCAGGTCGATGTTCGTCTAGCAATCGTGCAATCAGCGCACTATCCAGAATCGAGCCGTGGACAAAAGTATGTGCGCTATTGCCATGGAGCGAGGCGAGGTTATCCATGTTGCCAGCATAGGTCAGCGCATCAAGATTCACTACGGCATGGCCCCGGCGCACCGCTTCAAGGATAAAGTTGGAACCGATAAAGCCTGCCCCGCCAGTCACAAGTAAGACTCTGGATCTCATATATCCTCACCCTCATTTCATGTTTATTTTAGATCGATTCGGTTCATCCACATCCCCATAAGTGCTGGCAAATGATCGCCAGTTCTTACTTATGGACATAATTCACAGCCGATTGGAATAGGGGTAGGTCTCTGCGTCCGCAAGTAATAACCCGGCTTTGTCTTTCTCTGAAAGTGTCGGCTCCCCGTCCAGCGGCCATGCGATCCCGATCGCAGGATCGTTCCAAACTATGGACCGCTCAAACGTCGGAGCATACAGTTTGGTCGCCTTGTAAGAGACCTCCGCAAACTCGCTCAGCACCAGGAATCCATGACCAAAGCCGGGGGGGACCCACAGCGACCTCTTGTTCTCCGCACTCAGCACCAATCCAAACCACTCCCCAAACTGCGCTGAGTCTCGCCGAAGATCGACAGCCACGTCAAAAATCTCTCCGCGAAGCGCACGCACCAACTTCCCCTGCGGGTGCATCAACTGGTAATGAAGCCCGCGCAAAACACCCTTGCGAGAACCTGAGTGGTTGTCCTGCATAAATCTGGTCGGCAACCCGAGCGACTTAAACGTAGCTTCGTTGTAGGCCTCCAAAAAGAACCCTCTCTCATCGCCAAATATCTTAGGCTCCAGAATGACTACATCGTTCAGCGAAGTCGGGATCAGTTGCAATGCAAATTCCTCCAAAGTCCAAAATCAACATGGATTGATGGTGCGCGCTCAAATGTAATTTTGACGGTCTGGTTCAAGGTTAGCAACCTTCTACACCTTCCACATCGCCAGCAATCGGAGGCCGCTAATCCAACGTAATCATGATTTTCGTATAAGCCGCCGGATTCTCGCTCCATGCGCGCAGTATTGCAGGTGCCTCGTCCAAAGGCACGGTCGCGCTGATGGCCGCCTCCGTCGGAAACCGCTTCTGCTCGAACATGCGAATCACTTCCCTGAAATCCTGAGGAAGTGCATTGCGCGAACCGAGGATGTCGAGTTCCTTCTGCACAAAAAGCCGCGTCTCATAACTCACTAGGTCCTTCGCATATCCGATGTAAACAACTCGCCCAGTGAACGCCACCTCCTCAACCGCAGCGCGAAACGTATCGGGCCTGCCAATCGCCTCGATAATTACATCGGGGCCCTGTCCTCCAGTCAGTTCCTGAAGCCTGACGTGCACGTCTTCGCGTGTCGAGTTGATCAGGTGCCGTGCCCCCGAACTCTGCGCGATGGAGAGCTTCTTGTCATCGATATCGATGGCAATCACATTTGCATCAAGGAAGGCAGCCGCCGAAACTGCTCCAAGGCCGACTCCCCCACATCCGTAGATTGCCACCGTATCCGCTGCCTTCACCCGCCCTCGCGCAACTGCGTGACACCCCACAGTGAGCGGCTCAACCAGGCATAGTTCGTCCAACGTCAACGGAGCCGCATACAGCTTCGCAAGCGGCATGCTGAAGTGACGCATAAGGGCCCCATCGCGCTGCACCCCCAGCGTTTGGTTAAACCGGCACGCGTTGAAGCGTCCCTGCTTGCAGGCAGAGCATTTACCACAATTCGTGTAAGGGGACAGGGTTACATCCGTTCCCTCCGCCAGGCCCAGGTCGTTTTCCGGAACCCGTTCCAGAGTCGCGGCAACCTCGTGGCCCGGAATCCGCGGATACGTCACCAGCGGATTCTTTCCCAGAAATGTACTCAGATCAGTTCCACATAGCCCAATCCGCCGGATCCGCATCGTCGCTTCAAGCGGATCAGTATCTGCCGGTTGTTCCATATCGATTACCCTGGCCTCGCCCGGCCGGTCGATCATAAGCGCTCTCATCTAGTTCCCTTCTTCCTATCCAGCCGGTGAGGGCGGAGCCATCAAATCAAGTCAGTATAGACGACCAACGGTGTCTTCAAACAAATGCGCTCCTGCGGCCCGAGCGACAATCAACAGACTTCCGTCATCCTGTCTGCGAATCGGGTAAACTGAAGTCGCAAGTAGACAGGGCATTTGCCGCGTGAATGGCCGCTATAGCAGTCAGGACAAGGTGTTGATTTCGTGGATTTTGTGACCAACGGTTCATTCGGCGCAGATAAACGGCTGGTGCGGCTGGCGCTTTGGACTTTCTGCTTCACTCTTCTGGCGGTTGGGGAGATGAATGGACAGTCCGCTCCATACGCCAGCCCCCCTTCAATAGACCCAACCACCCTCGGTCCCAGAGGCGCAGGCGTTCCAGCAACGGGAACTTCGATCCCCACCAGCGCGACGCCGCCCGCTGGCCCGATCGACACCGACATCTCCTCCCCGCGCCGCCAGGACATCATGCAGCCGAAGCTTTCTGTCCAGGCCGTCACGCCTCCGACTTTGACCGAATTTCAGCAAGTAGTAGCCGGCAGCACTGGCCGAGTCCTGCCAATCTTCGGCGCGGGGCTTTTCAATACGGCTCCGTCAACCTTCGCGCCGGTCGACAATATTCCTGTTACACCCGACTATGTCATCGGCCCAGGCGACGAATTGCAGCTGCAGATATGGGGCCAGATTAACCAGCATGGCTCTTTCATCGTTGACCGCACCGGATCTATCTCCCTACCGCAAGTCGGCACCATCCACGTGGCGGGTCTGCAGTTCTCGCAGCTCAGCGAATTTTTGAAGTCGCAACTGGGCCGCGTCTATCGCAACTTCGATCTCAACACCAACCTCGGACAATTACGCTCGATTCAGGTATTCGTCGTAGGTCAGGCAAGACAGCCAGGAAGCTACACCATCGGCTCCCTTAGCACGCTTTTGAACGCTCTCTTCGCGTCGGGCGGACCTCTTCCCCAAGGCAGTTTGCGCGACATCCAGGTCAAGCGCGGGAACGAGACCATCACCCACTTCGACCTGTACGACCTTTTGCTGCACGGAGACAAAAGCAAGGACGTCCGCCTCGAGCCCGGGGACGTCATCTTCATACCCGACGTAGGACCCCAGGTAGCTGTGCTCGGAAGCGTTACCAGCCCAGCCATATACGAATTGCAACGCGAGCAGAGCTTCAAGGAAGTCATCGCTCTCGCTGGTGGACTGACCAACGTAGCCGCCGGTTCACAGGCGCGCGTCGAGAGAGTCTACAACCACGCCCAGCGCAGCGAGATGGATCTGGATCTCACCACCGGTGATTCCTCCCCCGTGCAGAATGGCGACATCGTGTCCGTAAACGCCATCATCGACCGATTCACCAATGCAGTGACATTGCGTGGCAACGTCGCAAATCCAGGCCGATATGTCTGGCATGAGGGTATGCGCATATCCGATCTGATTCCGAACCAGGAAGTGCTGGTCACGCGCAGCTATTATCAACGCCGCGACTTGTTGGGACAGGTCAATCAGGAACACTTGCTACAAATTAATCAGGATGTCCCGGCGGACCAGAACAATCGGGGCTACCGTGGGCCCGTGCGGCAGGGTTCGTTGGGATTACAGGCAGGTGCCGCCACAGATGCGGCCGCTGACCGTCGCTCCTCCGACACCGATAACAGCAAGGGCAACTCCGTTGGAACTGCCCTTACCGCCAGTGACCGCAACTTTTCAGCCACAAACGATGTCATCCTCAGCGCTCCCGATATCGACTGGGAATACGCCGTAATCGAGCGTCAAAATCGATCTACTCTTAAGACTTCGCTCGTATCCTTCAACCTAGGCAAAGTGGTCCTCAATAGGGACAAGTCGCAGGACATCGAACTCCTTAGCGGCGACGTCGTTACAATTTTCTCAACTGCTGATATCCGAGTACCGAGTGTCCAACAAACCAAGGTTGTGAAACTTGAAGGTGAGTTTGCAGCATCGGGCGTTTACAGTGTTCTTCCCGGCGAGACGCTTCGCCAGTTACTTGTCCGCGCAGGTGGAATCACTCCTGACGCCTACCTCTACGCTTCGGAGTTCACTCGCGACTCAGTCCGCCGCGTTGAACGCCAGAGAATAGTCGAGTATGCGGACACGTTGGAGGCCGAGATCGCGGCCCGTTCATCAAGCCTGGCCTCCTCGGCCCTGACCGATAGAGATGCCGCAGCAGCCCAGGCCTCGGCAGTTGAAGCACGCTCCACTCTTGCACGCCTTCGACAGACGCAGCCGACCGGGCGCATCGTCTTCCAACTCAAGCCAAATGCTACAGACATTGCCTCGATTCCAGATTTGCCACTCGAGGACGGCGACAGGTTCGTAGTACCTAAGGTACCTTCGAACGTCGCCGTAGCGGGACAGGTCTACAACGCGAATGCATTCGTCTATCAAAAGGGCAAGCGCGTCAAGGACTATCTCCTGCTGGCCGGTGGTCCGGACAGAAACGCCGATCGCAAACGTGAGTTCATCCTGCGCGCCGACGGCTCCGTAGTAAGCCATCAATACAGCAGCTTCGGCCAACGCGCTCTCTTCGCTAACCGCAACTTCGACGACGTTTTGCTCTTGCCCGGCGATACCATCGTGGTGCCACCCATGATCGAAAAGGGATCCATCCTGCGCAATCTAACCAACATCGCGACGATCATCGAAGGGTTCGGCTTGGGAGCGGCAGCCGTAAACGTTCTCAAGTAACGACCCACTGCCAACTTCACAGGCAGTTCACAAAATCCCGCAGGTTCCTATCCTTGCTGCCACTCCTCACGGTCGCATCGAACGCTCCGGATGAAGTGTCAACTGAAATGTTGCAACCGTGTCAGTCTGTTGCCCAGGTTGATATACCGGAGCCTTCCACCACTCGTGCTGAACTTCTGCCGACACCTCCAAGTAACCGTGAAAACGCTTTACTACCCGCACATCGAAGCTGTTCTGCGTCGTGCCGGAAGGTATGAAATCCTGCGCGATCTTCGCATGGCGAAAAGAAGTCTGAACCATCTCGCGCGGCGAGAGGTGGTACGTCAGCCACGCCTGCCCCCCCCGCCCCTCGCGCCCAATTGCGTCTCCCATAATCAGCCCCTTATTTGTGTAGCCCTCCTTAAAAATAAATTCCGTGTACAGGTAAGAGCCACCCGAACTGCGGCTCGTCTCAGGATCCGTATTGACCCCCTCGAACCGCAAATCCAATCTCGGGATGCCCGGAACACGCGACAAGAACAGGCCGGGTCGCACTCCAGCGTGTCTGGGAGCAGCAATCGGATTCACGTCATCGTGAATCATCGAATCCGTGTATAGCGTTAGCCAATGGTTCATCCACGGCAGACGCCAACTGAAGTCGAAGGAAGAGAAGCGCGCGCCGGGATCTTCCCGGGATTCCTTCCTGGCCGGAGAGACAGCAGTCGTGCTGAAAAAACTACGGAGAAAACTCTTGATGTTGATCGGCTCGTGTCCCTTGCCGCCCCAGATCACGGTCCGCTCGAAACCCAACTCGACATTCGGCGTCGGCTTGAAATTAATCTTTTCCATGTGCATCCATGGATCATTTGGATCAGAATGTCCCTTTAGGCTACCGACAAAAAAGTCGTAACGAAAAGGCCCCACTAATCGTGAAAGCAAAGGAATATACAGGGGTTCAGCCCGATCGATTTGGAACGCGTAAATATTTTCAGCGTTATTGCTGTACATGAATGCGCCGCCAACAGTGGGAGCAAGCCAGTGGTCGCTCTTGCCAAAAGATATTTCGTGATTCAATATCCGGTAGGACAGATTCGCTTCAACAATCCGCAACACATTGGTCGACGTAATGGGTCCAGTCGGAATCGTTGCCTGCATCGGGTTCGTCGCAAGTGGTACTTGATCGATATTGGATAAAGTTGCGACCAGCGCCGGCGAATAGCCCACAGCACTCGAAGCATGCTGATATTCCCCTCGCGCATATAGGCTGAACCGTCCAAACTGGACGCTTCCGCTAGCCCCATCAACGGTGTTGAATCCCGGTTGATAGGGGCGTCCATAGTCATTCGTAATCGTCTGTCCTAGGTGAAAACTGTCCCGAAGACTAAGCCCATTAATTCCTTGCAGCCGTGTGTGAATGCCCTCACACGCGTACGAAAGATCCCCTAAATTGTCGTCCTCAGTACCAAATTCGCGTTGCACCGCAGCTACAATTTCGAAGGCCTGCGCGTGGTTCTGAATCCCCTCAGTATTGGAGGTCTCCTCGACTATCCGTTGAATACTTCGCCTAGTCCACGGCCGTATCCCCAGAAACGCGGTATCCGCAAATCCAAGCCCGTGCAGCCGATCCAGCGCAGGGTAAACCCAGCTATCCATCGGAATATAAACATCCACAGGCAGAGCACCGCCCGGCCCAGCCTTGCACCCATCCAGATCAACAGCGCCTGCCGCAGTCGCCGCGAATGCCGCAAGCAAAACCATCCAGAGTCGCGCCGCCGCGAGCCAGGAAGAACGATACTTCTCAGAGATTTCTAAAGCCATTAACTAAAGTATCCGTCAGATCAACGCATATTGACAGTTGCAGACCTTTATCTACTCGATAACTCTGGTGATAAAGGGCAATCTTTCGGACGACAAGCCACGGGTCTAGGTGGCCGATCGTCCATTGCACTTGTCGCTTCGCCAAGCCATCTCAGAGTCGTGCCCTGTTCAACAATCGTGTTTGAAACGTGACCGAAAAATTTGATCTAGAACCAGAGTTTAGAACCGGGAAGCGCCAACGTTCATACTGCTGCACGGTTGAGACCTCTACTTGAGATTTAGCCAGCCACGAAAAGCTGCCGGATACATCGGTCAGGTTGCCGTCTTGCAGTAGCACCGGGTTCGCCACCATCCTGCGATAGCTAGCCACTACCTTGGTGCGATCAGGCGATTGAGCGCGGGGTAGATCCAGCTGTCGATGGCAACATAGCTGGACCCCTTAAGCTGCGTACTTTGAGACTCTTCGCGCGTGTCGTAGAAAGGCGTCTTTGATAGTGGCGAAGACAACGGGCGAGTGAGCGACATTGGCTCGGTACCAGCGCTCGGACGAGTGAATGAATGGCTCGCAGCCATCCGTGTAAATTCCCGCAGGTCCAGCCTCGAGCTCTCCGGCTGTTGGATAAAACGCTCTGTGCCTGTGCGATGCTACAAACACGGCACGCGATCAGGGATGCTGCGTAAGTATCTTGACGCACAATCATTGACCTTCCCACCCCCCGCGCGCCAGAACCAGCGTTACACGTCGATCTACTGTTCATTTACGCTGATGGGAGCCGCTCCCTGGGCAAGCTGGGAAAGTATCTGCGAATGGTCGATCAACTGTTTTACCCCAGAAGGCCTACCGAGGCTTTTCGGAATCACGATCACTCGCCGGTCCTACCTACGCAGTGTCGCACGCGTAAAGCCAAGAGGGGGTATAAGCTCCTTGCTTAAGACCGCCCAGTCAGCCGGGTAATGAATGCGCCATCTTTATCCGCTGTCTTGGTGGGCCTGCAGGCTAATGCGACGCAATAGCTTGACTGCGGCAAAACTCAATTCATCGCATCCGCCCTCGACCCGTACAAGGCAACCAGCTGCCTCATCTCCGCACAACTTAGACGTTCAACCAACACTTCAATGTCAACTCTCATGACCCGAGTTCACCACAAACACCATCCCGCTAACAGGTGTGTTGCTCGGTCTCTTACAGACTAAATCGGCTCGGCGATTACTCACCCTCTAGGCGTGTGGGCGATCTCAGATTGGGTCGATTTGAGCAAGCGAAGCACGTAACACGCGGATAGGCTCACGCAACAAAACGCAGATGCAACCTCCGATGAATCCGAAAATCAGACCGCCGAGCATGATGTATAGCCGCTTCGGCCCAGACTTGGTATCCGGATAAGACGCAGGATCAAGCACCTGCAACACGGGAGCATCACGAGCCTCGTCCAGCCGTGCGGACTCATACTGCCGGGAGAGCATGTCAAACAGCGCCTCGTGGTATTTGATTTCCCGCTCCTTGCGAACATATTCCAGTTGCAACTCGGGAACCTTGGAAGTTGGAATGGCCGCCATCGAGCCTCTACCGCTCCCGTTCTGCAGACGGCTCAGTTGCCCTTGCAAATCCCCAATTTCGCTGCGTAGACGGATGACCTCTGGATTCTGTTCGGTGGCCGAGTCACGCAGCGCCGCAAGCTGAACCTGCCGCAATGCAATCTGGGCCTGTGTCTGCGCAACCGTCTCGATTTGCACCGCCGTCTGCCCTGACGGTGCGATTAAACCGGACTGCTCTTCGGTCCGCTTCAACTCAACTTCGGCATCTTCCAGATCGTCCTTTTCCTTCGCCAATTGCTGCCCAAAAAACAGACGCCGCTGCGAGGACTGGCTCAGAGCCAACCTCCCGTTCGTCTCCCGCAATGCATCCATATAAGCGTTTGCGAGTTGCTGCGCCAGCTCACGGCTCTTCGCCGTCACGCCCACAGTGACGATGGAAGACTTCAAGTCCACGACTACATCCGTGCTGGAGCCAAGCACTGCCTCAGCCTGGCTCTCCTTCTTGACCCTGTAGACGCTCATCAGGTCGAACCGCTTGATGAGTTCGCTCGCAATCGACCGGCTCCTCAGAATCCCCGCGTACAGATCGCCAGGGTTCTTCGCGCCGCCCAGAAGGTCTCCAGCCCCAAACACCGCAAGCTGTCCCGCAAGCACCGAAGCTGCCGCGCTGCCGCTATTGAGACTCGGCGGAACAAATGAAACGGTGGACGTGTAGCGCAAAGGAAGAACGAAGGCTACCACTGTGGCGACCAAAAAACATCCACTCATTGCCATGAAAATAAGCGGCTTCCCTCGTCGAACAGTGTGGATCAAAGCAATCAGATCGATGCTGTCCTCTTCCTCCTCGACAACCGATGATGCATCAGCACAGGGGTCTCTAGTCGCTCTTTCATCGATTCCGATATCAGCCATTTTTTCCTTCAATTTCCGCAGTCATCGATTTACTTAGGGCGGCCCTGTACTTGCTACCTATTTCTGGACAGCTTCACTCTTAGGCAATGCAACTACGTTTTGAAAAGCAAACAGCTCACAGCGCAGTGGGCAGTAGGGATCTAGAGGCATCAAGCCAGTGCGAAGCATTCGATAGAAATTGTAATTGGGCAGCAAGTCACAGAAATCTTTGAGAAACACCCGACTGACGACATTCATTTCGTTGAACTCGAATTGAATCGCCCTAACACGGTTCTCACGTAACAAATTTGCTGCACCCTTAAGAACCTCAAGCTCATGCCCCTCTGCATCAATCTTCAACAAATGAATGAGCGAAATGCTATGGCTGGTCGCAAACGTGTCTAATTGAACGATATTTACAACATGTTGGTCCGACTTGCCCTCGTGGATTTCCTCAATGACCCCAGCATGCAGTGATGCATGCTCTGTTCCTTCAGATCCTGCATAGTCGTAAAGGACGAGTTGGCCGGTTACGCTTCCACAAGCAGCGTTGATCGAGGTCATGTTCTTAATACCGGATGCTTGCACAAGCAACCGCTTAAAAGTTTCAGGATGAGGTTCAAAGGCAAACACGTGAGCATCCCTATTCGCTGCCCAAATGTCCTTAGAGTATGCGCCCTCGTTTGCGCCCACATCAACGACCGTAGGTTTTTGAAACGACGATAGGTATAGGTTCAAGAAGTGACGTTCGCCGCTTACGATATCGTTCTTATAATTTAAGACACCCAGTCCCCGTAGAGATGCGTCGAATAGCCAACGGTTCAGTTTACAAAAATGCGTTCGCGAGAATAGAAACGCGTAAATGTCAAGCAGGGTTAACCTGATCAATGTGAACTTTTTCCCCCATCAGCCGCCTAAGTATCATTAGGCTTCAACGCAGCCAACTTGAGTCTAAGCTTAAGGCAAGAAACTGTCGCCTGACTTAGCAAAAGAAGTTTATGACTGCGGAGCCCAGAATCGACAGGGGATGAAGGATTTTAGCTGCATATAGAAGATCGGCCTCGTCCGTGGGCTGAACGCATTAGCTAGAATTCCAGCGCATGCATATGAGAAGACCGTTGCAATTGCTGCTCCCATAGCTGAATAACGCGGAATCAAATACAGGTTCATCGCGATATTAATAATCGCACCCGCTAAGGTGCGGTAAAGCGATAAGGTCAGTAGATTCCTGGAAAGGTCCCAAGGCGACTGCGCGACCCCGAGAAAAACGAAGACCGACGCCCATACATGGACCGCGAGCACTGGCGCAGCACCGCTATATCCACTTGAATAAAGTATGCGGATGATCGCGTGAGAGGCGAGCGCTACAAATGAGCCAATGACGCAAGCTGTCATAGTCATCAGCGAGAACAGCTTGCTAAGCCGGCTGTAAAAGAGCTTAGGATCGTCCTTTACTCGCATAATAGCGGGGGATACGGAAGACACGATCGCCATCGGAATAAAGTACCAAACTTCCGAAACTCGTGTCGCCGCCGAATACAGCCCAACCGCCAGGTCCCCCTGCATCACCTTGAGCATCACCGTATCCAGGCGCATGTAGATTATGATGGCCATGCCGGAAAACAGTAGCGGCCAGCTTTGCCTCAACAATAACACCGCCCTCTTCCTGGTACTACGCCAGAGAGACATCCTGCCGCGCGAGAGGCGGTAGCCAAGCAACAGCCCAACTGCCCCCAGCGCTATTTCCCCTGTGCCAGCAGCCGCGAATGTCCATATTGGAGCCTTAGCATGGATGAGTGACACCCGGACGACAGCAAATACCAAGAAGGCTGAATTCTTCGCCCAGACAGTTATTTTGGAACGCACCTGCGATTGAAAGAATGAATCGATGGTGTCGAAAGCTTGAAAGATAAGGGTCAACGAAAGAATGGAAACCAGCAGCAGTGCCTGCTTGTCGTGGCCTTGAATTAGCCGAAGTGTCACAATCGACAGGCCAACCGCCAGCAAGCCGCCGCCGCTCCGAAGGGCAAAGGTTGTGCCAAGAATCTCGTGCGCATCGCCAGGAGTGTGCAACACTTCCCGCACCACAATCCCTTCCAGGCCGAGTGTAGTAATCGTCCCGAACAACGCGATGAACGAAAGCGCAAAGTTCAAACTGCCGAACTGAACAGGCCCAAGGTACCGAGCGACCCACACACCAACAAATAGGCCCATCCCCATGCGAACCACGCGGTCAACCATCAACCAACCCAAGTTCCCCATGATCTTGCGCAGCCCAGGGCCAACCTTATTCAACTCATTGGTCATGCGAACGCCAAGAACTAGCCTCGTCAAAGTCTGTTTCCTTCGATTGGGTTGGGGGGGTCTTATAGAAGCGACTGTTGACCTTCACAATTTGCGCACAATTTCACCGCTCCAGCATGCGACTCCCCGTCCTGGGTAGGATTTCGGACGTCGTGCCGCCAGCGCCTATCGCAATCCGTATACTACAACAAGCTGCACAACAACCCAGTAATCCCGTTTCGGTAGTTGCCAAAGTTCCATACAATCCTACCTCGTATCTGATTACATCGGCTGGCCTGGAACTTCCCCACATAGTTTAGAGGCGGCAAGCCATAATTTCTGCGGCCCAGCAGTTCAGACAGGTCAACGTATATGGATTCAAAGACATTTGAAACACCGATAGCACTGTTCGTCTTCAACCGGCCCGATACAACCCGCAGAGTATTTGACACCGTCGCCAGAATAGGACCCGCACAATTGCTGCTTATCGCAGACGGACCAAGGCTCGCAAAACCAGGCGAGGCCGAAATTTGCCGACAAGTGCGTGACATCGCAGGCCGCGTGGACTGGCCTTGTGAAGTCTTCACAAATTTCGCCGACAACAATCTCGGGTGTCAGGAGCGGATGATTAGCGGCCTGAACTGGGTATTCTCGCTGGTCGAGGAAGCGATTATTCTAGAAGACGATTGCCTGCCGGACCCATCCTTCTTCCCTTTCTGTAGGGAATTGCTTGAGCGGTACCGAGGGGATGACCGAATTGCTTACATTTCCGGCTGTAACTTGGTCGGCGAATATCTCAACACAAACTCGAGCTATTTCTTTTCACAGATTGGTGGTGTCTGGGGATGGGCGACGTGGAAATCCGAGTGGACACGATATGACCGTCATCTCAAGGATTGGCCGGAAATCAAGAGGGAAGAGTTGCTCTCCGAGGTTTTCGACAATTCAAAAGCTGTTGATTATTGGACGAGTATCTTCGATGCAATGCACGAAAATAGAGGTCCGAACACATGGGACTATCAATGGCTTTTTACATGCCTAAAGAACAACTCGCTCGCTGCTGTTTCCAGCGTCAATCTGATCGCTAACATTGGTTTCGGGCATGGGGCAACGCATACAGTACAGGAAGACGCCCGATTCATGCTGCCTGCGACGCAGATAGGCTTTCCGCTCCAGCACCCAGCTAGTTTTATCCCTCTTCGGAGCATGGATCATCGTCGCATGCAGAAAATGCTGTCGACACCACTCCTTCATCGTCTATCGACAAAAGGTCGCCAAATTGCCGCTCGCCTCTTTGGCCACACCTAATCCTGCTAATACGCCGCGTTTAGACAAAATATTTATCCAACCATTTGCCTAAAATCAGCCTCGACCAGACTTAGGCGCCGATACATCTGGTTTGCGAGTTTCGCCACTCTAACGGTAGTGGCTAACCGATACAGTAGATTGCTCTTCGGTGCTTTGGTAAAGAGATGGTAGGGGCCAACTGACAATAGGCTTCGCCCGAATCGGAGAGCGAGAAGACGTAGCGATTCGACCGTGTAGAAAGCAATATGCTGACCGGTCGTCGGCACATAGTACCACCAATCACAAAGTCCAGGCGCTGGTTGCGGTAAAAGACAAGTCGAAACCAGCACATTCTCCGATAACGCCATCAACTTCCCCAGTTCGGCGACCGGGTCAATTAAGTGCTCAAGCACTTCGAATGCTGTAAGGAAGTCATAGGTCAAGCCGTCTTTGCACTCGAATCCGCGAGCATAGTCATTCGTCGCATGAAGATCGGACCAAAAAAAGTTGAAACCCCTGTCCCTCATTAGTCGAACAAATACTCCGTGCCCCGCACCAAAATCAATCGCGCTTAACATCTTCGGAAAAAGAAAATTAATTATCGCCGTGGTGACGTCACGGTTCATCAGATTGCGCTGCATAATTCCCACATCCTGCGTGGCAATGGCGGAGGAATAGGCCTCCTTTAGCCAATACGGTGATTCAGTCTGCATGAAGCCGCATGTCTCGCAACGAAAATACTGTACCCGATACTTTCTTAGCACGTCGGCCTCTCCGAAAAAGACCGAAGACCCATCGCAGACCTTACAAAGCACGGGCGAATAATTCAAACTTGCTACCGTCCCTTCCATTAAGCTGTGCCCTCCCTACGAATGCTGTCAATCTCAGTTTCAAGCATGATGCTGACAACCTGCTTCATCCCGCTCTTAGCCTTCCACCCCAGACATTCGGCTGCTTTCGATGGATCGACTTTGTTGCGTAGGATATCCGTCGGGCGCATCAGATGCGCATCGATCGTGACATGGTCGTGCCAATCCTTGCCCGCCAACTCAAAAGCCGTTTCCATGAATTCCTGCAATGTATGACTACTTCCGGTCGCGATAATGCAGTCGGCTGGAGCATCCTGTTCCAGCATTATCGCGATCGCTTCAACATATTCCGGCGCCCATCCCCAATCCCTCTCGATGCTGAGATTGCCAAGCGATAGGCGCACATCGTTGCCCAAAGCCAACATCGCTACGGCGTGCACGATTTTTCGAGTGACAAACCGCCTCGGTCGCAAAGGAGAATCATGGTTAGAAAGGATCCCAGTACATGCAAACATTCCATACGCTTGACGGTAGTTGGCCACTGTCCAGAATGCTGAGGCTTTTGCTACGGCGTATGGGCTGCAAGGCCTGAACGGCGATTTTTCATTGGCGACAGCATCCCCAGTATCGCCAAAGCACTCCGTCGAGCCCGCGTTGTAGACACGAATGTCGAAGTCGGAGAGTCGAATCGCTTCAAGCAGGCTGAGTGTACCCAGAGCGATACTTTCTATGGTTTCAACCGGTTGTTCGAAAGACAGTCCAACCGAGCTTTGCCCAGCAAGGCTAAAAATTTCGTCTGGCCGGATTCGTCGTAACAAACCCAGAACGCTTCCCACATCCCGGAGATTGAGTGACACAAGCCTTACCGACTCATAAATTCCCAGGCTGCGGAGGTTGGCGAAAGTAGCCAATTCCGCATCCCGCGAACTTCCCCAAACTTCATAACCCTTATTCAGCAACAGCTTTGCAAGATACGTGCCGTCCTGTCCTGAAATACCGCAAATCAGCGCCCTTCTACCCATTATGTCATTCCCTGTCAGATTGCGACCGATTCTAAACTTGAGTGGTCTCGCTGCCGTGACACTCCGGCAGTTCTTTCGTAAAGCGCCTGAAAATTGGCGGCCGTTTTACTCATTGAACGTTGCGAGAGTGCGTGAGTCCCTCTGTTTATCAGGCCCTCTCTCACCTCCGGCGTTTCGAGAAACTTTCTCATCAGCGTTGCAAGTTCCGCCGGCGAATCTGGGTCGAAGTACAGCGCAGCATCCCCCGCTACTTCAGGCAGCGTAGTTGCATTCGAGCAAATCACAGGAAGCCGCGCTTGGAAGGCTTCAAGGATTGGCAAACCAAAACCTTCAAACTTGCTCGGGAATACCATCGCGGTTGCGGCACTGAAAACGGCCTGCAGTTCCTCGGGTTTCAGAAATCCAAGGAAATGCAACTGTTCAACCACCTCAAGCTCTTGCGCCAGTTCGTCGAGCGCTGCGCGATGTTGCATCGACGAACCTGTAAAGTAGACATGCGGAGCGATCCCCCATTCGCTCTTGAGAATATGGAGAGCCCGAAAGATGGCTTCGTGATTCTTGTGGGGCCAAGTGGCAGCCGGATAGAAAAAAAACTTGCTCGGAAGACCATATTTTTCTATCGTCCCGCGCGTTGTCTCTTGCGATGGTGCCTTATAAGCATCGAACACCGATCCCCACGGGATCACAACCACTTTGTCCGCCGGCAGCCCATAGCGTTGAATGACATCGCGCCTGGTCCATTCTGCCTGGACACAAACACAGGACGCCTGCTCACAGAAAGCACGATAATATCTCTCGCGCAGATCAAACACAGCATTGGAGAAGAATTGTGGATAGTGCAGATGCTGCAAGTCCCAAGGTTGATAGATCGAGGGCAATTTCGTCAAATAGCCGATCTGCGTCGGAAAGTGAACGACATCGAACATTTGAGATTCGACGTAGCCGTCAGAGACCGGTACGTGCGCCACTCCGCCACGCAACTTCTGCCACACGAACCTGAGCGGCGCGATCCAACGAAGTGTAGCTTTCACATTGGACAATTTTGACGCCGGGATTCCCACCATTTCGCACGGGCCATAAACATAAGGCGCAAGCCAGCCCTGCATCTCTTCATGGACGACGAAAGTGTACTGCTGGTCATCAACCTTAGAATCAGAGAGAGCTTTGGCCAGAGCGATCACTGCCGTACCCGTACCCTCTCGAGAACTTTCGATCCGGCAATCAACTGCAATCCGAAGTTTGCGATCTCTCAGCATGCGACTGGTCCCTCCGAGCTTACATTATGATGTCATGGCTGAAACTTCCCCGTGTGGATACAATAGATAATATTCATCGCTGTGTCAGCGATGTTCTCAATCTGGGAGGATCAGCTCCGGAGAGGCTTCCTAATTCATTCAAACGTGAATGTCGGTGCCGAAGATGCTATCGAGGGGCATTAGAGGAATGATCAAATGGTTACTACAACTGTCAAAATCGTTAATAATTTCAGCCTCGTTCTTACTCGTTCGTTTCGCTTCGATAATACCTTCGAACCATCTCAGAAAATTGGCGCTGAGATGCATGGGTGCAAAACTTGGAAAAAACGTCGTGCTCTACTCGGGGTTTGAAGTGAGATGCCCGTGGAATCTCATCATCGGAGACGGGACCACTGTCGGTCATAAATGTATTCTGGATTGCAGAGGCGGAATTACCATTGGAAGCAATGTAAATTTTTCTTCGGAGGCGGCGGTATGGACTGCCCAGCACGATCCGCAATCACAAACTTTCGCGATAAAAGTCGCCGCTGTAATCATCGAGGACCGTGCCTGGCTTAGTTTCCGCTCAACTGTCCTTCCAGGCATCACAATTCACGAGGGTGCTGTACTTGCCGCCCACGCCGTAGCAACCAAAGACATCCCGCCGTTTGTGGTGGCGGGTGGTGTCCCCGCAAAAATAATCGGACCCCGAAACGAAAATCTCTCTTATAACCTCGCAGACTCCGGCTATCTGCACCTCATCTGACCTCATCCCACACAGCAGAGTACTCCAAGTCACGGAGCACAGAACCCGTCTCAGCGTCGGGAGGCGAAAATTCCTCCTTGGAATCGACCATCCAAGACCGAGAATTGTGCGGATCCACAACTCCTAACAGGGTCCCGTTGGCAGCAGCAATTCCAGAACACAGGTCCCCATACCATCAAGAGGAATCTGATCTGCATACTGCGGTAAAATAACTGAGGCGTAAGACAATCGCACCTACCAGACTCGCAGGGGAGCGTTGCTACGTCAATCATTCGTCGCCTAGGAGTGGCAATGCAAACCGACCACGCCCCCAAATGTGGAGGGACTCGGCTGAAGTCAGCCTTGGCTGAACCTGACAATGAATCCCCTCTCGTCACAGTCATTACAGCAGTTTTTAATGGAGAGGAATTTTTGGCGGGTTGTTTGGAGAGCGTTATAAGCCAGAATTATCCGAATTTGGAGCATGTCGTTTTGGACGGCGGTTCGACAGATGGCACCGTTGAAATACTGCGGAGATATGAAGATCATATTGCGCTGTGGATCAGCGAGCCGGATGCGGGCGTCTATGATGCATGGAACAAAGGTCTCGGCCTCGCCCGTGGGGAGTGGATTTCCTTTCTGGGCGCAGACGATGAGTACCTTCCGGGTGCGATCTCGGCGTATATGAATCTCGCCAAAACAAATCCAAGCATAGATTATATAAGTTCACCAATCAAATCGCTGCATTCAGACGGGCTCTCGCGAACATTGGGCGGCCCATGGATGTGGCCGCGATTCAGTCAAATGATGTGTAGTATCCATGTCGGCAGTATGCATAGGTCTCGCCTATTTGACCAATATGGCCGCTTCGACACATCCTATCAAATTAGCGGTGACTATGAGCTTCTGCTTCGCCCTCGAGCAAATTTACGCAGTGCGTTCTTGCCGATCGTCACCGTTTGTATGAGAGCTGGGGGCATAAGTGACTCCATTGCGGCCTTGCGTGAAGCCTACCGCGCAAAGGTGCAGACGGGAGGCAGGAGAAAGGCGACAGCGCTGGTTGAGCTATACACAGCGATCATTAAGTATCGAGTGAAGGGAATGCTGCGCTGGATTCACAACCATCCGCTGCACCCAACGCCTGTAACGTAAATAAGATCTTGAAAAATGCCCAGCTCTTCCTAAGACGAAGCCCATGAAAGTATTGATCGATTGCACCCAGGTAACACGTAAGAAAGCTGGCGTCGGCGTCTACGCTCAAAATATGGTGCGCGAACTTACTCGACTTGATTCCGGGATAGAGTGGTTTCTTCTAGTGCAGGATGACGATTCAGACTTTGACTTTAGTCAGTGCAGCAATGTAACGCTCATTCGGGTTGATAGTAGAACTTTTCGCAAGTTGCCTTTCCGATTTCTTTTGGAGCAACTCTTTATTCCGTTTCTAGCGTTAAGATATGGCATCGATGTCGTTCACTCGCTTCATTATTCCTTCCCACTACTTCCTATGTCTGCGAAGAAGGTCGTGACAATACACGATATGACGATGTTTTTGATGCCCGATATGCATCTGCCGTCCAAGGTCCGTTATTTTCAGTTTTTTACTGGTGCGGCTGCACGCAGGGCTGACGCGCTGAGTTTCGTTTCACACTCCTCACAAGAGGATTTCTTGAAATTCTTCCCGCACCCCGCTCCATCCTGTCATATCGTGCCACTCGGCAAAGGTCCACAATTTCGCCCCGACCTTGATCCACAGAGGATAGAAGAGGTCGTCCGCAAATATGGAATAACCCAGCCTTATATTCTCTTCATAGGAACAATCGAGCCACGCAAAAACCTTGTGCGCTTGACCGAAGCATTCTCCACCCTGGCGCAGGCTCATCCATCTCACGTCTTGGTTATCGCCGGAATGAACGGATGGATGTTCAAGAGGCTTTTTAATTTGGTCCACACATTAAATCTGGAGAATAAGGTTATATTCACTGGCTTTGTTTTAGAGACTGAAAAACCTTATCTCATCCGTGGGGCTGAGGTATTCGCTTACCCATCGCTCTACGAGGGTTTCGGCATTCCAGTGCTGGAAGCCCTCGCCTGCGGAACCCCCACACTGACAAGCAACATCTCATCTATTCCTGAGATCACCGGCGATGCCGCACTCCTCATCGACCCAAGCAGTATGCAGGACATCGCGGCTGGCTTGAAGCTCCTGTTGGGGGATGCATCACTGCGCTACAAACTGTCCGCCAAATCGATTTCGCAAGCTGCACGTTTTTCTTGGTCCCACACAGCCGCTGACACATTGAGCGTCTACCGCAGGGCGCTTAGTAATTAGATCTGGTTTCTTTCAGGGCCGCGGAGCAAGTATCCTCGGACTGTGGAGATGAATGGTTTGGCTATCTGGCTATATGCGGCGTCGCTAATCTTTCTCTTTTGCGTATCCCGCAAGAGAAGGATAAAAGTCTTGTCTGTCTACTGGATCTTTGCCAGCTTTCAGACTTTGTATTGTGTAATGCCGTGGATCACGAGCCACAGCGACATATCGACTCTGAAGCTTTCTACCATGTTTAGCTTGCTCACTGACATGAGAGTCATTGATATTCAATTGATTCTCGGCTCCTCCGCTAACATATGCTTCGGCCTCGTCTTTCTTTTTTTTTATTGCAATGTCTCATTGTCCTCGCGTGCAAAATATGGATCTAAGAAAGGAAGATTGTCTTACTTCTTCTTAGTGGCTCCCATATTCTTATTTACGTTTCTCTTATGCACAAAGTATGGTTGGAGTGACATAACGCAGGGTGGAACAAACGGCAACTCGCCCACAGGCTTGTATTCACTTGCGATCAACGCCAAACTCGCATGCGTCGGCATTTATATTTACTACCTCTCCCGCTATGGGCTGGATAAGTGGGCTTGGACCCTCTTCGCAGGTCACGTGGCCATACTGGCGGTGGATAACGGGCGCACAACATTTCTGCCAGTGGCTTTATTGACTTTTATGCTCTATCAGGAGCGCGGCAGTGCAAAGAAGGCACTTGTCATGGTCGGCGTAGTAGTTGTTCTGAGTGTGGGGGTACGCGCCGCACTTCAGCAGGGGACCATGTTGGAAAATATGATACTCCCCGTCGTGGTGGAGGGAGATATGGGCTCTTATTCCTCCCTCCAGTCGATTTATGCGGTGATCCATAATCTCAATACCGGCTACACCTTTGGAGCGTCCTACATTGTTGATCCGATAGTGTGGTTATTTCCGCACGGCCAATTGCGCGAGCAGCTTCAATTCTTTGCTCCGTGGTCGCAACACATTGAGCTCGGGCTCTCAGAACGTTTCTCCCCTTGGGGAGGGTTTTACTACATGTCGGAGGCAATAGCCGCATTCTCCTTCTTTGGACCGGCTATAGTGACAGCCGCCTTTGGGCTACTGACCGTGAGCATGGAAAAGATGAAGAATAAGTACACCCTCCTTTACATGACGTGGACTTCTACAGTCGGAATACTGTTTGTTAAAGCAGTGTTCCCCAGCGTTTTCAAAATGTGTGTCGCTGAATTTATGGTTGTCGCTTTTCTGGCGGGAACTCATCGACTTCTACATAGTCTTAGTAGACCGCTTTCGAATAGCTGTCACCTTTCCGTTGAAGTCCTCCCATCATTGGGAAGGCCGGAACATTTGGACGACCGGGATGACGGATTGCCTCCGTCAAATCGCTGATAGCCCGAAATTGGGTCGACGCAATACAGATTTTGCACGATACACGAGGAGTAATTGCCGCCGTGCTAGCTACCACTGAACCCCTTGCCGCGACTTGAAATTCCATTGAAGTTATGGACCACCTGAAGACCCATCTCTTCCTCTCTTGCTGAATGGATTGCTGCTCTCATTGAAGAGGCCCGGACTATTGGCTTGTCTAGCGTCAATAGAGACCTAGAGACGATACAGAATGCTCAGATCGTCAAGACTGGCAGAGCCCAAAAAATCGCGCAAGTCCTGCGTCAATTGTCTGCGCGCAGCATCCGCATCCATTGCCAAATCCGCACTCTCCGCGCGTACCAAAATGCGAATCGGCCGCCCAGGATCACCACCCAGCAGTGTCGCCGCACCGGGATGGCTCCACACAAAACCAAAGTGAGTCCGTTGGGTAACAGATTCGTCACAATCCTTGCCGCGGCACATCGTAGATGCCTCTAGGTATTGGATTACTCCATCGTTATAGAAGGCCGAACTGAAGCTGACGGGAACAGAGCCCGCAGTAACAACTTGAAGTTGCCCCTGCCATACCGGAATCTCTCCGCGAACGGAGTGGCAGAGCACAGGGTTGTGCCAGTCCGGCACAGGCGATACTCCAATTGCGATCGGAGTCCCGCCCTGCACCGGGGCATACTGGGCCCAGACGTAAACCACCGGTCCAGTGTCCAGACTTTCTGTCCAAGTCCGTTTAAGACTGTAGTTGCCCAAGCGGGCAGGAAACCGTTCGGCTGCCGCGTCGGCTATAGCGCTGTTGGATGGTAGGAACGCCGCGCCGGCTCGCGCCAATCCTACGCAGCCAAAAAGCACCACTGCCGCCATCGCCCCCAGCCGCCCAATCTGGCCGAGCCGTGTGCCAACATGAAATTTGCGCCCTTCAAGACCCCCGATTGTCTCCAATGCTGTTAACTCCGTCGCATCCCGTAGATGATGAATCACCAAGAACAGAAGTAGCGTAGCGAGAAGAAACAGTACAGCTCCAATCACATAGTCTGCATTCTCTGCTTTATCTTGCAGCGAGGTGAAATGCAGCGCTATAACGTAATACACCACCAGAAGGCAGAGCCGCAAAAAGTTAAAAAGGTAGCCCAGCAGAACCGCGCCCACAACGACAAGAGCGTTAGCGTACCAGCGAAAGCGATAAATATATCCCGCAATCAGGGAAACAAAGCCCATAGTCACAGCACCACGGATGCCATCACATCCGGGGGCGATAAACATGCCAAATTCCGGAGTAAACATCAGACGAAGATGGTCCGGGGTTAAAGTATGGCCCAAATGCATTGCGAACGCCCGGGCAATATGCGCCGAGGCGCGCTGCAACGGCATATCCACAAATAGACTGAACCGACTCGGAATCGGATTGGCAAACCACAAAAGCAAAACTGGGAACAGACCTGCGCGATATAGACGCGCCCCCCCAAACAAGAGAACTACACCCGAACCGTAAGCCAAAAGCATCAGCGAGGGCGGCGGCAGCACCGTCGACCAGCGTGGAGATATTACCAATATCAATATCGCCCGCCCCCGCATCCACACGACTGCCGTCGTTAAGACGATCAGGGTCATTCCCCACCAAGTCCCATACGCCTCCCACCCTAAAGTCCTCCACACCCGAAGAATTAGAACGAGGCTCACCAGCGGGATCACCATCCCAACAGACTTCAGTGCATCAGTAGTCCACAAAGTCCACAGGGAAATAACCGTCGGCCAGATTGCGAATAGCCCAAGCATTGAAAGAGTGGTCGCCAGCGCCGCATACTTCGCCGGAGAAAATTCTCCCCCACGCACACCCTGCGCGCCCTGAACATCGACTTCTAAGTCCAGAAACAAGGACATGTTTCAACTCCCGCCACGATGTGTGCTGCGTGTTCAGAGGAGATGTATTTCGGATTCGTACATCATCCCAGAAACCAGGCAATCAAAGCTGCTCGGTCAATCTACCAAAGACACTCAGCCCAACGGTATTCATCCAGAACTCGGAACCTTCGGATTGGCCCGAGCCCTGCCTGCGGCTTTGGATATATTAGCCGCCTCATCCCAGAAGCCTTTGTGGTACGAAAGCTTCCTCGACCAATCCCTTCCCATCCCAGATCCATTCAAGCCAAGCTGATACCCCAGCGCCTTTACAGCTGTACGCACCAAAGCTTCCGGTAACAGATGTGGACTGCGGTTCACAAGATACGAGAACTCTGACAAAACGTATCGCCAACCCTCACTGCCCGCCTTGCCAAACTGGTCACGCAACCAAGCCTCGCGGTGGTGACAAACCCCAATATCAAAGTAACGCCGAAACTCCTCCGCAATCCCGAAGGGATGAGAATGATAAACCTGAGCCTCAGCCACATAAGCCGTCTTCCACCCGGCCAACAGCAGTTTCCCAGCCACAATCGCGTCCTCGGCCATAATCACCTCCGAGGGAAAACCGCCCACCTCAAGCAACTCGCGCACCCGATAGGCCGCAAAGCTGTTCGATAGAAACGCCGCCTTGATCCCAAGCAAGTGACGGCTTTCGAAATCACGCACCTCGCCCTCAGGCGGATAATTGAAAATTCTTGCATGCGCCTCGATTGGGCTGGCCCCTAGCCTTGGTAGTTGCCTTCCATACGCCGCAGCTACCCGCCTATCATCGAAGGCCGACAGGAGGAGATCAATCGAATCGGGGGCAGCCAGAACCGCATCCTGCGTCAGATACACCACGAGGCTCGCCCATGGCACTAATTGCAGCGCCAGCTTCCGAGTCCCGCCATGATTAAAGTCACGACGATCAATGCGAAAGACTTGGTATCCATCCGCCTTGGCAAGTTCACGCGTCCCATCCTCAGAACTTGAATCCACAACTAGAACCTGCCGCGGATCAAGCCCCTGGAGACGAAACCCATCCCTGAAGGCCGTCCAGCACTTGCCTGCATTGTACGTCGGCACGACCACCGCGACGTGCGACCGGTCGACGATCTGCTCTGCGCAAACGTAAATCTCCGGTATCGTCGCCATGGTACTGCTCCGTTTAAAAACCATGCAACTGCTGCTATGTGCGCTTGCCGACTCTCGAACACCCGTCCGATTGCGAATAGCTACGCCTTCGGTCGATCGATACCCGTCACTTCACTTCAGCCGACGCATGTTCCACCCAACTTTAATCTCAGATCATTATAGTGCAGCAGATTAGTAATTCTTGTATTTCTCGGCGTTCCCCAGAACCCCACTGACAAACCGGCTTAGACTTCACGGCTTCAACGACTTCACTCGCGCCGCCTCAAACTCATCCCCCGCCCGCCACAAAATCGGTTCAGGCTCGGTAAGCGCCTCCCATCCAAGCTCCATCCCAAACCGAGCCAGCTTCGCATTCGAAGTGAAATCCATATCATCCGTATAGTTGTCTGAAAAGTTGTGATACCGGTGTGCGACGTAGTCGTCTTCCTTCGCCAAACCCCACGCCGCATCATGCCCCTTGTATAAGGTCCCCGACCCAATCGAGAACGCTGGAACTCCAGCCCGCGCCATCGAAAAATGGTCCGAGCGGTAATAGTGCCCGGCCTCCGGATGTTCATCCGGCACAATCGCCATACCAAACCGCGCCGCCGTAGCCTGCACTACCGGATAGAAACTCGTTCGCTCCGATCCATCCACCTTCGTCTGCATCGGTTCGCCGAACGGCTGAATATCGTCGTAGTTCAAGTCCAGCGCAATCTGCCCCGCAGGGATCGGCGGATGCTGTCCCAGGTACTCCGACCCACGCAGTCCCTGCTCCTCAGCAGTCACCGAAACAAACATCACCGTATGCGGAGGAGCGTGACCCATCGACGTCCATGCCCGCGCGAGCTCCATCAGAATCGCGCACCCCGTCGCATTGTCCGCAGCGCCGTTATAGATATTGTCGCCAGCCATTCCCGGCACAAATCCAAGATGATCGTAGTGCGCCGAGTACAGCACCGCCTGATCCTTAGCCGCGCGTCCCTTGAAGTCGTCTCCTGCCAGATGCCGATCCGACTCCCTCACCCCCAACCTCGCGGGATCGCCCTGCAGAATCCCAATCACGTTTGGCGACTGGTACGGCCGCACCGTCGAATCAATATGCGCCTTTAACTTCGCGCGCAACTCAACCGCTTTGAACCCGCGCTTCCCTGCCGCATCGATCTCTGCATCGGTTGACCCCAGCCCCGCCGCCGCAAATAGCTTGTCTGAAATATCGTGATGAATCCAGGCCGCCGCTGCCACCTGCGGATTCGTATCACTCGCCAGAAACGTCTTCTCTCCCGCGCCCGAGTTCTGCACCACCGTCCAGCCATAGCTCGCCAAATCCGCCCGATGGATGATCAGCGCACCAATCGCCCCCATGCGGGCGGCCTGCTCGTACTTGTACGTCCACCGCCCGTAATACGTCAGTGTCTTACCCGCGAAAAACTTTGGGTCATCCGACGGTGGATCCCCAACGATAATCAGCACCACCTTGCCCTTCACATCCACGCCCGCATAGTCATCCCAGTTGTACTCCGGCGCAGTCACGCCATATCCGACAAACACAATCGGCGCATCGATATCCACCACCGGTGTATGCCGCGGATTGTTCACGACATAGTCCGCGCCAAACCGCAAAGGCATCGCACGCCCGCCACCCGGTATCAGCGAGAACGTTGTCGAGTCGCGCCTCACCGTCATCCCAAAAAAATCGACCTGCTGAAAGTAGCTGCCGTCATCTCCGCCAGGCTTCAGTCCGTCCAGCGCAAACTGCGTCGCGATGTACTTCGCCGCCAGATCACCGCCCCGCACACCTGGCCCACGACCTTCAAGCAAATCATCTGCCAGAAATTTCACATGCGCCCGAATCTTCTCCGCATCAATCGAAGCCTCCGCAGCCTTCACTGCAGCCGGTATAACCGGTGCCGATGTCTGCGCGAACACTTGTGCGGAAAGAGAAAAGGATAGTGCTGTGACAGCTACATCGATTCGAAATTTCACCTGGGAATTACTCCTTCACTAAGCTAGAAATAATTGCTGAAACAATGTCTTGCTTAAGGGCATGGCTTCAGCCGTGCCATAAAACGTACCCTTTTGGAATACGGCGTCAGCGCCGAGGTCAGCGCCTTGCGCTGTGCTACTACTTCGGCGGAGGAATATCGCATCTTGTCAAAATCGCATGGGTTGATCTTACGCCGCCGCTTCGTTTCATGACCCATCCGCAAAGAATTAGAATCCTACCTATGCACATCCCTGCAATCCAAGCCGCCCTCCGCGATGCCGACCTCGACGGATGGCTCTTCTATGATCATCACCACCGCGATCCCCTCGCCTACAGCATCCTCTCTCTCAACCCGCAAATGCACGTCACCCGCCGCTGGTTCTATTTCGTGCCTGCCAACGGCGAGCCGCAAAAATTAGTCCACCGCATCGAGTCTGGCCGCCTCGACACCCTCCCCGGAACCCGCGCCGAATACTCCTCCTGGCAGGAGCTCGAATCCCGACTCGAAGCCATGCTCAGCGGCCACACTCGCCTCGCCATGCAGTACTCTCCGCGCAACGCGATCATGTACGTCTCCATGGTCGACGCCGGCACCATCGAAATGCTGCGCGAGATGGGCAAAGAAATCGTCAGCTCAGCCGACCTCGTCAGTCAGTTCGAAGCCGTGCTCACCGAACCGCAAATCCGCACCCACTACGCCGCTCAGGAAAAAATTGACCGCCTTCTTGCCGAAGGCTGGAAAGAAATGGGTCACCGTGCTCGCACCGCTTCCACCGACGAACACAGCATGGTCCGGTGGCTCAGCGAAGCCATGCGTCGCGAAGGCCTGGTCTGGGAACACGGCCCCAACGTCTCCTGCGGCCCCAACTCCGCAGACTCGCACTACGAACCCACCTCCGAAAACTCAAGCCCCATCCGCCCCGGAGACTTCGTTCTCATCGACATCTGGGGCAAGCTTGACCAGCCCACGGCCGTCTACTACGACATCACCTGGACCGGCGTAGTCACCCGCCCACCCACAGAGCGCGAGCAGACCATCTTCACCACCGTCCGCGACGCCCGCGACGCCGCAATCACCACCTTACAATCCGCCTACTCCGCGCAACAGTCCATCGCAGGATGGCAAGCCGATGACGCTGCGCGCAAGGTAATCTTCGACGCCGGATTTGGCGAAGCGTTCACCCACCGCACAGGCCACAACATCGGCTCCGAAATCCACGGTGCCGGCGCCCACCTCGACAACTTCGAGACCCACGACGTCCGCCTCATCCTCCCCCACACCTGCTTCTCCGTCGAACCCGGCCTCTATTTCCCCGGCGAATTCGGCGTCCGCAGCGAAATCAACATGATCACTACACCCATTGAGGCCACAGTGACCGGCTGTATTCAAACAGCCCTCGTCTCCATATAGGCTCATCTCAGTACTGCAGCTATGCTCAGCAACGACGAGGCAACGCTGACTGGAGCATCCTGCGGCCACGGGCCCGAAGCTGCAGTATCGCTTTCGCGCCTCAGTTCGGTGACGAGAAGCGTTCCTTATTGATCTTCGGCTTCAGTAAGCTTCGAATTTTTTCTTTAGCGCCTGCTCCTCCACACGGATCCTGAAGAAGATTGAGATCAGAAAAAGCGGTAATCCAACCGCCAACGTAATGAAGGCATGGAGCATGATCGTGAATCCAACGAGCTCGGGGATCATGTTGAGAAAATAATTCGGATGCTTGATCGCGCGGAAAATTGGGTGTACGACCAGCTTGTGACCGGGGGCTATGAGAACCTTGCCGCTCCAGAACGGTCCCAGCGTGCGCATCACCCAAATCAACGCCATCGCTGAAAAAATATAAATAGCCAGGCCGATAGCTGCCACCCGGTCAAATTGCGCGTGACGGAGGGTGTCCCCCTCTATCAAAGCGCCAGCATATATCGCACCCGTAGAAATCCAGACCGCAAGGGTGCTTCCGTACCCGTATTCCATCGCACCGTTGATCTTTAGACGCTTCTCATTGGTCGACGCAACATGCAACGTCCAGAGACGAAACATTGCGATCAACGCAACGATAATCACAAGCGAACGACTCATGCAAAAACCTCCTAATCAGTGTTAACGAAGCAGCAGACGTAATGTGTGGTGACACTAAGCAATGTAAGCCTGCGCCCACGTTTTTTCAAAAACAAAATTAGGGGGAGGCAGCACAACTCCTATCAAATAGATTTCCAGTTTGAACTCGGCTTTCGGGTGCCTCACCGAGTGGTTAGTACCACGGCGCATTTATATGATCAATCGTGCACGTCCGTGGCCTCTCTCCCTTGCTCCGTGCTCTCTTTGATTCGTTTTCGCTCCGGGCCTCCACACCAACCGCCTGCTATCATTAAGGTCAATGGTAACGAAAGTAAACTACCCGCTCACCGCCGGCGACAAAGGTCTCACCGAAATCTCCGCCACGGGCATCTCACCCACGCTTGCCCTCATTGCAGGCTGGCTCTTCCCCGGAGCGGGCCACCTCCTGCTCGGCAAATGGATCCGTGGACTCCTCCTCGCGATCTCTATCGTCAGCATGTTCGCCATCGGCATCGCTCTGCAGGGAAAAGTCTACAGCCCTAACACCGGTGAGCCCCTCGACATGCTCGGATTCGCAGGCGACCTCGGCTCCGGCCTCTTTTATGGCCTCGCTCGCCTCTTCAGTTGGGGACAGGCGCCCGTCCTCGTCGCCGTCGCCGACTATGGCACTAAATTCATCGTCGTTGCCGGCCTGCTCAACCTCGTCGCCGCAGTCGACGCCCATTCGCTCGCCAGCGGGAGAAAGCGCTCATGACCATCTCCCACTTCTCCGCGGTGCTACTCTTCGCCCTGTTCACATCGGTTGTCTTCGGTATCACTCAGCGCGCCGAACCAAAAATGATGATTCGCTTCGGAGCTCTCTGCTTCGTCCTCTTCGTCGGAGGCACCATCGCCGCAAGTTGGGCCATGTGGCTCATCAAGCACTGATCTGCGGAATTCCACCGCAATTCACGTTCGTGTATTGCGCAGACCGTCTTTCGCAACCCACGCGAATGATCATTAGGCAAATCAAGTCGCAACCCTGAGCCTCACGGTGCCCAGTACAGCTACCGCACGACCGCGCCCGGCAGCCGATCGCGGTCCTCAGACCAGTGATCGACGATGGAATCGACGACAACATGGCCGACACGGTAGGCGGTATCGAGCGAGGGTAGATAGGCGCTGTAGTGTCCAATCTTGGTTTCGGCAATTGACTCGGCAGCAGTGAGTCCGGTGCGCGGCACGTCGAAGTTGCTGGCCGTGCGCAAAATAAGCACGCGGCTGAGGTTGACCTTATGCGCTTTGCTGAGGAAGGTGAGCGACTGCATCGTGCCGGTGTCCTCCATGCCGCAGATCGCGTAGGTGCCCTGACCGCCAGTCATGTATTTCACCCAGTCGCGCGCCCACTGGTTCATCAGCTTGCCGTGCCAGAATGTGCTGGCGGAGAGGTTGTCGCCCCTGAGCACAAACGGAGGGCGATGTGCCGTTTCTCCTTCAAACTGCATGCGAAGAGCTTTCAGTTGCGGAGAGTCGGGAAGCGCTACGTCTTTGGTCAGCGCGAACGCCCAGTCGACGAGCGCAGGCTCGAGGCGATACGCAACGTTGTTTTCAGGTGTCAATGGCTGCTCGTAAGGGACAGACCTGCGGAGCGGAATGTAGCCAGTGGTCCAAAGAGCGCGCTGTTCAGCCGTGTCTTGCGGGATCTCGCGGGCATCGATCTCATATCCGAAGTCGCCATCAACAATCCAATCCGACCACACAGCCGAAGCCAGTGAACCCGCTGCCGGATCCATGCCACCGATGCCGGCAACAAGAAAATATGCGTGGGTGAGGTCGAATCGCGGGTCTAGGCCAAGTGCCATGACCGAGGCCGCGGCTCGAGCCGTGCCGACGCCGGTCAGCAAGCCAAGGACCCCGTTGTGCGAATTCATGCGCAGATTGTGATAGCCCTGTGGGAAAGGCACGATGGTATCGAGGTGCTCGCGCTCAACCCAGTATTGATACTCGCCGGGGACGTCTCCGGTATCCGCGCCCGCCTCGAACATGTTGATGACAACCACCCTGATCTCGATGGCCTTCACCGGGGTCGAAGTCTGGGCGTTTGTCGGAGCGCAGACAAGGTTAGCCATCAGGAGAAGAGCAAAAATAGCACACATAAGGAATGGTACATCTGTAAGGGATCTAACTTCGAGGGACTGATGGTTGACGTGGCGCTGCGGGAGTATCGGCCTGGGGATTGGGTGGCTATGTATGCGCTCGATGTAGAGTGCTTCCAGCCGGCATTTCGATTCAGCCGTAGAGCAATGCATACGTTTGCCAAAGCTCCTGGTGCAATCACCGTGCTCGCGGAGGCCGATGACGTTCTTGCGGGATTTTGTATCGTGCAGATTGAGAATCAGATTGGATATGTCGTTACGCTGGACGTTGCAACTGCGTGGCGCCGAGACGGCTTAGCGCACCGCTTAATGGCAGGGATCGAAACGAGGGTGCAAACCGCCGGTATCATGGCCATGGCACTCCATGTACATACCCGAAATACCGCTGCAGTGCGCTTTTACGAAGGGATTGGATACACCCGGACCGGAAGGGCCGAGGGGTTTTATGGGCGGGGACTAAATGCCTTCATGTATGTCAAAACTTTTTAATACTAGGCAGATGCAGCAATTCTCGGATACTATCTCTTATCTGGGCCACAAAGAAATTTTCGGTTGGAGGGATTACGTGGCTAAATCACGATTCCTGGCCGTACCTCTGTTCCTATTGATGTCCTCTGGCTCAATGTCAGCGCAAACTCCGGCTTCGACGCCGGCTCAGACTCCCGCGAAGATCGACTTCGCCACCGACGTTCTGCCAATCCTGCGCGAAAACTGCGTGAGTTGCCACGGCCCGCTGAAGCAAAATGGGGGTATGCGACTGGACCGCAAGAGCTCCGTGCTGAAGGCTTTTGCACGACGCGTCGTGCCGGGCAGCAGCGCAAACAGCTTCCTCTATCACAGAATCATGGGCCAGTATGGGAGCCAGATGCCTCCAGATGGCGCCTTAAAGGCAGACCAGATCGCATTGATCAAAGCGTGGATCGACCAGGGAGCTGACTGGCCCGACACTCTTGCTAACGAAATCGACCTGCCGCCGCCAAACTCCAAAGCCATTGCGATGGTGGAGCTTCTTCGAAACAACGAGTTGGTCAGCTTTATGAAGTCGGCCGTGGCTGAACCCGCGTTGCTCAACGCGCGAGGTCCGGACGGCTCTACTCCATTTATGTACGCAGTTCTCTACTCGAACGCGGCGACTCTGGGCAAGCTTCTCGAGAAGGGAGCCGACCCAAACAAGCACAATGACGCGAATGCGACCGCCCTGATGTGGGCCGCAACGGACCTTGGAAAAACGCGAATTCTGGTGGAACACGGCGCGAACGTCAACGCAAAATCGGACGATCTGCGAACGCCGCTGATGATCGCCTCCCGTCACCCCGGTGGCGCGGCAATGGTCAAGCTGCTTCTCGAACATGGAGCCAATCCAAACCCCAGCGTCCGGCCTGAGACCGAATCTTCTCCCCTGATCGAAGCACTGACTGCGGGCGATCTGGACATCGTCGAGTTGCTGCTGGCACATGGGGCTGACGCAAAGGCCGCTGGTCAAGCCGGACTTTCTTTGGCCGGATCGACCAATTGCCCGAAGTGTCTAGAACTTGTCGCTGCAAAAATCACCAGTAAAGATGTATTCACCGGATCGCTGCAGGACGTTGCCGTGTTCGGCGACGTCAAGTCAGTGCAACTCATGCTGGATCATGGCGCCGACGCCAAAGCGTTCGACCCGCTCGGTCGTACCGCCCTGATGTATGCCGCCGTCTCGGACAATCTTCCGCTGGATGTGGTGAAGCTGCTGGTGGCCCACGGCGCAGACGTGAGCGCAAAAAACAAACACACTAACGCCGGCGATGAAGGCCTGACCGTGTTGGATATGGCCAAGCGCAATGGCAACACGCCGATCGTCCAGTTTCTTGTGGAGTCCGGCGCTAAGGCCGGTGCAACGACGCCGATGGTGTTGACGCCGAGATTGAACAATGACATTCGCAGTTCAATTCAGGACAGCATACCTCTACTGCAGCGGGCCGACGCCAGTTTTGTGAGAAATACCGGATGCGTCTCGTGTCACAACAACAGCCTGACGGCAATGACGATGGGCCTGGCGCGCAAGCGAGGATTCCACTTCGACGAACAGGCCGACTCCGCGCAGGTGCGAGCCAACGTAGAGGGGCTGGAGAAGCTCCGTGATCGTATGCACCAGGGTTTCCTGCTTGCTGTCGGGGATAACTTCAGCGAGGGTGTTCTGGCTTACATCCTGCTTGGGCTCAAAGCCGAGAACTACAAGGCCGACATAAATACAGACGCCGCAGCTATGGACATTCTAGGGCGGCAGCAGCTTGATGGTGAGTGGTATGCTGCGACTGCCGACACGCGCCCGCCGCTTTGTCTGGACCACGTCGGACAAACTGCGCTGTCGATGCGCGCCCTCCAGCTCTATGCACCCAGGACCGACCCTGCCGCGTATCGCAGATCAATTCAGCTTGCTGCGTTGTGGCTGGCGAACGCACGGTCGTCCAACAATGATGATCGGGGCTGGCGCCTGGCGGGATTAGCGTGGGCGGGTACGAATAAGGCGGCAACTCAAAGCGCAATGAAAGAATTGCTGGCCACGCAGAAAGCTGATGGAAGTTGGTCCGACCTGCCTACGATGGACAGCACCGCCTATGCGACGGGAAAGAGTCTCGTCGCACTGCAAGTGGGCGGGCTTTCGACCTCCACTCCGGCTTACCAGCGCGGTGTCAAATGGCTCCTGAACAACCAGCAGAAGGATGGATCGTGGTACGTGCAGACCCGCGCACTTGCATTCCAACCGTGGTTCGACGCAGGGTTTCCAGGCGCACACGACCAGTGGATCTCTGCCGCAGGCACCAATTGGGCGGCTATGGCCCTTACACTTGCGTTACCGGAATCGAAAAATGTGACGGCATCGCACGAACCTGAGTCGATTGCCGGTCTACCTAAACAATAGTGAGCTATTCGTAGTAGCGTGCGAAGCTGGTGTCGGTCTCGAAGATGGTACAGTCCTTGAGTCGCACGCGGCCCGAGGTCATCTCGTTGAGTTGCCGACTGGTCTCCTGGTAGAAGTAGCGTGCAAGATTTTCGGCCGACGGATTCAGCTCAGTGAAAGGCGCGAGGTCGTTGATCATCTGATGATCCAGGTAGTCGACGACCGGACGCAGCAACGTTTTGAGCAGCTTGAAGTCGAGTAATAATCCGGTATCGTCGAGTTCCGCGCCGGCTAGTGTCACCAGCACGCGATAGTTGTGCCCGTGTGGATTCTCACACTTGCCTTTGTAGTTGCGCAGGTAGTGGCCGGAGGAGAATCCCGCTTCTACAGTGACTTCAAACATGTGCGTCGGTTCCCTTCCTCTTCATTGTATCGTCGCCCTTAGTCCCTACCGTCTTCGTCGACTCGCGTCCTCGCTGCGCCGCTCGGCCTGTTCGAATAGCGAGGAAAGAATTCCCGCAAGCGCAACCACAAGCGCAATAAGGAACAGCACCAGTCCCATGGTCCTCCACAACGAAGCATCACCGGGCGACCCGGGCTGTTGGGCGATATTGGTGTAGGCGACACCGCACGAGATCAGCGCGAACAGCGTGAGCGATGCGGCGAGAATGTAAAGATTGCGTCCCATTGGTATTGGATCTAAAAACCAGAATACGGCAAACAGGCGCTGCTGATAGCACTTGAGAACATCGTCCATTGAAGACGGTGCGTCCGAGCAGACGAAGGCACCGTGCAATTAGTGACAACAAGCACCCAGCGCAGAGTGACACTAGGCGGTTTGGATGGGCGATGGCCGTGCAATATATATCGTAATACGATATAATAATTGTTATTATGAAGTCGCCAGCAACCCAAGACCGTAAAAGGCTACAAACCCTCTCCGAGTTCCGCTATTCCCTCCGGCAATTCCTGCTTTTTAGTGAGCAGCGGGCAGACCAGGCCGGGCTTCATCCACAGCAGCACCAGCTGCTCCTCCACATAGCGGGCGCGCCGGATGGCGTCGAGACAACTGTATCCTACGCAGCTGCGAGGCTCGGGCTGCGACACCATAGCGTTGTGGAGTTAAGCAAGCGCTGCGAAGAGGCCGGCCTGTTGATTCGCGTGCCCCATTCGGAGGATAGGCGTCGGGTGGTGCTTGAAGTGACCGCAATGGGAGAACGGGTGCTCAGAGTCTTATCCAATGATCATGAGCGCGAACTAGGAGAGCTTTTACCTCGACTGATCGAATCCCTGCGTCTCATCGAAAACTCTCGCAAGCAGAAGATTGGACAGCAACGATGAAGTCAGACTCCTCCGGTCTGCGCGACTTCACGGTGGATGGCAGGGTCTGGCTGCTGTCCGGAGTAGCCGTTTGTATCGGCGCATGCGCAACCGTTCTGGCGGTGGTACTCCTACGCCTGATTGCGTTATCCACTAACTTGTTTTACTACCATCGATTCAGCACCTCGAATGTGTCCCCGGCAGGCAGCGCACTTGGCCATTGGATGATGGTGATTCCCATCATTGGCGGCCTTATTGTAGGTCTGATGGCACGATTCGGATCAGACAAGATTCGCGGACATGGCATCCCCGAAGCAATCGAAGCAATCCTGCTGCATCGCGCAAAAGTTGATCCGAAGATTGCATTCTTGAAACCGGTTTCCGCGGCAATCGCGATTGGATCAGGTGGCCCATTCGGCGCTGAAGGGCCGATCATCATGACCGGCGGTGCTGTAGGGTCGCTGATCGGGCAGTGGATGCATGTCACGGACGCCGAGCGCACCACACTTTTGGTGGCGGGTGCCGCTGCGGGCATGTCAGCCACGTTTGCCACGCCGGTCGCAGCCATCCTTCTCGCTGTCGAACTTCTGCTGTTTGAATGGCGGCCCCGAAGCCTCGTCCCGGTGGCTGTAGCAAGTGCGACGGCCGGCATTCTGCGCGTGTATTGGCTTGGCGCCGGGCCCCTATTCGCAATGCCGGCCATCTCAGAAATGGAACGCTTCGCAATTGCGCTAGGCTCGCTGCTGCTCGGCGGATTCGTCGGGCTCATCTCAGCCGGTATGAGCCGTATGATGTACGCCTTCGAAGATATGTTCGAGCACCTGCCAATCCACTGGATGTGGTGGCCCGCATTAGGTGGCATTGGAATTGGCATTGGGGGACTATTCTTTCCGCGCGGGTTAGGGGTTGGATACAACAACATCGCTGAACTATTGCAGGGACGCGCAACGATGACCCTGATAATTGGCATTCTAGTGGCGAAGTCGCTGATGTGGGCCTTCTCGCTCGGCTCCGGCACCTCAGGCGGGGTGCTGGCGCCCCTACTGATGATTGGCGGGGCCGTCGGCGCGCTCGCCGGACATCTCGCACACGCTCCGGCCGAATTGCAAGCCTTCTGGGCGCTGATCGGAATGGGCTCAATGCTCGCCGGAGCGCTGGGCGTGCCGCTGACAGCCATCTTGTTCAGCCTGGAAGTGACCCACTGCTTACCAGCGTTACTTCCGCTTACCATCGCGTGCGTAGCGTCTTACCTTGTGACTGCGTTGCTGATGCCGCGTTCGATCTTGACCGAGAAGATCAGCCGCAGGGGATATCATCTGACTCGCGAATATGGAGTGGATCCGCTTGAATTGGTGGTTGTGCGCGACGTGATGTCGAAAGTTGAACCATCCGACAGTGAAGCGATACCGAAGTCTTTCGTGTATTCAGAGGGTACCGCGAGAGCGGCAGCAGAGATGATGGCCGCCGATGGTTTACAGACACTTGCTGTTGTCGATCGCGACAGCCGCCAGGTTTGCGGAACGATTTCAATCAACGATCTATTGCGAGGTCGCGCTAGATCGGTGGAGCGCGAAAGCGAGCGGCTTCGAATGTTCGGGTATGTCGCTCCAGGACGAGGCGACCACGACTAGCCGGTAGATGGCGGCCTGAGGCGCGGGCGCAGTCCGCTTACCGCAGTGGCAAGATACGCCTCATCGACATCACTGAAGGCTGACCCAGGTCGACCCGCGGCGGCATCCTTCAGTGATGTACCAGGCTATCTTCGCCGCAGCGGTCACGTAGTCGAGTCTTTCGGCTCAAATGTTGGAGACGCAGTTGCGGTCCGCGTCGCTGCGTTCAGCTCGCGGTGCCTTTGTGATGTAGGCGCCGAGCGAATCAGACGAACTAAGGCCCGGACGTTCGCCGATCAAGATGACAGTGGCGTCGGCGTGGAGCTCGTAGAGGTACTCCGGGCCGATGAAACCGACGACGGTGTTGACCAGCATAGGTCGTAGCACCGAGCAAGGCCGTAAGCACGAGCCTCAAGCGTCTGCTGTTCTACGCCGTGATTGGCGTCAGCGGAGAGCGAGCTTCCCTGTCCAGTCTCGAAGTACATGATGTTGGGCTTGAACCTTTCTCCGCCGACCCCTCCCCGCTTCAGTTCGCGCGCCATCTGATGCGCTTCGTCGAGCAAAAACGCGATGTTGACGCCAAAGGAGCGATTGGTCCCTATCGACTGAAATACGAGATCTACCGGCGCGCCCAACCGCATCGCCTCCATCTGCGTGGTGACATGGGCGAGCACACAGCCTTGCTGTGGGAATGGCGAAACGTTGACGTGCATGATCGATTAGGCGCGGCAGGTCCATCAGTGTGCGCACGCTGTCAGAGACGGGGTTGATGCCATTTACCGCATCCCGCGAGCCCAGCATCAATTCGTCAATGACTGCGGCTGCAATGCCAGCGGGATCGTCGGTGGGATGATTTGGCTGAAAACGTGTTGAGAGGCGCCCAGGCAACCCGACAGTAGTGCGGAACTTCGTGACGACACGAATTTTCCTTGCGACGAGCACTAGATCTTGCAAGCGCGTCAGCTTCCATACCGCTGCGGCCATCTCTGGCATAAGGCCGGGTGCCATCGCCGCGAAACGCTGACTCGTAGTTCATCGGAGAGCAGCCAGTCGCAAAGATGACCGACCGTAAAGCTGGATATGGGCGCGAATGCGGTAGGCTAGTACACATCAAAAATAAGCCGCGTAACTTCGTCGGTCTCGTAGGGGACGACGGCCTCATCCAGAAAGCGCTGAAGCGGCAACTCCGCAATTGCCATCTGTGCAGCGATGCCCTCCTGCGCGGATGCGGCGCAGATGCCCGCAAGCTAATCGCCAGAGCGAGCCGGCGTAGCCTGTACAAGCAATTGTGCAAGCGAGTCGAAGGTATAGCGAACGCCGGCGAGGGTATGCGCGAAGGCCATTGTGCCTAGGAGTAAACCAGTAAGTCGAGCTACAGCTTAGGAAGTTGCGCTGTGGTCCAGCCTCCGCCCAGAGCCTTGATCAGCAGGATGCTGGCCTCGAGTCGTCGGCGTATGATCTCGATATCGTTGCGCTGGTTCTGCAACGCGGTGGTCTGCGACGTGACGACTTGGAGGTAGGTATCGACGCCGCCTTCATAACGAGTTCTAAAGAGGTCGAGCGATTGCTGCGCCGCCTCGGTGGAAGCTCGCTGTTGTTCGGCTTCGATCTCAAGCACGCGCAGAGCAGCGAGCGAGTCCTCGACCTGTTGGAATGCGGTCAACGTAGTCTGACGATAGTTGGCGACGGTAGCGTCGTACTGAGCAAGCGCGATGTCCGAACCAGCGCGTCGACGGCCATGGTCGTAAAGCGTCTGGTTCAGCACTGGCCCCACAGCAAAGAAGCGACTCGGCAAACTGAAGAGCTTCACGAGGGAAGTTCCGCGGAGGCCGACCTGCGCCGAGAGATTAAGCGAGGGATAGAACGCAGCCCGCGCGATTCCGATCTGTTCGTTAGCTGCCGCCATGCGCCGTTCGCTACTAGCGATATCGGGGCGCCGTTCGAGCAGCTGCGACGGCAACGCGCTGATTATTGCCGGGATAGCAGGTGAGTTAACGGTGACAGGCTCGGGCGCGAGGGTAAGCGTTGCGGGAGCCTGCCCTGTCAGCACCGCGATGGCATGTTCGTACCGTGCACGCTGAATGGTGACGTCCGAATCCTGCACTTCAGCGGTATGCAGTTGCGCGCGCGCCTGGGTCACGTCGGAGAGCGGAGAGGCGCCGCCATTATAGCGGTCCTGCGTCAACTGCAAGGCTTGCGTGTAGGCGGCGACGGTGTCGTCGAGCAGCTTCTTTTGAGCATCATCGGCGCGCAGGTTGAAGTAATCGATTGCGAGCTCGGCGTGCAGGCTCAGGCGCACGTTTTCAAGGTCGGCGTCGCTGGCCTGCGCCCGCTCTTTTGCCGCAGTCACGCTGCGGCGGATGCGGCCCCAAAGATCGACCTCATAGCTGAGGTCAAGCGGAAGCAGAAAGTTTCCGACGCCGTTGTTTGCATTGGCCGCATTGAAGTAGGGTTGATTGGCGGAGTCGCGTAGCGCTCCGACGCCGGGCCCGACGCTAAGCGTAGGAGCCTCGTTGGCGCGGTAGAGGCCGATGCTGGCGCGTGCGGCGCGAAAGTCGTCTTCCGCGGTTTGAAGCGTCTGGTTCGACGGATTAATTTGTTCTTCCAAAGCATTGAGTCGAAGGTCAATAAAGCTTTCCCACCACTTGCCGCGCAACGATTGGTCGCCGGGCTGCGCAGCCTTCCAGCCGTCCGTCTCCTTGAAACTAGCGGGCCCAAGCTCTTTAAATTCCGGTGCAAGCCCGACAGCGGGAGGCTTGTTGTACGTAGGTCCGACGCGGCAGCCATCCAGCAGGGCGACAGAGAGAGCGAGGCACAGGGCAGGCTTGCGCAGCCTGTATCGGACACGACGCGAAGGCTTATGTAAGTTTAAAGTAGAGCAGATCATTGTGGCGATGCTCTCCCGACCACGGAGCCGACTTCAACCGGCGTGCCGCTAATCAATGAGTCGGATGGGTCGAGGACGACGTTGTCCTGGGTGGAAAGTCCCGAGGTTACTTCAACACTGCTGCCAAAGTCATGGCCGACGGTGATGTTGACGAGTTGGACGTGACCGTTGCGCACAACTCCCACCTGCAAACCCTGAGCGCGAAACAGCAGCGCATTAGACGGGATAGTAACGGTGTTCGCCGCCGCCGGAAGCTTCATGTGAACGAAGACGTAGGCTCCGGGCAGCAATTTGCCGGACGCGTTGTCCACGTCCACCTCGACGTTCAGCGTGCGCGAAGCTTGGCTGATCGCATTCGAGTTGCGCGTGATGTTCCCTTTGATCACGTGCCCTGGATTGGCATCGGTTGTAATGTCCACCTGCGAACCGTCACGAACGGAATCAGCGTAGACCTCGGGCACTGCCACGAAGACGCGCAGCTTGCCAACCTGCGCCAGGTGAAACAACTCACGCGGCTCAGCTGCTGAGCCCGCATTGATCAGCGCTCCGACATCGGTGTTGCGACCTGTGATAGTACCGGCAAACGGTGCGGTAACACGCTCGTAGCTCTGAAGCTGTTGCAGACGCCGGACGTTCGCCTCGGACGCGGCGGTGGAGGCCTGCTTAGCAGCAAGGTCGCTGGCGACCTGGTCGGCTTCTTGCTGTGAGACAGCGTGCTTGGCAACCAGGCCTTGCCAGCGAATATTGGTGGTCTGGGCAAGCTGCTCATTCGCTTGCGCGCTCTTCAGGTCAGCCTGGCCCTGCTGAAGTTGCTGATCCAGTTCGGGTGCTTCGATGATGGCAAGCAATTCGCCCGCACGCACATGTGCTCCGATATCGACAAACCATTTTTTGAGATAGCCATTGGTGCGTGCGTAGATCGAAGTATCAATAAAAGCGGTAGTGTTGCCAGGGAGTACCACCTCCTGCGCCTTCGAGCCCGTGGTGGGATGGACGACGGTGACTGTGGGAACGGCTGCGCGCAAAGTGGCAAGTTTCAGATCGTGCTGAGCATCGGAACGAGAGCGGATGCCGAAGATGACTGCGGCGGCGAGCGCGATGACGAGGATGACCGCGCAGATCAAGATGGCGCTGCGGCTGGGTCCTTGGCTAGCGAGTTTCTCCTCCTCAGACGTGTGATGCGGCTGCGCAATCGTCGTGGTCGCGGCCCACTGCGGCGGAGTCTGCGTCACCGTGTTATCGATCTTGGGTTCTTCCATGGTTTGGACTCCGTTCCTGACTATCCGATGCGTGTCGCAGCTCGGTGTTTCAACGCATCAGCATGGGCGTTCGAAGCAAGCGTTATGCAAAGCGTGTCTCCTGCAGGGTTCGTTCGCGTTGGTTGCGACGTGATTCGGATCCGTGGACCAGCGCGAAGACGCAAGGAACGAATACAAGCGTAGCCACGGTCGCACACAGCAAGCCTCCAATGACGGCTCGTCCAAGTGGCGCGTTCTGCTCACCGCCCTCTCCCATGCCTAGCGCCATCGGCATCATGCCGATGATCATTGCAAGTGCCGTCATCAGAACCGCTCGAAAGCGAGTCGTGCCGGCCTCAATCGCCGAGCGGACCGCATCGCCATGTTCCCGCAAACGCTCCGTGGCAAACGACACCACCAGAATACTGTTTGCGGTGGCGACGCCCATACACATGATCGCTCCCATCAGCGCAGGCACGCTGAGCGTGGTGTGAGTGAGGAAGAGAAAGACAACAATTCCCGCAAGTGCTGCAGGAAGCGCCGTGATGATAATAAAAGGGTCGACCCAGCTTTGGAAGTTGACGACGATCAGCAGGTAGACAAGCACAATCGAGAACGCCAAGCCGCCGATCAAACCCAAATACGAGGTACGCATGGTGTTTACCTGGCCCTTGAGTGAGACGAAGGTGCCGCGCGGCAGATCCTTGTCGTTGTCACGCAGAATGCGTTCGACATCACGGCTTACAGCGCCTAGGTCTCGCCCCTGCACGCTGCCGAAAATGTCCAGCACGCGACGTACGTTGTAATGATTGACAGTCGCCATTTCGTGGCCGCGGGTTACGGAAGCCAAGTCGCCGAGAATCTCCGTAAGCTGGCCTGCCGGCTGCTGGCCGGAGATGGATGTGGTGCGGTTGATCGGGATGTTTTGTAGGTCCTGCGTCGAATCCATCTTGTACTGCGGAGTCTGGGCGATGATGTTGTAGTTGACGTGGTTGCTCCAGTTAAGGAAGAACATAGGCGTCACCTGGAAGCTGCCGCTAAGCGTGTTGAGCACGCTGGTCGCTACGTCGCGCTCGGAATAACCACCCTGCAGCGCCTTGGTGCGATCGACGTCGATACGCATCGTCGGGTAGTCGAACGGCTGCTGAAGTCGCAGATCGACGAGGCCGGAGACGCCATGCAACTGCCCAAGCAGCTTGTCGGCGATCTTCTTGCTCGCAGCGATATCGTTGCCTTCGATTTGAACGTCCATGGGCGCAGGAATCCCGAAGTTAAGAATCTGCGTGGTGATATCGGCGGGAAGGAAGTAGAACGTAACCCCGGGGAACTCGCGCGGCAATTCGCGGCGCAGCATGACGACGTAATCAGCGGTCGAACCGTGGTGTCGATTGAGCGAAACCTCGATGTCCGCGTCGTAGGGCCCAATGGTGCCGCTGGTCAGATGCTGAGTATTGACAGGGCTGTAGGGAAGCCCAATGTTATCCACAATGTTGTCGAGTTGCGCCGCTGGGATTTGTTTGCGAATGTCCCCTTCGACCAGATCGCAAAGCTTGGCCATCTCCTCAATGCGGGTGCCGGAGTCTGCGCGAACGTGAAGGATGAACTGGCCGCTGTCCGACTCGGGGAAGAAGTTCTGCCCTAGAAATGGCAGAAGGATAAATGCAAGTAGACAAACGAGCAGAAACCCGGGAACAAAGACCCTGCGATGGAAGACAAGCTTGTCGAGCGCGAAATGATAGCTACCGCGGACACGCTCAAACTGACGCTCGAAGCCGCGCTGGAAAGTCGAAAACACACCCCTCGATGCAGCGTGCGGGGTCTTATCCCGAAGAAGATACATCGCCATGGTGGGGACAAGAGTGCGTGACAGCAAATACGACGCGAGCATGGCAAACACCACCGCCTCGGCCAAAGGGACAAATAGGAAACGTGCCACGCCGCCCAGAAAGAACATGGGAAGAAAGACAATGCAGATGCAGAGCGTAGAGACCAGGGCTGGAACCGAAATCTGCGCCGCGCCCTTTATGATGCTCGGGCGGAGCGGCATGCCCTGTTCAAGATGACGCTCGATGTTCTCGATGGTAACGGTGGCGTCGTCCACCAAGATGCCGACGGCTAATGCGAGACCGCCGAGGGTCATTGTGTTGATCGTCTCGCCCAGCAAGCTGAGCACGATGACCGAAGTGAGAATCGACAGCGGGATGGAAACCGCGATGATAAGCGTAGATCGCCAGCTTCCAAGGAACAGCAGGATCATCAGTGCGGTAAGCGCCGCGGCGACAATACCCTCGCGGATGACACCGAAGATGGCGGCGCGCACGAAAACAGACTGGTCGGCCAGCGGGACCAGGCGAAGATCCGGAGACAACGTGGACAGGACTCGCGGAAGCCGATTGCGAATGCCATTGACCACGTCCAGCGTGGAGGCATTGCCGCTTTTGAGGATGCTGATCAAGACACCGCGGCGACCATCCTGGCGCACCACATTGGTCTGCACGGTGAAGCCGTCACTGACCGAGGCCACATCGTGAAGATAAATGGTGGTTCCGCTGACCTGCTTCAGCGGAATGTTGGCGAGGCCCTCGATGGTGTTTGGCGTTCCGTTGGTGCGGACGTCGTACTCGGTCTGTCCGATCTTGATTGTGCCCGACGGCATGACCACGTTCTGTTGCGAGACTGCGTTCAAAAGATCACCGGGAGCGATACCCTTGGCCTGCATCTCGGCTTGGTCCATGTTGATTAAAACCTGGCGCTGTTTGCCGCCATACGGTGCAGGCAGCACAGCCCCAGGCACCGTGACAAGTTGAGGACGAACGAAGTTCGTTGCCGTATCGTTGAGTTCTTGCTCGGTCATATTCTTGCCGGAGACCGCCAGTTGCAGGATGGGTACGCTCGAGGCGGAAAAGTTAATGATCTGAGGAGGCAAAATCCCCGGAGGCAATTGTTTTGTGATGAACTGCGATGCAGCTGAGATCTGCGCATTGGCGGTATCTAGGCTGGCACCCGGCTGTAAATAGATTTTGACCACTGCCACGCCGTTGTAAGTAGTCGACTCGATATGCTCCACGTTGTCCACCAGCGTGGTGATGACCTTCTCATAGGGCGTGGTTAGTCTGCCCTCGAGCTCTTCAGGATTGAGTCCGGCGTAGGTCCAGGCTACCGAAATAACTGGAATGTTGATGTTGGGGAAGATATCGGTAGGAGTGCGAAGGATGATAACCGGGCTCAGAAGCAATATCAGGAGCGCAAGCACGATGAAGGTGTAGGGGCGGTTGAGCGCCAACTTAACAATCCACACTGTCCTCGTGCCCCCCGGCGCTTGCTAACCCGAAACATTTGTACAGCCTCAGTTTACACGCGTTCCCGCACAGTATTGAATACGTGAAAGTTCACAAGTCTGCTACAAGCGGCTCGCTTGCAGTCGGAAATTACTCCGCGCGAACAGCAGCGTAACCACGTCATCGCCGATCTGCAAAGGCAGCATCGCGGTGCAAGCGGCGTCCACCGCGAACGCCACAAATGCGAAAAATACGGTAACTCAGTCGATTCCCCATTCCCCCTACAGTGACGAGAATTTGTAACACTGAAATCGAGGGACGACAGTGACAATATTGCCAGTTCGAACGACCTGCCGGACGCTCCTACTTATTGCTGCTATCTGCGTCGTACCCCACTTCTGCTGGGGTCAGGCAGCCGCTGCGGGATCGCGTCTACCCGGTCTCTCGGCCGTCGATATCTTCGGCGGCTATTCTTATCTCCATCCAGTCAGCAGCGACCTCTATGGCCAGAATTATGACCCACTCCCAGGAGGCTTCATCACCGGTGTCACGGGATACCTCACCCGCTCCTTTGGTATTGAAGCGGAGTACAGCAAGTTCCCAAACGATCCTGATTACTGTTTTTCCACCGCGCAGGCCGGACCCGTCTTCCGCCACCAGATCGGACGCCTAGTCCCGTTCGCCCACATTCTCGGAGGTGGAGCGCAGGTCGGTCCCTCCTACCAACACAACGGAGCTGCGAACGCCTGCACCTGGGGATGGGGAGCAGAGGCCGGACTCGGTATTGACTATGTATTACCCGCGCTCCACAATCGCCTCGCCGTCCGCCCCATCGAAGGTGACTTCCAATTCACCGACGTAAACTACGGTCCGCAAGCTGCTCCTGGTTCGCTCAGTGGAGGCGAAGGCAAGATCACCGCCTATCGGCTGGCCACAGGATTCGTGTTCCGCCTCGGCGAGATGACTCCGCCGTTGCCCGCGGCCTACGGGTGTGAGGTTCAACCCGTGAGCATCTATCCGGGCGACCCCATCACCGTGACCGGGAGCGTCATCAACCTCGAGCAGAATAAGCGTGCACCTACCTATACGTGGACCACTACCGGCGGAAAGCTCTCACGCAGCGCCAACGGGGCCACCATCGCTACAGATGGCCTGGCCGCCGGCGACTACACCGTAATCGGCACTGTTAGTGAAGGCAGCCAGCCAAACCAACATGCAGAATGTTCCGCATCGTTTCGCGTAGTTCAATTTGGACGTCCAACAATCTCGTGCTCGGCCGCTCCAACCAGCGTCCTGCCCGGAGGATTCGCCACTATAACTTCCGTGGCAAGAAGCCCGCAGAATCGCCCATTGAGTTACTCCTACGCCACCACCGCTGGCCAGATCACCGGAGCTGGCACCACCGGAACACTTGCCGCGGCCGGCGTTGGCACTGGCGTCGTCAACATCACCTGCAACGTTGTCGACGACCTCGGCAAATCCGCCTCCGCGACAACGTCCGTCACCGTCGCCGCGCCGCCACCACCACCTGTTCCGCCCGCGCCCGTTGCACATACTCTGTGCAGCATTTCATTCGAACGCGATAGGAGGCGCCCCGTGCGCGTGGATAATGAGGCCAAGGGATGTCTCGATGACATCGCGCTCGAGTTGAATCGCGAGTCCGATGCCGTGCTGGTGGTCGTCGGCAAACACGACCCCAACGAGAAACCGGATGCAGCCGCCGAGCGCACGCTCAACGTCAAGCAGTATCTGACCGACGAGAAGGGCATTGACCCTAACCGAGTCGAAGTCCGCACCGGCGAGATTACCGGCCGAACCGTGGACAACGTGCTCGTTCCTCTAGGAGCAACCTGGGATACGGGCGCGACCACCAGCTTCGATCCCACCAGGGTTCAACGCCACGGACAGCCCTACTCACGAACTCCGCGCTAGACTCACACAGGCAAAAGGGAGGAGAAATCACGCTCCTCCCTCTTACTTTTCAGGCTTGATATTTCGGTCCGTGCAAAGAATTACTTGATCGAAAATTGCGCCGAGACAGCCGCCATCGCATCCCAATCATCAGTCCGGAACGGCCCTGCAGGCAGACCCGACGCGTTATACAGATTCGCTGTGTCAGGATAGTTGTCCCAGGCATATCGAACAGCAACAGGCGCATTTACCTGAAGGCTGCTGACGACAACTGTGTCGCCCGCGATCTTAGCGTCGGCATCCACGAACTTCTGATCCGCCCCCGCAATCTGGAACCAGTTGAGTGGACCACCCTTCGCCATCAGACCTCCGGCGTGCGTAAACTTCACCCGAATCGCACCGCCCTCGACCTTATTCGAAGCGTACATCGGCCCTGAAAATTCCATGCCTTTGTGCCCATACACCTTCGCCAGCGCGAGCACTTCAAGCCGATAGCCCACCGGCTCCTTATTCTTCGGATGGACATTCGCCGGGTCGCCAATGTCGACCGTGACCGCCATCCCAGTATTCGGCAGCGAGAGAATCCTGGCCTGCTGTTCGCGCACCAGCGGATTGTTGCTGACGTTCTTCAGCGCAGGCAGTTGTACCTCGAAGAACGGGAAGTCCCCTTCTCCCCAAAGCTTGCGCCACTGCGTGATCAGAGTCTCCATCACATGCCCATACATCATCAGGCCCTGCGGCCCTCCACCGATCGATTCGCCCTGATACCAGATCGCGCCTCGAATCGCGTAAGGCACAATCGTATTGATCATCGCGTTGTAGAGCACCGTCGGCTGATGCTGATTGCGCGAAGGATCGCGCAGCGGTGCGGTTGGCGCGCCCGCCCTCGGCAGTCGCGCGTTCAGCATCATCGGCTCAGGTGGTACGCCAGCATCAGTAGATCCGGGATGTTCCTTGAAGTAGTTGTAGCGCGCATCGAGCTTGTCCACCATGGGCTTCAGCAGCGGATCGGAGACGAGTGCCTCGCGCGGAATCCAAGCTTCTGCGGTACTGGCTCCGTAGGCCGAGAGCAAAATGCCGACCGGCAGTTTAAGTGACATATTCAGATTGCGCGCGAACAAATACCCCACCGCCGACCAATCGCCAACCACCGCCGGAGTGCACACCTGCCACACGCCCGGCACCTCCGTCTGCGGCGCATACGTCGTCGTCGGTTTGACGGTAAACATACGCACCTGGGGATAATTCGCCGCCGCAATCTCCTTCGCTTCGTCCAGCATTCCGGCATACGAAGCATGCACCTTCGACACCGTAAACTGCATGTTCGACTGGCCGGAAGCAAGCCACACCTCGCCCACCAGCACATCCTTCACCACGATCGGAGCTTCGCCAGCACTCCCCGCAATCGTCATCTCGAATGGTCCGCCAGCCTTCAACTTCAGCAGACGAACCGTCCACTTGCCGCTAGCATCCGCAACCGCGACCTTCGTTTGTCCGTTCAAGCTGACCGACACCTTCTCAGCAGGATCGGCCGTCCCCCAGACCGGAACTACTATCCCGCTCTGCAACACCATATGGTCGCTGAACAAGTTCGAGGGCTTCACCTCGGCCGCAGCGAAACCGGCAAAATATAGCGTCGCGCACAGAAATGCCAGGAAAGGGCGGGTCTTCGTCAAATTCATCGAAACCTCAGGTGCATCGAAACCGAATGCTCTGCCGTAAGCCTCCATCGAATGCGGGACGAATCCGATAGGGGAACTATTTGCAGGCCGCAGACGACGATAGACGACGATTCACGCCTCGGTCAAGGCATCTTCCACTCCACCGCGTAAAGCCGCACTCTACGCCCACCCTCTTCCTATAGTAGAGTGGTGGCCGAGCCCGCATTCTGGGCGGGAGACTGTCGTTGAATCGATCTCAAGAGCAAGATTTACGAATCCCAACGCGTCGCAAGGTCCTGCAGGCCGGGGCCGCTTTTGCCGGTATCGCAGCGCTGGCTCCCTTGCGCGGGTTCGCGTTCCAGACTCTAAGCCCCCAAACAAAAATATTCGACGTACTGAAATATGGCGCAACCGGCGACGGCAAGACGCTCGACACCGCTGCCTTCCAACGCGCTATCGACGAGGCGGCGGCCTACACGGGCAAATCGCAGGTACTTGTACGGGGTCGTCACAAATATCTCCTCGGGACAATCGAACTCAAAGGCTCGATCGACTTCCATCTCGCCGACGATGCCGAGCTACTCATCAGCACGCGCCGCGAAGACTATCGCGGAGGTTTCCCCAGCTCTCAAAACGGAGACACCATGGCCGCCGCCCTCGGGGCCGTAATCCTGGCCAACCACGCGCAGGGACTGAAAATCTCCGGCACCGGCACTATCCAAGGCCGGGCTCGCGAGTTCATGACCCGCTACGACAAGGCCAACGAGTGGTGGCTTCCCGGCGACTTCCGTCCCAAGATGTTTGTCCTCACCGGTTGCAAGGATCTAGAAGTTCGCGACATTACCTTCGCCGAAGCACCTAACTGGGGCTTGCATATGCTCGGCTGCGACCGTGTACTTGTCGACAACGTCAAAGTGCGCAACCTGCTCGACGTTCCCAACTGCGATGGCATCGATCCCGACCACTCCCGCAACGTGGAGATTCGCAACTGCAACCTGGTCTGCGGCGACGACGGAATCGTGATCAAATGCAGTCGCCAGCCAATCGACTACGGCGAATGCGCCAACATCTACGTGCACGATTGCGTCATCGAAACCCAGGATGCAGGCCTGAAGATCGGCACCGAAACCACCTCTGACATCCACGACATCCGCTTCCAGCGCTGCCAGATCAAGACTGCGTCTCGCGGTCTCTGTATCCAACTCCGCGACGAGGGCAACATCTACAACATCGACTATCGCGACATTACATTCAACTCGCGCTACTTCTCTGATCCATGGTGGGGCCGCGGCGAAGCCATCTCCTTCACCGCGATCCCGCGCACTCCAACCAGCAAGCCGGGTACGCTCCATCACGTCAACGTACAGAACGTGACAGGACACGCGGAGAACTCCGTCCGCATCGGCGGAAGCGCCCAGTCGCGCATTCATGACGTCACGCTCGATCGCGTTTCGGTAACGCTCGACCGCACCACGCATTACAGAGGTGCGCTCTATGATAATCGGCCCACCACCGCCATCCCAACGATTGAGCAACACGACACACCCGGCTTCTCCATCGAACACGCCGACAACGTGACGCTGCGCAACTGCAAGGTCGCATGGGGACCGAACGCGCCCGACTCCTTCACCTACGCAGTCGAGGCGAAGGACACGACAGGCCTGAAGATTGAAGGAGAGCCGGGCAGCTCAGCGCACCCGTCCCTGGCAAAGGCAGTCTCCATCTCATGAAGAAACCAACTAAATCGCCCACTTTGGCTTCTGAGATAGGTCCGGGCTTTAACCAGGACGTTAAACCTCCATCGAGGAAATGGGCTTTAGCCGCTGGGACTAGGTCTGCCTTGACGCTCGCTACCATCCTCGCCGCAAGCCAAATATCTATCTCCGCCCAATCCCCGCTTCCCGTCCCGACTCCTCCTACCGCCGACAACATGATTCCCGCCACAGCGCCAACCCTACCGAGCTTCAAAGTCTTCCAATTCCCCGCCAACATGATCCCCCGCATCGACGGCAAGGACGACGACTGGGCCATGGTTCCGGACAGCTACGTCATCACGCTCGCCGACATGCACGACGATCAGCACATCCACGCCAGGCCCGACCCCAAGGACCTCGATATCCACGTCAAAGTCGGGTGGATTAAAGGCCTCAATCGCCTCTACTTTCTCTACGAGGCCTACGATAACTACTGGGACTTTGCCGACCCCGGCCTGCACAACGACACCTTCGAGATTGTCGTCGATGGTGACCGCTCAGGAGGCCCGCTGATCCCACGCTTCCGCAACAACCCCGACCAGAACGAGTGGGACGCGCACTTCTCCATGCACGGCGTGCAGGCGCAGAACTATCACATCTTCACTCCGTCCGAGGGCAAAGATTGGGCCATGGCCTGGGGATGTCAGCCGTGGGACAAGGAGCTTCCCTACGCCAACCACGCGCAGACCTACCACTTCAGGCCCGGTGAATCCGGCAAGTATGTGCTTGAGTTCTACATCACGCCGTTCGACTACGCTGGCTGCGAAGGCCCGCAGCGAGCGGTCGAATCAGAGCTCTACGAGAACAAGATGATCGGCCTCTCATGGGCTGTGATCGACTACGACGGATCGCCCGACAAGAAGAACAATGGCTTCTGGAACCTCTCCCCGGAACACACCATGTACGGCAATTCGACTTACCTGCGTGAGTTCCGCCTGATGCCCCTCGAGCCCCAGCTTCGCAAGCCCATCGAAGCGAAGTGGAGCTTCAAAGTGGTCGACATGAAGCGCCGCCTGGTCGCCTTCCAGGACGACTCCGAAGGCCAGATAACATCCTGGAAATGGGACTTCGGCGACGGCACCACCTCGACCGAACAATCTCCAATCCACAGCTACATCGCCGCCAACCAGTATGTCGTCGTGCTCAACATCGAAGGTCCCGCTGGCAAATCCCGCATGTCAAAAATCTGGGACGTCACCGTGCGCTAAACGGTTAACTGCGTCATCTAAGCTGGGTAAAACCCATCCGCCATTTTGCGCAACATTCTCCAACCTTGTAGACTTGCGCACGCCGTCAACTTTACCCTAACTTAGGCCGCGTACAAATTTTGGAGACCATGATGCCGACACTCGATACCAACCGTAGAGACTTCGTAAAACTTAGCGGTGCAGCCCTGGCTTTCGCCGCCACCCAGACCGCGCAGAGCTATGCCAAAATTGTTGGCGCCAACGATCGTGTCCGCGTCGGCATCATCGGCTGCGGCGATCGCATGTTGGGCGGAGACGTTCCCGCCTTCGTCTCCAGTCAGAAGGCCATGAACTTCGAACTCGTTGCCGTCTCCGATATCTGGAAGCTAGCCCGCGAAAAGGGAGCCGCGCAAGTCGAAAAGCTAAGCGGCAGCAAGGTCGACATCGTCCGCAACAATGAGGAACTCTACGCGCGCAAAGACGTCGACGCCGTCCTCATCGCCACCGCCGACTTCCAGCACGCCCGCCACGGAATC